>JBKPDV010000274.1:0-8846 GCA_046728075.1 Acidobacteriota bacterium | reverse complement strand
ATGCCGGAGCCATCCTCGTTCTCTTTCTCTTCGTGATCATGCTTTTGAACGTGCAACAGGAGGAGCACCGAGGGGACCCGCATCCCATCCAGCGAGTCCTGTCGGGAGCCGCGCTCCTCCTCTTCGGCGCCATGCTCTTCGGACTTTTGCGGTCGCACGGCGGAGTCGGACTTCCCTCCGACTCGAGCCGGATTCCCGATCCCGACGACCTGACGGCGATCGCCCGACTCCTCTTCTCCGATTACCTCCTGCCGTTCGAGGCCCTGTCGGTGCTGCTGCTGGCGGCTCTGGTCGGCGCCTTCGTCCTCGCCCGCCGGGAGAAGACGTCGTGATCGCCGGAATTCCTCTCTCCGACGTTCTGCTCGTGTCCGGAGGCCTCTTCGTGATCGGCCTTGCGGGGGCCCTGATGCGCCGCAATGCCATCACGATCTTTCTTTCGATCGAGCTCATGATGAACGCGGCGAACCTCGCGCTGCTCGGCTATGGGGCGGCTCTCCACTCGCTGGAAGGCCAGATCGTCGTGTTTTTCGTGATCGCCATCGCAGCTGCGGAGGCCTCCGTCGGACTCGCCATCTTCGTCGCGCTTTTCCGCCACACCGAAACGATCGACGTCAACGAGATTCATCTCCTGAAATGGTGACCGCGTGATGGCTCCCCTCTGGCTGGTTCCGGCGCTCCCGCTGGCCGGCTTTCTCCTTTGCGGCCTGCTCGGCAAAAAGCTCGGGAAGAGTTTCGTCTCCGCCGTCGGAGTTGGTTCGGTGGGCCTGGCGACGGTCGCGGCATATTCCCGTCTCCTTCCGTTCGTGTTCGGAAGCCGGGCGCCCGTGGTCGAGACCGTGGGCGGCTGGATCGCGGCCGGCTCCTTCTCGGTTGACATCGCCTACCGGCTCGACGCGCTCTCGGCCCTGATGACCTCCTTCGTCACCTTCGTCGGCTTCTGGATCCACGTCTATTCGATCGGCTACATGCGTCACGACGAGTCGGACGCCGGCTACGCCCGTTACTTCGCGTACCTGAATCTCTTCATGTTCTCGATGCTGACGCTCGTCCTCGCGCAGAACTTCCTGCTTCTCTTCGTCGGGTGGGAGGGCGTCGGGCTCTGCTCCTACCTTCTGATCGGCTACTACTACGAGCGCGAGTACGCGGCGGCTGCCGGCAAGAAGGCCTTCGTCGTCAATCGCATCGGGGACTTCGGGTTCCTGCTCGGGATGTTCGGGCTCTTCAGCCTTTTTCAATCCCTCGACTTCGATCGCGTCTTCTCGACCGCGGCCGCGGATCCCGCCCGTTACGCGCCGTTTCTGACAGTTGTCGCGCTCTGCCTTTTCGTCGGTGCCGTCGGCAAGTCGGCGCAGGTCCCTCTCTACGTGTGGCTTCCCGACGCGATGGCCGGGCCCACGCCAGTGTCGGCGCTCATCCACGCGGCCACGATGGTGACGGCGGGTGTCTACATGGTCACGCGTTGCAACGTCCTTTTCCGACTCACCCCCGATGCGATGGCAGTCGTCGCCGTCATTGGGGCGATCACCGCCATCTTCGCCGCCGTGATCGCGCTGGCTCAGAACGACATCAAGAAGGTCCTCGCATACTCGACCGTCTCGCAGCTGGGCTACATGTTCCTGGCCTGCGGGGTCGGGGCCTATGTCGCCGGAATGTTCCACGTCATGACGCACGCCTTTTTCAAGGCCTGCCTCTTTCTCGGGTCCGGGTCCGTCATCCATGCCATGGGCGGCGAGCAGGACATGCGCAAGATGGGAGGGCTGAAGTCGAAGCTCCCTCTCACCTATTGGACTTTCCTGATCGCGACTCTCGCCCTGGCCGGCATCCCGCCGCTCGCCGGCTTCTTTTCGAAGGACTCGATCCTGGCGGGCGTCTTCGAGCATCAGCGCTACGTTCTGTGGGGCGTCGGCGTCGTGACGGCTGGCCTGACAGCGTTCTATATGTTCCGTCTCGTCTCGCTGACTTTCGCGGGAGAGTTTCGGGGAACGCACGAGCAGGAACATCACCTCCACGAATCGCCACCGTCGATGACGACTCCCCTTCTCATCCTGGCGGCTCTCTCGATCGTCGGGGGGTTCGTCGGCGTCCCGAAAGTCGTCCGGGAAGTCTTCGGGTCGACTGTCGAGCAAAACGCGATCGAGCGGTTCCTTTCCCCCGTCTTTCTGCCCCTCGAGGAGTCGGTCGAGCATGCGCTCGGCACCGGAACCGAGTGGCTTCTGATCGCCATTTCGGTCGCGGCGGCGGTGATGGGTCTCCTGCTCGGATGGAACTGGTACGCGAAACAGGGCGGTCGGATTCCGGCCAAAATCGCGGCAACGTTCCCGACTCTCTACGAGCTCGTCGAGGACAAGTTCGACGTCGACGAAGCCTATGACTTTCTCTTCGTGCGCCCCTTCAACTGGCTGGCCTGGATGCTGTGGAAGGTCGTGGACGTGCTCATCATCGACGGCGTTCTGAACGCCGGCGCGTTCCTTGTGGAGCTGACGGGAGATCTCCTCCGTTTCCTTCAGACCGGAAACGTAAGGAATTACGCCCTGACGTTCTTTCTCGGAGTGGTGGGACTTCTGCTCATCGTGCTCGGGGTGAGCTTCTAGATGAGCGAGCTGCTCGCCAACCACCTTCTCACGGTCGTAATCTTTCTTCCGACGGCGGGAGCGGTGCTCCTGCTTTTCTTTCCCGCAACGAAGCCGGCCGCGGCGAAGTGGTTCGCCTTCGTGATCTCGCTTGCAGCCTTTGTCCTCTCGATTCCTCTCTGGACGCGTTTCCAGGTCACAACGGCGGACTTTCAGTTCGTCGAGCAGGCTCGCTGGCTTCCTTCGATGGGGATCACCTATACCCTCGGCATCGACGGGATCGCTCTGCTCCTCATCCTGCTGACGACGTTGTTGACGCCGGTCTCTCTGCTCTTCTCCGTCTCGCACGTCGAGAAGAGCGTGCGCGGCTTCTCCATCGCGTTCCTCGTTCTCGAAACGGGCATGCTGGGCGCCCTCGCCGCGCTGGACCTCGCGCTCTTCTATGTTTTCTGGGAAGTCATGCTCGTGCCGATGTACTTCATCATCGGCATCTGGGGAGGAGCGAGGCGGATCTACGCCGCGATGAAGTTCTTCCTCTTTACGATGGCGGGGAGCCTCCTGATGTTCCTCGCGATCCTCTATCTGGCGGTGAGCTACCGAAACGCGACGGGAGAGTGGTCGTTCCTGCTGGCGGACCTGACAGGGTTGGCGCTGGCCCCTGCGACACAGGCGGTCCTCTTCTTCGCCTTCGCGTTGGCCTTTGCGATCAAGGTCCCCGTCTTCCCGCTCCACACGTGGCTGCCCGACGCGCATACCGAGGCTCCCACCGCAGGCTCGATCATCCTGGCCGGAGTGCTCCTGAAGCTCGGCGTCTATGGTTATCTGCGTTTTGCTCTCCCCCTCTTCCCCGACGCGGCGACTCGCTACGCCCCCTGGCTGGGAATCCTCGGCGTGATCGGAGTGATCTACGGCGCCATGGTGGCGTACGCGCAGAAAGACATGAAGAGGCTCGTGGCCTATTCGTCCGTGTCCCATCTGGGACTGGTCGTCGTCGGGGTCGGCGCCTTCACCGCGACCGCGCTCTCGGGCGCCGTGCTCCAGATGATCAACCACGGACTGTCGACCGGAGCGCTTTTCCTTCTCGTGGGGGTTCTCTATGAGCGCCGGCACAGCCGCGAGATCGCGGCCTACGGCGGAATCGCCGGCGTCGTCCCGGTCACGACCGCTCTCTTCCTCGTCGCGACTCTCTCCTCGATCGGCTTGCCGGGCTTGAACGGGTTCGTCGGCGAGTTCCTGATCCTCCTGGGAACCTGGACCTCTCCCCATCGTGCCTGGGCCGTCCTCGCGGCCACCGGCGTGATCCTCTCGGCGGTCTACATGCTCACACTCGTCCAGCGGGTCTTTTGGAACCCGATCACCCACGACGAGAACCGCAGCCTCCCCGACATCCGCCCCACCGAGCTGGTGGCCGCCGCGGTGCTCGTTCTTCTGATGATCTGGATCGGCGTGCGACCGAACGATGTGCTTTCAAGAATCAACCCGTCGGTCGAGGCGCTGCGGGAGCAGGTGAGCGCGAAGGTGGCGGAGAGGAATCGAGTCGGTGAGGGGGTGAGTGGGAGAGGGGGGGAACGAAGAGCACGGGTCCATCGCCCACTCGCCCTCTCTCCCCCTCCCCCCCTCCAGTTCTTCAAGAGGGCCAGCCGGTGACGGGCACGCTGATCCAATTCGGCCAGGCGGATTTCGAAGCCATCCGTCCCGAGATCGTACTGGCGGCGGCGGGATGCCTCCTGGTCCTGCTCGAAGCCTTCGCCCCGCGGCTGCACGATTGGTTTGCGACGATCGCGCTCGCCGCGGTGGCCGTCTCCCTGTCGCTTCTGGTCCGCGGCCCGGAAGGCCTCTCCTTCGGGGGCCGGTTCGAGACTTCGCCGCTGACTTCGGTTGCCGGACTGTTTCTGGGCGCGACGGCCGCCATCGCGATTCTGGTCGCCAAGCCCTATCTCGAACGCATGGGCCAGGAGAAGGGGGAGTTCTACGCCCTGCTTCTCTGGGGCCACATGGGCGTGTCCCTCATGACGAGGGGTCTGGATCTGCTGATCATCTTCCTCGGACTCGAGACTCTCTCGCTCGCTTTCTACGTCCTGGCCGCGTTCTTCCGCACGGTTCCCGCTTCCTCCGAGGCCGGTTTGAAGTACTTCCTGACGGGCGCCTTCGGGTCCGCGTTCACCCTCTACGGGATCGCCTTCCTGTTCGGAAAGAGCGGCAGCGTCCTCCTCACCGCTCTGTCGCAGCCCGGCCTCGGCACCGATCCGGTCGTGATGCTCGGCCTCCTGCTTCTCTTAGTCGGTTTCGCCTTCAAGATGTCGCTCGCGCCCTTTCATGCCTGGGCGCCCGACGTGTATCAGGGCATGCCGACTCCCGCGGTCGCCTACCTTTCCGTCGCACCGAAGGGAGCGAGCCTTCTGGTCCTCTACCGGGTCTTTACGGCCGTGTTCGCCGGCGGCCTGCCCGATCGCCTCCGGACGGGAGTCGCCGTTCTGGCGGTGCTCTCGATGACGCTCGGCAACGTCGTGGCGCTCGCTCAGCGAGACATCAAGCGGCTGCTGGCCTATTCAGGAATCGCTCATATGGGCTACGTGACCATTGCGCTCGCGGTCTTCGGGCATGACGCGCTGGCAGCGGTCATCGTCTATTTCTTTGCCTATCTCGTGTCCAACGCGGGCGCCTTCGCCGCCGTCGCGGCCCTCTACCGCGACGAAACCAAGCCGCATCCGGTCGGACTGCTGGCCGGCGAGGGCCGGCGAACCCCCTTCCCCGCGGCCGTGCTCGCGCTCTGCTTCTTTTCGCTGGCGGGCATCCCGGCCACGGCAGGCTTCATCGGAAAGTTCTTCGTCTTCCAGGTGGCGATCGAGCGCCAGCTCTACGCGCTCGCCATCATCGGCGTGCTCAACAGCCTGGTCTCGATCGGGTACTACCTGAAGGTGGTCTACGTCCTGTACATGCGGGATACCGTCGAGCCGGAGGGGCCGCCGCGACTCGCCTGGGCCGACGGGCTTGCCCTGGGCCTTTGCGCCGTCGGGATCCTGGGGCTCGGGATCTTTCCGTCCACTCTCTGGGAAGTCGCGCGCCGCGCGGCCGACACCCTCCCCTTCCTCGGCTCGTGATTCCGGAGCGGCAGTCCGTATCCGAATCGGTCGCCACGCGCCTCTCGGTCTACCTTCGCTGCCTGACGCTGCTCGAGTCAGAAGGCGTGCGGCACGTCTCGTCGGAGACCCTGGCGCAGCGGTTCGACCTGAACTCCGCTCAGATCCGCAAAGACCTGGCGATCTTTGGCGAGTTCGGCGTGCGCGGCGTGGGTTACGAAGTCGACGGGTTGAAACGCCACTTGCTCGGGCTCCTCGGACTCGACCGAACCCGACGCGTGGCGATCGTGGGGGCCGGCCATCTCGGCACAGCGCTCGCCGACTACGCCGGGTTTCACTCGGGGGAATTCGAGATAGCCGCCCTTTTCGACGTGGACCCGGGAAAGATCGGCATGCGCACACGCACGGGCGTACGCGTGCATGACGTCTCCGAGCTCCCGGGCGTCGTGGAATCGCAAGGAATCGAGATCGGTGTCATCACCGTTCCCGGCGAAGCCGCCGCCGAGGTCGCGGAGCGATGCGTCGGAGCCGGCCTGAAGGCCATTCTGAACTTTGCTCCCGTGCGGCTGAACGTGCCGCCGGGCGTCCGCTTGAAAAACGTCGATCTGAAGATCAATCTGGAGACCCTTTCTTTCTACATCGCGAAGCAGGGATACTAAGGACACCAAACCGAACCACAATCGACGACTGAGCAAGGAGGAGAGCAGAATGGCCGCTAATCCGAAGCCCGCACCCCTGCCCGCCGAGAACCTGAACCCGTACGAGTTCGCGCTCCGGCAGTTCGAGCGTGCGGCCGACCAGCTCGGATTGGACGCGGGCACCCGCTCCGTCCTGAGAAACCCGAAGCGGCAGCTCATCGTTTCGGTGCCGGTGAAAATGGACGACGGCTCGATCCGGGTGTTTCAAGGCTACCGAGTCCAGCATTCGATCGCGCGCGGCCCCTCCAAGGGCGGCATCCGCTACCACCCGGGCGTCACCCTGGACGAGGTCAAGGCCCTCGCGATGTGGATGACCTGGAAATGCGCGGTCGTCAGCATTCCCTTCGGCGGCGCGAAAGGCGGCATCACGGTCGATCCGAAGGCCATCTCGCTCGGAGAGAACGAGAGGATGACGCGTCGCTTCACGTCCGAGATCTCGATCGTCCTCGGCCACGACCGCGATATTCCCGCACCGGACGTCTACACGAACTCGCAGACGATGGCCTGGATGATGGATACCTACTCGATGATCAAGGGGTATTCGACGCTGGGTGTCGTCACCGGAAAACCTCTCTCCGTCGGAGGCTCCGCCGGGCGCAACGAAGCGACCGCGGAGGGCTGCTACGTGTCGATCGAGGAAGCCGCCAAAAGACAGGGGCTGTCGTTGAAGGGGGCGACGGCGGCTGTCCAGGGCTTCGGCAACGCCGGGATGCACGTCGCTCGCTTTCTGGAGGAAGCGGGAACGCGGGTCGTCGCGGTCAGCGATTCCAAGGGAGGGATTCTCGACAAGAAAGGCCTGAACGTCGCCAGTGTCGTCGCGGCAAAGGAAAAGAAGGGCAGCGTCACCGCCGCTCGCGGGGAAAAGGTCGGCAATGACGAGGTGCTGGAGCTGCCGGTCGATATCCTCGTGCCCGCGGCCCTGGAAGGCGTCATCACCCGCCGCAACGCGGCGCGGATCAAGGCGCGGATCGTCGCGGAAGCGGCCAATGGTCCGACAACGCCCGACGCCGACGACATCCTGAATAAGAAGGGGATCGTCGTGATTCCCGACATCCTCGCCAACGCGGGGGGCGTGACGGTCTCCTACTTCGAGTGGGTGCAGGACCTCTACTCGTTCTTCTGGGACCCCGAAATGGTGCGCACGCAGCTCCAGCGGACGATCCGGAAGGCCTACGGGGACGTCGAGGAGATGGCTCGCCGGCACGACACGGACCTGAGGACGGGAGCGCTGATCCTCGCCGTGGGACGGGTCCACGAGGCGACGAAGATTCGGGGGATCTTTCCCTGAGGTTTCGTCCCGACCGCCAGACTGAGGACTGCTCCGAATGAAATAAGGCGCTTAGTGGAACGATGCGATAAAAATTCGGAAATATATGACTATCGCCTAATCAATATTGCTCGCACCGGCGAGGCGTCGAGGTCTCGAAAGCGGATCGGGAGGGCCACCAGGTCGTAGTCGCCGGGCGGGACGGTGGCCAGATCCAGGTTCTCCAGCAGCATCACCCCGCGGGAGAGCAGGGTGCGGTGGACGGGCAGGTCCTCCGCGTCGTCCGGATCGACGGACATCGCGTCGGTCCCGATCAACAGAGCTCCCTTCTCCGCCAGACGGACCGCGGCCAAGGGAGAAAGAAACGCGCGGCCTCGGGTGCGGAGCAGGAGACGCCGCGCGCCGAGGGTGCGCGGCGGGAGGGAGTCGGGCCCGATCTCCCCGCGCCCGGGCAGCTCCACAACGCGCGCCGGGCCGACGAAGGCATCGAGCGCCAGCTCGCCGATCGTCGCCCCGTTCGTCAACACATGCAGAGGCGCGTCCACGTGGGTGCCCAGATGAGAGCTCATCGTGAAGCAGGTGGATTCGAAGAGCGAGCCTTCGATCAGCCGCGCGGTGGGCCGCCAGGAAAAGGGGATGTCTCCTTCCCAGGGCCGCGTCTCTTCGTCGATCGGACGGGAGATGTCGAAGATCTTCAGCGCATTCTTCGAACGGTCTTGACTGGGGCGTAACGCTCCGCGATGTGCGGGTCGTACCCGCGATGCCGGGGATGGAGCGGAACGTCCCGGTACTCGGCGTCGCATCGGTAGCAGATGGTAACCGGCCGGATGCGCGCCGCGACGATCCAATCCACGACGACCGTCGCGAGCAGCGCCGGCGTGAACCAGATCCATCCCCACTTCCACCCGACAAACAGGGCCATCGCCAGCGACACCGCCAGGAACAGACAGCCGAGCCGCTGGTCGAAGTCCTTCTGGAGGAAGAATGCCCGGTTCCCGCAGATGGCGCAGCGCTCGACGCCCCCGGGTCCCGCGATGCCTTCGAAGCCCGCCGCGTACGTTCGGGCGCACTTCACGCACGCGAAGTCGCCGGACTCCGTCCCGTCAAAGTCGCGAGACGTCAGGCAGTCGGGGCAGTAGTAGCGGCAGCGCATTTTGACTGAGGACCGAGGACTGAGGACTGAGGACTCAAGAGGCTGAGGTCAAGATGCATCTTGGCGATGGCCATTTCA
>JBKPDV010000273.1:0-18845 GCA_046728075.1 Acidobacteriota bacterium | reverse complement strand
CAACAACCCTGCGAAGGCCTGCCGCTGGACCGATCGCGCGTCGTCGGAGACGTCGGCCGGCGCCTGATCCTTGTAGAACTCGTCCGCCTCGGCCAGGCGCGCGACGAAGATCTCCTCGAACTTCTCTCCGAACGGCTGCGAAAGGCGCGCATCGTCGGTCAGCCGCAGACGCACGACGGCGCTCCCGCCGGCAGGCAGCTCCAGCACATAGAGGGCAGCTCCCTTGGATCCGCGCCGGCTGGGATTGACCGCGTCGCGCGAGCCGTGGATGACGTAGTCGTGGAACGCGTCCTTCACGTATTTCGACTCGTTCTCCGCGTCGTAGAGCCTCTGGAAGTTCGTCTCGTTTTCCGTGAAGAGCAGCTCCGGCGCTCCCTCGCCGTGGAGCATGAGCCGGCCGTAGTAATCGGAATCGAGCTCGATCGTCCATCGTCCCTCGGGAGCTTCCGCCGCCCAGAGGCGCGCGCGCCGCTGCCCGAGCCCCCACGACCAGACATTGCGGTACCAGACCGTCGGCAGCAGACGGAGAGTCGCGACGTCGGGACCCCGGTTGACGACGGTAAACCGGATGAGGACGTCGTTCGGGGCTCCCTTCGCGTACTCCGTGACGACGTCGAAGTAGCGATCTCCATCGAAGACACCGGTGTCCATCAGCTCGAACTCCGGAGCCTGCCGCCCGCGGCGGCGATTCTCCTCGACGAGCTGGACGTAGGGAAACTCCGCCTGCGGGTACTTGTAAAGGCACTTCATGTAGGAGTGGGTCGGCGTCGAATCGAGGTAGTAGAAGTATTCCTTCACGTCCTCGCCGTGGTTGCCCTCCGGCCCGGCCAAGCCAAAGAGCCGCTCTTTCAAGATCGGATCGCGGCCGTTCCAGAGGGCGGGCGCAAAGCAAATGAACTGATGACGGTCGCAGAGCCCCGCGAGGCCGTCTTCGTTCCACCGGTAAGTCTTGGACGGGGCCTGATGATGAGGAAAGTAGTCCCAGGCGCTGCCGTCCGGGCTGTAGTCCTCGCGCACAGTCCCCCAGGCGCGCTCGGCAAGATAGGGACCCCAGCGTTTCCAGTTCTTCTTGCGCCGGCGGTCCTCTTCGAGGCGCTTCACCTCGGGGCCCGTGGTCGCCCCGGCAGGGCCATGTGAGAGCCGACTTGGGCGACGAAATTCCACCTTCACCGCTCCTCTTTCCGCCAGACGCTTGCCTGGAAAGAATTCGGACATAATCTCACTACTTTTATGGAGCTCGAGACCCGTGAGGATGGCCGGGTCACGATTCTGACCGTTCGCGGTGACCTGGTCATCGGTGAAGGAGAATCCGCCTTCAAGAAGACGGTCACTCGTCTCATCGAGGAAGGGAAGATCTACCTGCTCGTTGATTTGAAGGAGGTCCGATTCCTCGACAGCTCCGGGCTCGGTGCTCTGGTGCGCGCCATGACGAACTCCCAGAAGGAAGGGGGAAACACGAAGCTCCTCCACGCCGGACCTCAGGTGAGGAAGTTGCTCGAGATGACCAAGCTCGACTCCGTGTTCGAGATCCACGACGACAAGGAGCGCGCAGTTTCCAGTTTTTGAATTCGTCTAAATGCCCGAGCAACTCGAAGGGCTGACCGCCGCCGCCGAAGCCTCCGCGCTCGCCGAGCTCGCGCTCTGCGAAAATCTCTCTCAGACCTCCGGCTGGGCGGCCCGATGGAGCTCTCAAGTCAGCGGCGCGGATGGGGCTTTGCTCTGGGCGCCCGATGCGGTCAACCCCCTCTTTCTCTGCATCGGCGCCCATGGCGAGGGCACCGCAACGTTTCTGCGCCGATCCGTCTCGCGCGACAGCGGTCTCGTACACGACCTGCAGCGCGATCGGCGCGCGCTCGTCCTCGAGCGCGCGGACTTTGCCGCCGGGAGCGACGCCTGGCTGAGGGATCTCCCCGCGGCGACGGAAATCTGCATTGGAGTTCCTCTCGAAGCTGAAGGCATCGTCGTTGGCCTGCTCGTCCTTCTCTTTTCCCGCCGGCCTCAGCAGCAGGCCACTCTCGCGCGCCTGGACGGCTTCCTTCGCCAGGCCGCGCCGGCTCTCGGCCGGGCCCTGCGGGCGGAGCGCAAGACCGTGGGCATGCTCCACGCCATCGAACGGCTGACGAATCTCTACGACCTATCCAAGGCGTTCGGCTCGACGATCGACCTGGAAGAGCTCAACCAGATCATCGTCCGGAAGGCGGTCGATTTCAGCGTGGCCGAGGTCGGGTCCTTCTGGCTGTTGGAAGGAGAAAGCACGGACGTCGTCCTCGCGGCCACGGCGGTCAACGAGAACTACGAAGTCGCCAGCCCCCCCGATGCCGTCGGAGGCTCGATCGTCGGGGATCTGCTGGCGGAAAAGCAGATCGTGCGGCGCAACCGGATCCCGCCCGACGACTCGCTGGCGAAAGAGAGCGAGGGATATCCGATTCACTCGGTGCTCGCGTTCCCTCTCGTCGAAGAAGACGTGCCGGTCGGGGCGCTCGTGCTCGTCAACAAGCGCGGCCGCCATCCGGAGTTCTCGCCCGAGGACGAGGAGCTGCTACAAGACCTCGCTCGCCAGGCCGTCCGCGCGCTGCGCAATGCCCGCCAATACGAGGCGGAAAAGAAAGTCGAAGAGCTCGACGCCCTCTTGACCGTCAGCCGTGAGATCACATCGACGCTCGACCTCGACAAGGTGATGACAACCATCGTCAATGCTACGGCGCCCCTGATTGCCTACGACCGCTCGGCGATCGCGATCATGCAGCGGGGAAAGGTGCGGATCGGGGCCGTGTCGGGTCGGGCCAAGCTCGACCGCAAGGACCTGCAGATCCAGCGGCTCGAGGAGCTGCTCCAGTGGATCTATTTCAGCGGATCCGACGTTGCCGTCATCCAGGAGACCGATGGAAAGATCGTCGCCGAGCGGCGGGAGACAGAGGAGAAGTTCCGCGCGTACTTCCGGGAGAGCGGCTTCCGTTCCTTTTACGGTGTTCTCCTCAAAGATGAGGAGGGCAAGCTCGGCGTCTTGAGCTTCGAGAGAAAGACCCCGCTCATCCTGACTGAAGGAAACCGCGACGTGCTGGACATCCTCGTGAATCAGGCGACCGTGGCAGTTCGCAACGCGCAGCTCTATCGACAGGTCCCACTGGCCGGCTTCTGGAAGCCTCTGCTGGAAAAGCGGCAGCGCCTTTTCGAGATTCCAAAGACCCGACGACTCGTCTGGGGGCTCGGCGCGCCCCTGGTACTCCTTATTCTTTTGGTGGTCCCGTGGAGGGTCCGGCTCGGTGGTCCGGCGCGCGTCTTACCAGGGCGGCGCGCGGCCGCCACGGCGGGAGTGGACGGAGTGGTCTCGGCCGTCCTGCATCGGGAGGGAGATCTCGTCCGGGCGGGAGACATCATCGCCACGCTCAGTGACGAGATGTACGCCGCCTCTCTCGAGGAGGCACGCTCCGGCCTCGCCATCGCGGACAGCGAGGTGTCCCGACACCGTGAGGCCGGAGATGCGGCCGCCGTGTTCGAGGCTCAGTCTCGGCGAGATGAGCTCGCGGCGAAAATTTCCCTTGCGTCGGACCAGTTTGCGCGCACGCGTATCCGCGCACCGCTGGACGGTGTCATCGTCACGCCGCGGATCGAGGAGCGCGTAGGCCAGTTCTTCCCGAGAGGAACGGAGCTTTGCGTCGTGGCGGACGCGCGCAATGTGACGGCGGAAGTCGCCGTGGACGAACCGGATGCGTCACTCGTCAAGCCGGGGGAACCCGTGGCGCTGAAGTTCAATACCTATCCCACCCGGACCTTCCATGGTTCCGTCTCCCGGGTCGGCTCGTACATCCGAGAAGAGGACAAGGAGCGGTTCGTCATTGCGGAGGTCCGGGTCGAAAACCCCGGCGGACTGCTCAAGACCGGGATGCTCGGCAAAGCCAAGGTTTCCAATGGGCGGAGACCCATTCTGTTTGCGATTGCGCGCAAGCCGACGCGCTGGCTCTGGAACAAGCTCTGGCCGCTTCTCCCGTGAGCGCGGTCGTCCGCCCCCGAAGTCTCGTCGCCGCCGCGCGGCCCAAGGAGGCCGCCCGCGCTCTTGCAGCGCGGCACGGCTCCCCCGACGATCGTCCCGCTCTACGCAAAGACCTGCGTGTGCGGCGCCAGGTCCAGATGGGCGACGTGGCATGGATCGTCAAAAACCCCGAGACGATGAAGTACTACATGTTCCGCGACGCCGAGTGGAACCTGATCAAGCTCTTCGACGGCACGCGGACCCGCACAGAGATTCTTCAGAAGTACAACCGGCATGTTCGCAACCCGGCCGAGGCCACCCTCGTTTTCAACTACGAGAAGCGGCTCCGCCGGATGGCGTTGATCGAGCAATCCACGACCGAGCGCAGTCTCGAACTGCTCGACCAATTGAAGAGCATGCGCGAAAGGAAGGCGGAGGAAAAGGCGGAAGGCTTCAACATCTTCTTCATCCGTTTCCATGTACTCGATCCGGAGCATTTTCTGCAGCGCACCGTGAAGTATGTCCGGTGGATATGGACCCTGCCTGTCGTCATCGTTACCTGCGTGGCCTCGGCGTGGACGGTCGGAGTCTTCGCGCTCAACGGGAAGGCGATCTGGGCAGGTACCCTCCAGCTCTATCATTTTGTCGGCAAGCCCCTCCTCGACATCGCTCAGTTCTTTGTGATCCTCTGCGTCATCGGAGCGATTCACGAGTTCGCCCACGCGTACGCCGTCAAGGTCTACGGCGGAGAGGTTCACGACATCGGAATGGCGCTCTTTTACTTCACACCGGCCTTTTACACAGATACGTCTGACGCCTTCATGTTCCCCAACAAGTGGCACAAGCTGTACGTCAACATCGCCGGCATCTATGTCGAAGCGATCATCTGCTCGTCGGCGACTCTCCTCTGGGTGTTTTCCTACCCGGACACTCTTGTCCATGAGCTTGCATACAAGACAATGCTCCTAACGGGCTTTGCCACCGTCTTCTTCAATATCAACCCCCTCATCAAGGTCGATGGATACAACTCGCTTTCGAGCGTTCTCCAGCTTCCCGGCTTGCGCGAAAGAGCGTTTCGGCTTATTGCGGCTTCGTTCCAAAAGTACGTGCTCCGGCTCCCAATCGAGATCCCGCCAACGACCCGGCGGACGAGATGGATCTTCTGGATCTACGGCGTCCTCTCGGTCTCCTATACCGCGACGATCATGCTGGTGATCGCGGGATGGATTTCGAATTTCTACAACAAGTACTTTCCCGACTTCGCGGTCGTCCTGATCCTCCTCAGCCTCTACTACATCTTTCGCAAACGCGTTCGCCAGCTCACACGCATCGCGAAGCTTTTTTACCTGGACAAAAAGGAGCTCGTCATGTCGCCGAAAAGTCGGGCTTCACTCATTGGCGCGGCTTTGGTGATCCTGCTCTTGCTCTTCGTACCCTGGTCCCGCCGGACGATCCGCGCCGAAGCCGTCCTGAGGCCGGTCGAGAAAATTGCTCTTCAAGCCCCGGAGGACGCGATCGTTTCGCAGGTGCTGGTCGGAGAGGGAGATCTCGTTGAGCTCGGACAGCCGATCCTGAAGTTGTCCAGCCCCGCCGCAGACGAACAAGCTCGACGCCTCTTCGTCGAGCGCGAGCTCTTCGACAAAAAGTCGAATCGCGCGCGGGAAGCGGGTAACGCGGTCCTGACCTATCAATCCGAGCAGCGTCAGATGTCGGCCCAAGTCGGGTTTCGCAGCGCAGAATCCCGGCGCGAGGAGCTGCTCGTGCGAAGTCCGATCACCGGCCGCATCCTGACGCATCGTCCAGCGGACCTGACGGGCCGCTACGTCGTCGAAGGGACCGAGTTGCTCCAGGTCGGAGACTGTCGCAAGATGGCAGCGGATGTCGGGGTTTCCGAGCGTTTCTTGGACTATCTTCGGAAGGATGCCTCGGTCAGCGCTCTGATCCGAACAAGCCCGACGGAATCCCGGACAGGTTCGGTCGCGAGGTTATCCGAGGCGACGGCCGGAACGCCGGCTACCGCAGCAGCGGGCAAGGATCCGGCTGCCCCTTCCAACATTCCGGATCGTTTCACCGTGGTCGCGCTGTTTGACAATTCCGACGGCACCCTTCTTCCGGGGGCAGTCGCCAGGGTAAGAATCCATTCGGATCGTGAGGCCTATGCGTTTCGCGCCTGGCGCATCTTCTGGCGGTGGCTGCGGACGATCGTTTGGTAAGAAAAAAGCGCCCCGCGTTAACGGGGCGCTCGACCTGCTTTTCGGAAAGTTTATTCCTGGTTCCGCAGGGCATCGTCACGAAGGGCATCGTCTCGCAGGGCGTCGTCACGGAGGGCATCGTCTCGCAGGGCATCGTCACGGAGGGCATCGTCTCGCAGGGCATCGTCACGGAGGGCATCGTCTCGCAGGGCATCGTCACGGAGGGCATCGTCACGGAGGGCATCGTCACGGAGGGCATCGTCACGCATCGCGTCGTCACGGAGGGCATCGTCCCGCAGGGCATCATCACGCATCGCGTCGTCACGCATCGCGTCGTCACGAAGGGCATCGTCACGGAGGGCATCGTCGCGCAGACCCTGCTCGCTAAGACCCTTTTGGCCAGCCGAGACAGCGAGATTCTTCCCCATGCTGGAAACGCGAATCTCTTCCATGCTCTTGCCCGTGGCTGCTTTGATCTTGGCTTTCTGCTCTGGCGTTAACTGAATCCTGACTTCTTTTGCCATTACTTTCCTCCTTCTGCTTGAAGAGGCGTATCGCAACAAGGAGGCCATCTCTCTCATCCCGAGAGGCCGGACGGCAAGCATCTGATTCACAGAGACATGCGCGAGGATCGCTCTTGCTCGAGGGCCTCCAGCTTGAGTCGTTTTTTCACCCGAGGTTGATTTTCTCAACCATCGGCTGCTTACAGCCCGTACTTTCGACAGAGGTACTTGATCTGGTTCGGGTCGAGGCCCAGGCGGCGGGCGGCTTCGGCTTTGATGCCGCCGGCCGAGGCAATCGTGTCGGCGAGGAGCCTTTTCTCGAATTCCTCGACGGCCTTGGCGAAGGGGAGCGATTCAGTTTGCCGGGTAATCACCGCCGGTTGGCGCAGGGCTCGCGGGAGATCTTCCTCGCCGATGTTCTCGCCGTCGGAGAAAAGCACGAGCATCTCGATGACGTGCTCGAGCTCCCGCACGTTGCCGCGCCAGGGATGGGCGCCAAGACGGTCCTGAACCTCCGGCGAGAGACGGCGCGCGGGCCGGCGATGGCGGGCCGTGAACTTCGACAGGAAGTGTTCGGCTAAGAGCGGGATGTCGCCCGGCCGTTCGCGCAGAGGCGGGATCCGCAAGGGGATCGTGTTGATGCGGTAGAAGAGATCCTCGCGAAAGGCGCCGTCGGCCACCTTCTTTTCCAGGTCTTCGTTGGTCGCTGAGATCAGGCGAAAGTCGATCGGGATGGTCCTTCTCCCTCCGACCCGCTCGATCTCGTGCGTCTCGAGTGCTCGAAGGAGCTTCGACTGAACGGCCGCGGAAAGCGTGCCGATCTCGTCCAGGAAGAGCGTTCCGCCCTGGGCCAGCTCGAACCGCCCGGGGCGCGAGGCGATGGCGCCGGTGAACGCTCCCTTCTCGTGCCCGAAGAGCTCTGACTCGGCGAGAGCTTCGGGCAGGGCCGACGCGTTCAAGGCGACGAAGGGGTGGTCCTTGCGCGGGCTCCGATCATGAATGGAGTGGGCGACGAGCTCTTTGCCCGTGCCGCTCTCTCCGAACAAGAGAACGGTCGCGTCGGTGGGCGCAACCCTTTCGATCTCGGAGAAGAGTTTTTTCATTGGGGGGCTCGCGCCGACGAGACGATCGAAGCTCTGTCCGGCCCGCGCCTCCTGCTTGAGCTCACGGTTTTCCACGAGAAGCCGCCGCCGCTCGAGCGCGCGCGCCAGGATGATCAGCAACAGCGCCGGATCGACTGGCTTGCGGAAGAAATCAAACGCGCCGAGCTCGATCGATCGCAGCGCGACCTGGCGATCTTCCTCCCCTGACATGATGACGACGGTCGCCTCCGGATCGCGCCGCCGAACCTCCTCCAAGAGCTTCAGACCCTCTTCGACTTGGCCCGAAGGAGGCAATCTCAGGTCGAAGAGATAGAGGTCCGGATCCGAGTTGAGCAGCGTGCGTCCTTCGTTCGCGTCTCGGGCGCCGCGCACCTCGAAGAGCCCCTTGAGCGACCAGCGGAGCTGATCGAGCAGAAGGGGATCGTCCTCGACGACAAGGAGGGTGCCGGGCACTGCCGGCGTTTCGATCACGATGTCTCTGGCTCCGACTCGGCCTTCGAGACGCCGGGAAAGGTCAACCGGACAACCGTTCCGCCGCCCGGCTCGGAGAGCAAGCGGATGGCGCCCCCGTGGATTCGTACGATCTGACTCGCCGTGGCAAGCCCTAATCCCACACCGTCGGACTTGGTCGTTTGGAACGGCTGGAAGAGCCGGTCGCGCACGAAATCCGCGGGGATCCCGCTGCCGTTGTCGATGATCTCCACCACCGCACGCCGACTGCGACCCGTTTCCTCGGAGAAGGTCCGCACCAAGACCTTACCCTCCGGTGGAGTCGCTTCCAGCGCGTTGTCGACGAGGCTGGTTAGGGCGTCTGTCAGGTAGTACGGGTCGCCCCATATCTCCGGCGGGTCTCCGAGCGCCAGCGAGAGCGGGGCGCGGCTGTGCTCCCCAGCCTTGGGCACATCGCGACGCGTTGTGCCATCGGCCACCTCTCGCACGATGCCGTTCAGGTCGAGGGCGACCTTGATCAGAACGGAGTCCTCGTGCGCGGAGAAACGGTCCACGATGCCGTCGAGACGGCCAATCGTCGATCGCAGCAACTCCTGAATGGAGCGCTTGAACTCGGGGTCCTCGTAATGCTCCTCGAGGTTCGACAGAAGCAGCTGCAAACGAAAACCCATGTTCTTGATGTCGTGTACGAGCACGCGGTCCAGGGTCGAGCGCAGCTGAGACGGGCCTCGGGGACGCTGCGGAGTCGTCATCACCGGATGGCCGAGGTGGGAAGCGTCACTTCGACTGCCAGGCCAGGACGCAGAATGACCCGGGGGGAATCCTTCCGAACCCGGATGACGACCTGAAAGGTCCCGCTCGCCGGATCTACGGTTGGGCCGATGTATTCGATGGTTCCCTTAGTGCGCGCCTCATGAAAGTTGACTGGAACCACGTCGACCACCATTCCGCGGTGAATTTTCAGAAGTTCCTTTTCCGGAACGTAGATGCGCGCGAGCAACGGTTCGAAGGCCGTGATCTTGAACAGAGGGACGTTTTGATTGTCGATGACCTTCTGGCCGACACGAGCCTGCTTCTCCGTGACGATCCCCGCGAAGGGCGCCCGGATGACGGCGTAGTCGCGGATCGCCTTTGCCTTTTCCCAGGCCGCCACAGCCACGGCGTATTGTGCGCGCTTCGTGTCCAGATCGGCTCGGCTGCCGACGCCGCCGCTGGTCAGCGCCTCCGCGCGATTGAGCTCCGCCTTCGCCAAACCCATCTGTTCCAAGGCCTGCTGGACGTCCTGGTCGAACTCCTTGAGCTCGAGTGTGCACAGCGGATGGCCTCGGGTGACCGCTGCCCCTCGCTCCACGTGAATGGTCTCGATGACCCCCGTGATGCGGGAGGAGACCGTGACCTCCTGGTCCACCATCAGGTGCGAGGCGTAGACGGTGCCTGCGGGCGTCGGCTGGGGAGCGGGCGCCAGGCCGAAGAGCAAAGCCGCAAGAAGCATCGTCATCACCTTGGATGTTGCGTGGCGGGATGCTATCGTTAAATGCAGATTCTATGGCGATCACACTCGCCGACGAGCCGCCGGCGACCGAGCAGAAAGGGCCGAGGGCCAACTTCCGCTGGACGCTCACCGATCCGTGGGACGAACGGCGTTTGGCGGCCTTTTTGATGACCAAGCACCGGCGCAACGAGTCGGACTGGACCCGCCGCGCGTCTCCCTTCTACGCGTCCCTCGGGCAGTCGACGATCGAGTGCTCGGTGCCGGTGGCGAGCCCCGATTCTCTTCCGGAGCTCGAGAAACTCCTGACCTCGGAGTTGCGAGGAATCCTGATCGGGGCCAGCCAGGTCCACGACGAGATGATCTCCGGCCAGGACTGGCGAGGGGTCACGCCTCCGTAACGGTTCAAGGTTCAAAGTTCAAAGTCGGGACGAGTTTTTCCTCTTTGAACCTTGAACTTTGAACGTTGAACTTGGTGTTTTTGACCCTCCCGTATAATCCCCCTCGCAAAAAAAGGGGGACCCAAGGATGCTCTCCGTTCCCTCGCTCCGGCTCAATCAATTCGGGGTCCGCTTCTACGAGGCCCTTTTGTCCGGCGCGGACTTGCAGTCGCTGGTCGGGTTCGAGGTCCTCTCTTTTGGTTCGGATACGCAGACGACCCGCGGGAAGGCGAAGAAGAAGGCGTCCGGACGGGTCAACTGGGAGTTTCTCGAGAAAAAGATCGCCGCTTCCGAGCAGGCCTTTCAACGACCGATCATCCAGAGAAAGATCGAAGAGCTCGTCAACTATTACTTGCAGTGCGCCGACTCCGGAACGCTCCCGGCCATCCCCGGAAGCGTGCTGCTGGTCTCGGAGAAGCGCCTCGAGTTTGTTCCAGGAGGCGGGCGGTCCGACGCGGGATCCCTGAAGCTGCCCGAGGAGTCGGGGATTCTACGGGCCCTGGATGGTCAGCACCGTTTGCTGGCGCTCCACCAATTGGCTGAGAAGCACAACCTGAAGGACTTCCAGGTGCCTGCCGTCGTTTTCGACAGCCTCACCGCCGATCAGGTCGTCGAGCTTTTCGTGACGATCAACAGCAAGCACACGAAGTTGAACCCTTCGCACCTGATCTCGCTCTCGGGCCGCCGCCTCTACCGAGACGAGAACCTGGCCGCCGCCCACGACGTCATCCGCGCGCTGAACGAGGATGAGGGCTCCCCACTCAAGGGCCAGATCAAGGTGCTCGGGATCGGGCGAGGCAGCGTGACCCAGGCCGCTCTCGCCGACGAGCTGCGCGATGTCTTCGCCTCCATGGACGCCGCGGGCGGGCGCATCGCGAGGGAGTTCCGAGAGAACGCCAAACGGTTCTTCCTGAATTACTTCAAAGCCGCCGGCCGCGCCTTTCCGGCGGCCTTCGCCGGCCGCAAGTATTCGATCAAGAGCTCGACATCGCTGCGCGCGTTCATCCGGATCGTTCCGTACGTCATCGCGATGATCCGAAGTCGCGGAGGGGACGTCTGGTCCGCCGGCGAGCTCGACGCGGCGCTTCGGCCCTGGGGCGAGGCCATCGGCGACAAGCGCTTCGAGACCGAGGGACAGTGGAAGGAAAAGATGACGGGCGGAACCCGCTCCGCCGTCGAGATCCTCAGCCGGGAGCTGAGGCAGGGGCTGAACGCGTGAAGCTGTCAGTTCACAGCTCTCAGCTTTCAGCTAGACCGGAAGTTCTGCGCGCTGAAAGCTGAAAGCGGATAGCTGGCAGCTTCTGACTCGAAGCCCGGTGATAAACTTTTGCCGCTACTTTTCGTAACAAGATAGGGAGGATCTAAAGCTACATGGCCGCCTTCGGAGGCTGTCTGCTGGTCTTGATCGGCGTCGCCGTCGTCGCTGCGCTTTGGGCCGTTTTCCGCTACAACAATCTCGTTTCTCTGAAGAACCAGGTCGCCAACGCCTGGAAACAGATCGACGTTCAGTTGAAGCGCCGGCACGACTTGATCCCGAACCTGATCGCCTCCGTCAAGGGGGAAATGCAGTTCGAGCAGGACACGCTCGAGAAAGTCATCCAGGCCCGCAACAGCGCCGTGGCGGCGCGCGGAGTTGCCGATTCCGCGGAGAAGGAAAACCAGCTGACCCAGACGCTGTCCCGGCTCTTTGCGCTGGCAGAGAACTACCCGACGCTCAAAGCGAACGAGAACGTCCGCGGGTTGATGGAAGAGCTGACCTCCACGGAGAACAAGATCGGCTTCGCGCGCCAGTTCTACAACGACCTCGCGACGCGCTTCAACACGGCTCAGCAGATCTTCCCCGACAATCTGATCGCGCAAGCGTTCAAGTTCCAGACGGTCGAGCTCTTCGAGATCACTGCGCCGGCCGAGCGCGAGGTCCCGGCGGTGGACTTGAACATTCGGCCGAAGTAGCTTTCAGCTTTCAGCTGTCAGCTTTCAGCCGTGCGCCCTTCCGCGTGTTCGCCGTTAGCTGAAAGCTGGTAGCTGACAGCTATGATTCCCACCAACCTCTACGACCAGCAGCGCCGGAACCTCCGGCGCACGACGATGCTCCTCGTGGGCTTCATCGGCTTTCTCGCGTTCCTGGGAATCGGCGCGGACATCTTTCTCTACTGGTCCGGAGGCAGCCCCGGCGTTCCGATCGCCACAATCGGCGCGCTCTGCCTGGGATCCTTCTCTGCCTGGTGGTCTCTAAAGGGCGGCGACAAGGCGATCCTCGAATCGACACATGCCACTCCGATCGATCTCTCCGATCCGAAACAGCGCGCTCTCGACAACGTCGTCGAAGAGATGGCGATCGCCTCCGGAATGCCCAAGCCCGCCATCTACGTCATCCCGGACCCCGACCCGAACGCGTTCGCGACCGGAACCGGCCCCGAGCGATCGTCGCTCGCTGTCACGCGAGGTCTGCTCGACTCTCTGAACCGTGAAGAGCTGCAGGGAGTGGTTTCTCACGAGATGTCCCACGTCAAGAACTACGACGTGCGGGTGATGACCGTGGTGGCGGCGCTCGTGGGTTCCGTCTTGCTGATCTCCGACTGGGGACGGCGCGGACTCTGGTGGGGGGGAGGCCGCCGGAACGATCGGGAGGATCGCGGCGGCTCCGGTCCCATGATGCTGATCCTGTTTGCGCTCTGGTTGATCTCCCTCATTCTCGCGCCGCTGATAGCTCAGCTTGTCGCGATGGCGGTCTCTCGAGAGAGGGAATACCTGGCCGACGCGTCCGGAGCGGAGCTGACGCGAAACCCGCTCGCTCTTGCCTCTGCGCTGGAGAAGATCGACGCGGCCGCGGCGCCGACGGCTTCCATCAAACAGGGAATCGCCCATCTCTGCATCGAGGACCCGCGCGGCCGGTCGGTGAACCGGTCCGAGGGGGCGTTCGCCAATCTCTTCGCGACGCATCCGCCGATCGCCAAGAGGATTGCGCTGTTGAAGGAGATGGCGTACCAGAAGCTGTCCAAAGTCTAAGGTCTAAAGTCTAAAGTTCGGAACGATGGTCGATGGTTTCTTTGACCTTGGACCTTAAACCTTAGACCTTAGACTCGCCGCAGGCGAGGCGGGCCGCTTCTTCCGGCGATTTCGCCCACCGCGCCGACGCCGCCAGCGCTTCCGCTCCCGAGCCGGTCGCCTCGCGAAGGGCGATGTCCAGCGTCGGTCTCCAGAAATCGTTAAGCAGCACGAGCGGGCGGGCAACGGCCTCCCGCTTCACGATGCTCTCGGCTAGCCAGACCAGCTCGAGCATCGTGCCGAGACCGTGCGGAAGAAAGATCCAGCCGTCCGACAGATCGCGCAAACGCGTCAAGCGCTCCGCCAGGTCTCGCGCTTCGACCGTGGACGTGACGAAGGAGTTGGGCTCTCCCCTGCCCGCGAGGATGACGCCCAGACTCTGTCCCCCTTCTTCTGAGGCTCCGCGGCAAGCGGCCTCCATGACACCGCCGTACCCGCCGCAGACAACGCGAGCCCCACGCCGCGCGAGCGCACGCCCGAGGGTACGGGCGTCTTCGTACGCGGGCTGACCTTCGCTGGGCAAAGAGGAACCGAAGACGGCGATGGAGAGCAAGCTCTCAGCTTTCAGCTTACAGCTCTCAGCTTGAGACTCCCGACGGTGCGCAGATCACGTTCCACAGTGGTAACAATGTAAATATTGTAACGCCTCACCGCCACCGAGGACTGCTTGGCTGACAGCTGAGAGCTGAAAGCTGACAGCTCACCTAATCCAGATCAATGTCCCGGATCGGCTTCGAGGTGTCTCCCTTGGTCTTTTCGAAGAGCTCGTCGAACTTGCGGTTCAGGACGTCTTTCTTGGACTTTTCGGCTTCGATCGATGCGGCGAACTTTTTTTCCCTCTCCGCGTCCTGGCCTTTCAAGGCTCCGATCGCATCATCGACCGAGCCAAACTTTCGCGGCGTCTTGGGAGCCTCATGGTCGATGACCGCCTTGAGAGCGGGATCGATCTTGAGCCGGGCGTTGCAGCAGGGGCAAAGGAGCTCGAAGTCCATGGAATGAGTCTACAGTCGATACTGACTTCTCTCTATCTTCCCTTCCGTCGAATAATCTCTCTTCTGTCCCTCTTGTCCGGCCGTCCCTCGTCCACCTTCGGCGCCAGCATCCGATCCAGGCGCCGTGCCTCCCGCACCTCGGCGGCGACGGGCGGGGTCACGTCCTCATAGAGGAGCCGGGCCTGAGCCCGTGGGAGGGAACGCGAAGCGAGGCCTCGGACCAGGATCTCGCGGCGCTGCCCCGCCTTGCCCGTGACCGAGACCCGGTCGCCCGTGCGCAACTCCCGGTGGGGCTTGGCGCGCGAGCCGTTGACATCGACTTTTCCTCCTTCGCAGGCCTCCTTGGCTTGAGACCGGGTCTTGAAGACACAAGCCACATCGAGCCAGACGTCCAGGCGGACCGGCTCGGAAGGCTCGGCGGGTCTCTCCGCGCTCATGCTCCGGGAGGAGGAAGGGCAGGCACACGCGCCAGGAGCCACGCGCGAAACTCCGGGGAGGCGTCCGTCAGCTCGACGCTCGGGCGCGACAGGAAATAGCCCTGAGCGGCGGAGACCCCTTCCTCGATACAGACGTCGAGATCTTCACCGGTCTCGATTCCCTCCGCGATCAGCCCGACGGAGGCGTCTCGCGCGACTTGCGCGAGGAGCTTCAAGACCGCCCGCCGGCGCGAGTCTGTCGCGACGCCGCGGGTGATCGCCCAGTCGACCTTGATCCACCGGGGAGACAAACCGGCGCAATAGCGAAGCGTTCCATAGCCGGAGGTGATGTCGTCGAGCGCGATGGCCACGCCGAGATCGTGCGGAACCGCCAGCGCCGATTGCAACACTTCCAGAGATTCCACTCGCTCGATCTCGACCAAGTCGAGCGCGAGCCGCGTGTACGGGAACTCGACCCGTTCCGCTTCTCGGCCCAGGCCCTCCAGGCCATGAGCCCCGCCGACCAGGAGCTGAGGGTTGACGTTCAGGAAGAGCAGGATGTTCTCTGGCAGCCGTCGCGCCGCCTCGAGAACGGAGACCCAGGACATGCGCTCGAACGGTTTTTCGATCCCGAGCGCATGCGCGGCCGGAAAGATGTCAGCCGCCAGCCGCACGGACCCGTCGGCGCTACGCGCGCGCAGCAGCCCCTCGGCCCCGAGGATTTCGCCGGAGCTCAGCTCGAAGATGGGCTGAAACTCGACGAACAGCTCTCCTGACCGAAGCACGTCGACGAGCCACAACGCAGCCACTCGGCGCGAGGCGTCGGACAGCGGCGTCAGGTTTCCGACGGCATCCCACTTGGTCTGGCTCGGATCCTCCGGGGCGACCCGGACCTGGCCGGCGAGCGCGCCCACCCCTTTCGCGAGCTGCGTCAGGAGGGCCTCGGCCGAGCGTTCCAACACTAGCCGCCGGGCCCGGCCGTAAACCTGTCCGCGAGCCCAGAGTCGACCGAGCGCTCGCGAAACGGCGTGCTCCGCTTCCGTCCCATCCGGGCGGACGAATACCGCGCGCGCCTTCCGCCAGCGCTCCAGCCGGCCGAGCGTCGGGCCGTCCAGAAGGCTCTCGGGAGGGGTCACCGCCCTCCATTGTAGGACTGTGTTCTCCCCCCGTCACCCCGTCCCCCCGTCACCCCGTCGGCGAATCGGAGAGGACGGGGGGACTGGGAGACGGGGGGACGGGGAGTGAGCAGATGGCCGCTTCGCGTCGGCTGACACATCACCTAGGCTGGCGCGTTACGTGATAGATAGGCGATCGAGAGCGACGTCCCCGATGGGTCGCGCTTCTCAGGACAGGCCCTCACGATACGGCCTCGTGAATCGAATGGAGGCACCCTCATGGCAGATTCGAAAGCGGCGAGCCGGGTCGCGGAAACCAGCGAGGACCAGATTGCGGTGCACTGGAAGGAAGAAGAGTACTTCCAGCCATCCAAGGAATTCATCGCTCAGGCGAACCTGAAGGATCCCGCCGTCAACGAGCGTTTCGCCGAAAAGAACTTTCCGAAGTGTTTCGAGGAATACGCGGAGCTGCTGACCTGGTACGAACGCTGGCACACGGTGCTCGACACGAGCGATCCGCCCTTCTGGAAGTGGTTCGCGGGCGGCAAGATCAATGCTTCGTTCAACTGCGTCGATCGCCACTTGGCCAGGTACCGAAACAAGACGGCCATCATCTTCGTGCCCGAGCCCGAAGAGGAAGAGCCGGTAGCCCTGACCTACCAGGAGCTGTACGTTCGAGTCAACGAGTTCGCCGCCCTGCTCCGCGATTTCGCGAAGCTGAAGGCGGGCGACCGCGTCACGATCCACATGCCCATGGTCGCGGAGCTGCCGATCACGATGCTGGCTTGCGCGCGACTGGGCGTCGTCCACTCGGTCGTGTTCGGTGGATTCAGCGGCGAGGCGTGCGGCCTGCGGGCCGCGGATTCCGGCAGTCGCGTCCTCATCTACATGGACGGCTACTACCGCAGCGGCAAGATGATCGACCACAAGGCATCGGCCGAGATCGCCGTGGCCACGGCCGAAAAGGAAGGCCAGAAAATCGACAAGGTCCTCGTGTGGAAGCGCTACCCGGGGAAACACCCTTCCGCGACCCCGATGGTCGAGGGGCGCGATTTCTTCGTCGATGAAGTTCTGAAGAAGTATCGCCGCGCGAAAGTGGAGCCCGTTCCCATGGACTCGGAGGCTCCCCTCTTTCTGATGTACACCAGCGGCACCACCGGCAAGCCCAAGGGCTGCCAGCACCGGACGGGCGGCTACCTCGCCTACGTGTCAGGGACTTCGAAGTACATCCAGGACATCCATCCCGAGGACACGTACTGGTGCATGGCGGATATCGGCTGGATCACGGGACATTCCTACATCGTCTATGGGCCGCTGGCGCTGGCCGCGACCTCCGTGATCTACGAAGGCGTGCCGGCGTTTCCGGATGCGGGACGGGTCTGGCGAATCGCCGAACGCCTCGGCGTCAACATCTTTCACACTTCGCCGACGGCCATCCGCATGCTGAGAAAGGCCGGGCCCGACGAGCCGGCCAAGTACGACTACCGCTTCAAGCACATGACGACGGTCGGCGAGCCGATCGAGCCCGAGGTCTGGAAGTGGTACTACAACGTCGTCGGCAAGGGCAAAGCCGTCATCGTCGACACCTGGTGGCAGACGGAGAACGGCGGCTTCCTCTGCAGCACGAAGCCGGCTCTCGATCGCATGAAGCCCGGGAGCGCCGGCCCCGGAGTGCCGGGCATCTACCCGATCATCTATGACGAGAAGGGTGAGGAAGTGAAGGCGGGCTCGGGGAGGGCCGGCAACATCTGCATCCGGAACCCGTGGCCGGGGATCATGCAGACGATCTGGGGGGACCGGGACCGCTTCGTTCGTCAGTACTACACCAAGCACACCAGGAATTCGAAAAGCAAGGATTGGCACGACTGGCCCTACTTCGCCGCGGACGGAGCCGTGCTCGCCGCGGACGGCTATTTCCGAATCCTGGGCCGCGTCGACGACGTCATCAATGTGGCCGGCCATCGCCTCGGGACCAAGGAGCTCGAGTCGGCCTGCTTGACGCTCCCGGAAGTCGCGGAAGCCGCCGTCGTGCCGGTCGTCGACGAGGTCAAGGGCCGTGTTCCGGAGATCTACATCGCCTTAAAGCCCGGCTACGCCCCCAGCAAGGAGATCACGGATAAGGTGATTGCGACGATCGAGACCATGATCGGAAAGATCGCCCGGCCGAAGAAGGTGCACATCGTTCCGGACATGCCGAAAACCCGCTCCGGAAAGATCATGCGGCGTGTCCTTGCCGCGATCTCGAACACCCTGGACACCGGCGACATAACCACCCTTGCCAATCCCGACGTGGTGGAACAGATCCGCGTCTCTGTGCAGGGAAAGGACAAGGTGGCGACAAAGGAAGGGCCGGAGGACCTCAGGCAGTTCGGCAAGGAGGAGTAGCTCCCCTTTTTGCCGCCACCCTGGCCGAGCACCGGACAGGGTGCCTTCGGAGGTAGGTCGGACCACGCCGAAGGACCCCCCTCGTTTACCCTGGTTTCAAAGGCTCTTGACATCCCCTTAAACAATGAAAGACTTCCCCGCAAGAACTCGCATGGAAGACTGCGAACACCTGCCCAGGCGGCAGAGAGTTTCCGAGAGTTCGGGCCTCCTGCCCGACACGGGGATGCCCCTCTTTCCGGCTGGCCACTCACAAGACGGGCCTGCGCTTACTCCCTTCAGGCGGGCCGGTTTCCGTACAGGAAGGAAAGGAGAAAGAAACAGTCTCCCGAGCGTTGACTCCAATTCATGAGGAATCCGCAATCGAATGGAGCGCGGTTCTCGGTTTCCGGACCGCGCGGGCTTGTGATTGTTTCCGAGCCTCGATCAATTCCGAATGGAAATAGGGGAGGAAGTTAATGGAAGCGGCAACTATCGGTACACCGCCCCCCGTGCAGAAAGAAGAAGAACGACGGGTTATTTTCGCCTCTTCCCTCGGCACTGTTTTCGAGTGGTACGACTTCTACCTTTACGCGACCCTGGCGCCCTTCTTCGCAGCCCTCTTTTTCCCGCCTGGCAACGCGACTGCGGCGTTGCTCTCCGCGTTCGTCACCTACGCAGCCGGGTTCCTAGTCCGTCCTTTCGGCGCTCTGTTCTTCGGCCGAATTGGGGACCTGGTTGGGCGTAAGTACACCTTTCTCATCAC
>JBKPDV010000272.1:0-20276 GCA_046728075.1 Acidobacteriota bacterium | reverse complement strand
TTACCAACCCGTCCAACGCCGAACGCTCTACGATGCCTGCAAGGATTTCTGCTGCACGAGCCCGATCCCGGAGCCGAAGGCCAGCAGGGTCAGCCTGCCGACGACCGGCGCCGGTCTCGATTCTTCCGTAGCCTCGGCTTGACGGCGCGAACCCGGCCGGAACCGGCACACCTGAGATTACAATTTTTATATTGTCTCGAGGAGACAGTTATCGGCCAAGAGTCGAAGCCGTCGACCGCGTCAGATGCCGCCCGCGCTCCCAGCAGGCCCCCACGTAGATTCCGAGGAGCAGGAGAACGACTCCGGCAGCCGCGCGCACCATCGTGCGCGTGCGTCGCTGCTGCCACGGGGGAACGCTGCGAAACTTGACTCGGCCCGCCGATTCGCGGATTTCTTCCGCCTGAAAGGCCCGCAAGTCGAGCAGCAGGTCGCGCGCCGACTGGTACCGGTCGGCGGGGTCCTTCTGAAGACAGCGGAAGACGAAGGGCCGCAGCCCGGCCGGGATCTTTTCCGTCTCGGGATATTTCTCCGGATGGTCGGAGAGGACGGCGGAAAGAGTGTCGATGTCCGTCGATCGAGCGAATGCGCGCCTTCCCGTCAGCATTTCGTAGAAGACCGCGCCCAGGGCGAAGATGTCGCTGCGGGAGTCCGCACGGCTGCCCCGCACCTGCTCGGGCGAGACGTATCCCGCCGTCCCGATGAGGATCGACGCGCTCGAGGAGCCGCGAGCCCGGAGATTCGCCAGGGCGCCGGTCCGGACGGCCGGGTTCTCCATACGCGCGATCCCGAAGTCCAGGATCTTCGCCCGCCCGTCGCGGGTCAGGAAGACGTTCTCCGGTTTCACGTCGCGGTGGATCACGCCTTTGGCGTGCGCCGCCGCGAGAGCGTCGGCAATTTGGGAGGCGATCTCCGCCGCGCGCTTGGCCGCCAGCGGCCCCGTCCGCAGCCGCTCGGCGAGCGTCTCTCCCTCGAGCAGCTCGGTGACCGCGTAGGGTGATCCGCGATGTTCGCCGCTGTCGTACATGGCGACGATGTTGGGATGATTGAGCGCCGCGACGACATGCGTCTCCCGGTGGAATCGATCCAGGCTGTCCTCATCGTTGGCCGCGGTGTCGGGCAGCAGCTTCACGGCGACCTCGCGGCGCAACCGCGTATCCCGAGCCCGGTACACTTCGCCCATCCCGCCGCGCCCGAGAGGCGCGACGATTTCGTAGGGTCCGAGCTGCTCGCCTGGCTGAAGGGGCATGGTGCCGGGAGAATACATGACGGGGAGACAGGGAGACGGGGAGACGGGGGGACTCGAATCGGCCTTCTCCCCGTCCCCCAGTCTCCCCGTCCCCCCGTCCTTTTCTCGAAGCGAAGAACCTTTGCTTCAGCGAGGATAGACTCACCGCCACGATGGAACTCTGGCTCCTGCGTCACGCGGCCGCCGAGGATCGGGCGGCGTCGGGCCGCGACCCGGATCGCGAGCTGACGGCTGATGGGGCCAAGCGAGCCAGGGCGGTCGCCCGGGGCCTGGCGGTGCTCGATCCGGGGATCGATCTGGTGATCACCTCTCCCTACCGCCGGGCGCGGCAGACGGCCGAGCCCGTCGTCGAGGCCCTCGGGCTCGAGAAGAGCTTCCGCGAGTCGGCGGCTCTCGAGCCGGACCGCGATCCGGAGGAGATCCTGGCGGAAGTTGCGGCGCAAGAGAAGCAGGATGGGATCCTGCTGGTCGGGCATCAACCTCATCTCGGCATCTTGCTCGGCCACCTTCTCGCGGGCGGCCGAGGTCTCGAAATCCCATTGAAGAAGGCCTCCATCGCCCGGGTCGAGCTTGCGGGCCGGGGCCGCGGCCTGCTGCGGGCGCTGCTGCCGGCGCCCGTCCTGGAGCAGATTGCCCGCAGCCGCGGTTGATCCTGCTCCCTTCGAAGTAGAATCCCCGCCTCGGACGGACGGAGAAAGAGGAGGAAAAACGGATGGGTAAGATCGGCCTGGGGTGTCTCGCTCTCGTCGTTGTCTTGGTTCTCATCGTCGGGATCTCGATGGCGGGAACTTACAACTCGCTCGTCACGCTCGGCCAGGAAACAGACAAGCAGTGGTCGCAGGTGGAAAACCAGTATCAGCGGCGCGCCGACCTCGTACCGAATCTCGTCGCCACCGTGCAGGGGGCGGCGCAGTTTGAAAAGTCGACGCTCGAGGCGGTGACCAACGCGCGGGCCTCGGTGGGCCGAGCGACGGTCACCCAGGGGAAAGCGCCGACCGATCCGCAGGCGCTGGCGCAGTTCGAGGCGGCGCAGAACCAGCTCGGCGCTGCCCTCCAGAGGCTGCTCGTCGTTGCCGAGAAGTATCCCGAGTTGAAGGCGAACCAGAACTTCCGCGACCTGCAGGCTCAGCTCGAAGGAACCGAGAACCGGATCGCGGTCGCGAGAATGGATTACAACAAGGCGGCGCAGGACTACAACACGAGGCGCCTCCGTTTTCCGACGAACCTGATGGCGAACCTGTTCGGGTTCAAAGAGAAGGCGTACTTCAAGGCGACGCCCGGCTCGGAAAAGGCGCCGACCGTGCAGTTCAACTTTGGCACGACTCCCGCGGCGCCGGCGCCGGCGAAGTGAGAGCCGGGACTCGGGACTCGGGACTCGGGACTCGATGAGAGCGGGGCGCTCTCGACGGAGCGCGTTTCCACTCTTCCTCGCGTTCCTTTTTGCAGCGGTCGCACTTCGGGCGGCGGGGAAGGAGGATCTTCTTCCTCCGAAACCGACCCGCTACGTCACGGACCGGGCCGGCGTGCTGCCGGTGGACCGGGCCGAGCAGTTGAACGCCAGGCTCGAGAAATACGAACAGGACACTTCCAACCAGCTGATCGTCTGGATCGACCGGAGCGTCCCGGAAAACTTCACACTGGAAGAGTTCACGGTGCAGGCGGCGCGCAAGTGGGCCGCGGGACAGGCGGGCAAGAACAATGGAATCGTCTTCTTCGTCTTTCCGGGCGACCGCAAGATGCGCATCGAGGTCGGTTACGGCCTCGAGGGTGTGGTGCCGGACGCCACCGCTCACCGGATTCAAGAAGACGAGATTCTTCCCCGCTTTCGTCAGGGCGACTACGCGGGTGGGATCGAGGCGGGCACAGACGCGATCATTGCGGCGACGAAGGGAGAGTACAAGGGGACCGGAAGCACCGTTGCCCAACGCCGGCAGGGCCGGCGCCGTTCGGGCCCTTCCTTCTCCGGTTGCCTGGTGCCCGGCCTCTTTTTTCTCTTCTTTGTGATCCTTCCCATGTTGTCGCGGCTGGGGCGTCACAGCTGGCGCACGTATGGGGGTGGCGGCTTCTGGACCGGCGGCGGCTGGGGAGGAGGAGGCGGCTGGGGCGGCGGCGGCGGAGGAGGCGGAGGCGGTTTTTCGGGAGGCGGCGGATCCTTCGGCGGAGGAGGCTCCTCCGGGAGCTGGTAGAGGATGAAGCAGTTTCTCTCGCAGCTCGACCATGATCGGATCGTCGCCGCGATCGGCGAAAGTGAGAAGGCCACTTCCGGTCAGATCCGGGTCCACGTCACCCGCCGGAGGCCCACAGATCTCGAGGCGCGCGCGCGGCGCCGTTTCGAGAAGCTCGGGATGACCCGGACGCGGCACCGCAACGGGGTGCTGTTCTACATCGCGCCCAACCTGCGCCAGTTTCAGATCCTGGGAGACACGGGGGTCCATGAGAAATGCGGGGAGGACTTCTGGAAGGAGACGGCGGGAGAGATGGAAGCCGACTTCCGGCGGGGGGCATTCACCGACGGGATCCTCCGCGGAGTCCAGAAGGTCGGCCGTGTCCTGGCCGAGCATTTCCCACGAGAAGCCGCCGACACCAACGAGCTTCCGGACGAGGTCACCGAAGATTAACGCGGGGCAGCGCAGCGTGAACGCCGTGATCGCATGAACGCCGAGAAGTAAAGTGTGAACGCCGAGAAGTGAAGAACGACTCGGCCGGAGGCACGGCGCCCGAGTTCACACTTCGTCCTTCACTTCACCCGTTCCCGTTGCGTTCTCGGCGTTCTCGTTGCGTTTGGTCCTAAGCGGGAACGGCTTGACTTATCGCCTTAAACGGCTATGATTCGCCGTTCTGTTTCTTGGAGGTCCGATGTTCGCCATCCTCCGCGCCGGCGGAAAACAAGTGAGGGTTTCCCCGGGAGATGTCATCCGGGTGGAGAGGCCTTCCGGCAAGGTCGAGAAGGGGCAGCAGCTTTCGCTGTCGGAGATCGTGCTGGCGGGCGACGGGAAATCCTTCGGAGACGCCAAAGGGGTTTCGGTCAAGGCGACAGTTCTGGGCGAGGGGCGTTCCCGCAAGGTCCTCGTGTTCAAGAAGAAGCGCACCAAGCAATACCGGCGGACGAAGGGGCACCGTCAGACCTTCGTCGAGCTGCGGATCGACGCGATCGAAGGATTATAGGAGGCAGGGGACCTTGCGGTCCCCTGAAACTCAAACGGAGGCAGGGGACCTTGCGGTCCCCTGAAACCTTAGGCAATGGCACACAAAAAAGGTCAGGGTTCTTCCCGCAACGGCCGCGATTCCAATTCTCAGCGGCTCGGGGTCAAGCGCTTCGCCGGCCAAACGGTCACAGGCGGATCGATTCTCGTTCGTCAGCGCGGCACCCGATTCTTCCCCGGAGAAAACGTGGGCCGGGGCAAGGACGACACCCTCTTCGCCAAGGTGCCGGGCGTCGTGCGGTATCACGATCACGGTCGCGACGGCCGCGTCATCTCGATCGAGCCCGTTTCCTAGCTCTCAGCTTTCAGCTGTCAGCTTTCAGCCAGACCGCGACTTCTATCTTTCAGCTGAGAGCTGAAAGCTAAGAGCTGAAGCTTCACCATGTTCATCGATAGCGCCGAGATCCGCGTCAAGGGCGGAGACGGCGGTCATGGTTGCGTCGCGTTTCGGCGCGAGAAATTCGTTCCCCGCGGTGGCCCCTCCGGCGGCGACGGCGGCAACGGCGGATCCGTCTGGGCGATCGCGGATCCCTCCCAGAACACCCTCTACCATCTTCGCCATCAAACCGAGTTCCGCGCCGGTCGGGGAGAGCACGGCCAGGGCTCCAACCGGCATGGCGCGTCCGGGCAGGACGTGACCGTGGGCCTTCCTCTGGGTTCCGTGGTCACCGACGCCGACACGGGCGAGCGCATTGCCGACCTCGTGCGGCCGGGCGAGCGCATGCTTCTTGCCGAAGGCGGCCGCGGCGGGTGGGGGAATCAGCACTTCGCGACGCCGATCCGGCAGGCCCCTCGCTTCGCCAAGAAAGGGTTGCCCGGACAGACGCGGCGTCTGGCGATCGACTTGAAGCTCCTCGCCGACGTGGCGATCGTCGGCTTTCCAAATGCCGGCAAGTCCACTCTGATTTCGGCGATCTCGGCCGCTCGCCCGAAGATCGCCGACTACCCGTTCACGACTCTGATTCCGCATCTGGGAGTCGTCACGAGCAAAGATGGCTCCACGATGGTCGTGGCGGACATCCCGGGCCTGATCGAGGGAGCGCATCGCGGCGCAGGTCTGGGCATCCGTTTCTTGAAGCACGTCGAGCGGTGCCGCCTGCTTTGCCATCTCGTGGATGCCTCGACTTCCGGCGATGCGGAGCAGGACATCGCGGTTCTCGAGCGGGAGCTCGCGGCGTTCTCCCCCGAGATCGCCTCCCGCCCTCGCCTGCTGGTCGCGTCGAAAGCGGACGCCGTCTCCGATCCCGCGCGCCTGGAGTCGATCCGGGAATCCGCGGGCCGGCGCGGGCTACCGTTCTTCGAAATCTCTTCCGCGACGCATAAAGGACTGGACAAACTGGTGAGCGCCCTTTTCCGGGAAAGTTCAAAGTTCAATGTTCCAGATTCAAAGTCGGAAAGCGGTCCGACAACTTTGAACTTTGAACCTTAAACTTTGAATTCTTTTATGCGCATCGGCGTCTTCGGCGGCACGTTCGACCCGGTCCACTTCGGCCACCTCCAGACCATTGAAGCGGCCGCGTTGAAGCTGCGGCTGGACCGTATCCTCTACGTCCCCGCCGCCCGCTCTCCGTACAAAGACGCACCCCCTTCCGATCCTCGCCACCGAGTCGCGATGCTGGCTCTCGCGCTCGAGGCGAGGCCCGATTGGAGCATTTCCTTCGAAGAGCTCGATCGCGAACCGCCTTCGTACACCGTCGACACCCTGCGGGCGCTGGCCCGCCGCTCGACCGCCGATGAGCTCTGGCTGCTCATGGGGACCGACGCGCTCGCGGGGCTGGCGCGGTGGAAGGAGCCCGAAGAGATCCTCCGACTGGCGCGGATCGGCACCTTTCACCGCGAACCCTACGTCGGCGACCGTCTCGTCCTCCCCTCCGTCCCCGGACTCGAGGATCGCCTGACGGTCTTCGACGCCGGATCGGTTAGAATCTCCTCGACGCAACTGCGGGAAGCCCTCTCGGCGGGAAAGAGCCCCGCCGGGTCTGTTCCCGCCGGCGTCGCGGAGTACATTACGAAGCACGGCCTCTACAGATCCGGGGTGGCGAGGCGTTGACGCAACTCTCCGCCCGCGACAAGGTTCGGGAAGGTCTCTCCGCCGCGCTGGACAAGAAAGCCGCGGCGGTCCTCGTCTTCAACCTGACGGAGCTGACGACGATGGCGGACTATTTCGTCCTGTCCACGGCCGGGTCCGACAGGCAGGCGCGTGCGATCGCGGACGCGATCGTCGAAGCGCTGGGATCGCCGCTGTCGATCGAAGGGCTCGCCGTCGCCAACTGGATTCTGATGGACTACGGCGACGTGGTCTTTCACGTGTTCCAGGAAGAGGCGCGCAAGTTCTACGCGTTGGAGCGCCTCTGGGGCGACGCTCCGAACGAAACGGGGCGCTTCGCGATAACGGTTTGAATGTTTTGAGATGGTTGAGCGGGTGCTTTGAGCGGCCGCTCGACGCAGCCAAAAGAGAGCAAGCGGCCTAAAGCCCGCATTATTGATGAACGACTCCAACCGCCGCTCCGATCTTTTCCGCCGAATGCGTCGTCAGCGCTCCTCGCCGATGCGCTCCGGCATCGCCGTCGTCGCGCTTCCTCGCCTCGACGAAAAATCTCTGTCGCGGACATTGCGTATCCGGCTTGACGACGATGGTTCTGTCACAATGTGAGTGTGGCTCAGCGACCTGCCTGCGTACCGGCCGGGTGTCCATGAATAATCCGGGCTAGAGTCGCACCCCATGGCGAAAAGCGAACTTCCCGGCTCTTCGGAAGATTCGAACGCCGATGTCGGCGGCTCGCCGGACTCGCAAGCACCGGTCCGGGCGGCGCGCCGGCGCTCACTGAAGTCGCTCTTCCGTACGCGCAGCCGTGAGCTCGCCCGCGAGCTGACCTCTCTGGAGCGCGCGGTCGACCTTCCGAGCACGCTGTTGATCATCGGCGAGAGCGGAACCGGCAAAGACCGGCTCGCGCGCGCGGTGCACGACGCCTCCGATCGGCGCCAGCGTCCCTTCATCCGAATCGATGCCGCGAATCTTTCCGACGATCTGTTCGAGAGCGAGCTCTTCGGCCACGAGCGGGGAGCCTTCACCGGAGCCGTTGCCGCCAAGCGGGGACTCCTCGATGTGGCCGAGGACGGCACCGCGTACCTCGACGAGGCGTCCTCGCTTTCCCCCGCGGCGCAGGCCAAGTTCCTGCGCGTTCTCCAGGAGAAGACGTTTCGCCGACTGGGGGGTGTGACGTCTCACCCCTTCCGAGCGCGCCTGATCGTCTCTTCGCGCCGGGATCTGGCGACTCTCGTCGCGGAGGGGGCCTTTCGCCCGGATCTTTTCTATCGGATCGACGTCGTCTCGGTGCGCCTCACGCCGCTCTCCCGCCGTCCCGAGGACATCCTGCCGCTGGCGCGCTTGTTCCTGAAGAGGGCCGCGCGCGCCTATCAGCGACCCGCGCGGCGATTCGCTCGGGACGCCGAGCAAGCGCTTCTCCGGCACCCCTGGCCGGGCAACGTACGCGAGCTGCTCCACGTCGTCGAGAGAGCGGCGCTGTCGGCGTCCGCTGTCTCCGTCACGCTCGAGGATCTTCCAACGGGATCGTTCGGATCGGCCGAGACGATGCTCGTCGCCGCCATCGAAAAACGTTGGACCCTGGCGGAGCTCACCCAGACGTACATCGAGGAGACCCTCCGGCGTGCGGGGGGAAATCGAACGCTTGCCGCAAAGCGTCTCGGTGTTTCACGAAAGTCGCTCTGGGAGCGGGAGAAGAAGAAGAAAGAAAGTTGAAGGTCGGAGGTCGAAGGTCGAAAGTCAAGGCCGTAACCTCGAGCTGCCGACCCTGAACCTTCGACCTTCGACCAGCCTGTCGCTGCCACATCAAAATACCCCGAAACCTCTATAAAAAGACTGGTTGCCCCGGAAATACTCGGTTATCATCTCGCGTTCGAATCGGAACCCGAGGGCCGATTCTCGGGCTCTGGAAAAGGAGACTCACGGAATGGCAACCACTGCCGCGCGCGCCGCCAAGCTGCCGAAAAAAGAGATGGAGAAATACAGGCGGCTTTTGGAGCAGAAGAAGACCAGTCTGTCGAGCGATCTCGCCAAGACTCGCAACGCCGAAGAAGAGACCACCGAGGAGTCCACCCAGGACATCGCCGACAAGGCGGTTTCCTCCTACACCCGGGAATTCCTCTATTCGCTGTCGGACGCCGACCGCAACACGCTCCTCCAGATCGATCAGTCGCTCGGGCGTATCGAGCTCGGGACCTACGGCCAGTGCCGCAACTGCGGCGCACCCATCTCCGAGAAGCGTTTGAACGCCGTGCCCTGGGCGCAACTCTGCGTCGACTGCCAGGAATTATCCGAAAAGGGGCTTTTGGAGAGCTAGGTTCCGCAGCCGCTTCCGAGCTTCTGCTTCGCCTCCGGACCGATCAGTGACGCACAAGTCCTTTTCCGAGGGATCGCTTCCTTCTTTCGAGCAGGCGCCTTCGGTCGTTCTCGTCGCCGGCAACGTCGAGTTCTTCGTCGAGGAGGCGGCCGCGAAGGTGGCGGAGAAGCTCGCCGAGGGCGGGGCGGAGGTTCTGCGGTTCGACGACGACGCGCCGGCCGAAACGATCTCCGACGCACTGCTCAATCGCTCGCTCTTCTCGGCCCAGCGGCTCGTGCAGTTCGACGTCACGCGTCTGCTCGGGAGCGAGACGCCGGCCCAGCTTCTCCTGCAGGCGGTCGAAGGCTGGGAGAAGGGGACGCCGGCGGGCAAGCGGGAGGCATACCGGCGGGCGAGAGCTCTGCTTGCCGCGTTGAACCTCACGGGCGGGGGAACTCCGGAAGAGCTCGCCGCGAGCGCGGGTAAGCGGGCCAAGAAGAAAGATCTGATCGAGCCTCTGGCCGAGATCCTGCGCGAGATGCCTGAGGAGCGCGGGGGACCAGCGGTCCTGACGGAAGCTCTGCGAATCCTCCTCCATCGGGAGAATGACGGCACCGTCGCGCTCCTGACGGCGGCGTCGCCGCCCGCGGGAGTCGGGCTGCTCGCCGAGATCGAGGAGAAGGGTCTCGTCCTCGAGGTGTCGATCGAGGGGAAGGACGAAGCCGGGGCGATCACGCGGCTGGCCCGCGCCCGCGCGAAGGAACGCGAGGTGACCCTCGATCCCGACGCGATCGAGCGCCTCCGAGTCGCGACCGACGGGAGCTCGGCGCTCTTCGCGGCGGAGCTGGAGAAGCTGCTCGCCTGGGCGGGCGCGGGAGGACGCGTCCGCGCGGCCGACGTGCGCGAGAACGTCGAAGACGAGTCTTCCGAGGACATCTACGCCTTCTACGAGGCCCTGGGCCGCCGAGACGCCGGCGACGCGCTCGGCCGGCTGGAGCGGCTTTTCTCGGGGCGGGCCGTGCGAGCCGGCGAGCGTTCGATCGACACGGACGACTACTGGCCCACTCGCTTCTGCGGCATGCTGGCGGATGAAATCCGGAAAATGCTGCTCGTGCGATCGCGCCTGGAGGAGACGGGGCGCGGTGTCGACGCTTCCACGAGCTACCCGACCTTCCAGGCGCGAGTCGCGCCGATCCTCTCCGAGCCCGTGGTTCCGTTCGGCGTTTCGCCCTTCGCCGGATCCCCATACGCCTGGTTCAAGGCGGCGCAGCGGGCAGCGCGATACACGACACGGGAGCTTGCGGGCGCTCTTGCCCGCGCGGCCGAAGTCGACGTTCAGCTGCGAAACTCCGCTCCGCCCCTGGAGACCTTGTCCGCCTATGTCGGAGGGATCATCGGAGGAAATTGATCAGAGATTGTCGATCCTTTCGATTGACCGGAGCTCACCGAGAGTCAGGAGCCGATGAATCGAAGATTCAATGAAACAATCCCTCCGGCTAGATGCTGTCCATCGACCTGTCTGAAAAAGTTGCCCTGGTCACCGGCGGCTCGCGCGGCATCGGCCGGGCGGTTTGCGAATTGCTGGCGAGGGCCGGGGCGCGGGTTGCGGTGAGCTTCCGGGCGGACTCAACGGCGGCGGACGAGGTCGTCGCCGCGATTCGCTCCGGCGGGGGAGAGGCGATGGCGGTCGCCGGCGACATTGCCGATCCAGGCCAAGCTCGTCAGCTCATACGCGACGTCCTGGCCGCCTGGCAGCGTCTCGACATTCTCGTCAACAACGCCGGAATCTGGGAGGAAGACGAAGCCGGTCGAGGAGATCTGGAGACCTGGGATCGCACGCTCGCGGTCAACGTGCGCGGCGCGTTTCTGGTGACCGACTCCGCGGTGCCGCATCTGGCGCGCGAGAAAGGCTCGATCGTTTTTATCTCGTCGACCGCGGGCCAACGCGGGGAGGCGCGCCACGCGGCTTATGCGGCCTCCAAGGGAGCTCTGATCTCCTACACCAAGTCTCTCGCCGCGGAGCTCGGCCCGCGGGGCGTCCGGGTCAACTGCGTGGCACCGGGCTGGGTCGAGACTGATCTGACAAGCTCCACCCTCGCGGACCCGGCCCGGCGCCGCGAGATCGAGAACTCCATCCCGATCGGTCGCGTCGCGCAGCCCGAGGACATCGCCGGCTCCGTGCTGTTTCTGATCTCGGATCTTGCAAGGCACGTCCAGGGAGAGATCCTGAATGTGAATGGGGGAAGCGTGCTGTGTGGATAGTTCAAAGTTCAACGTTCAAGGTTCAACGTTACTGATCCCGATTTTGAACTTTGAACTTTGAACTTTGAACCTACTCTGATGGAAAAACTCGACCACAAGGATCGTCGTTTCATCGCCTTGTGCCTGATCACAATCGTGGCGGGCGCGGCAGTGACGTGGGCCCTCTTTTCCCGGGCCTTTCCCGAGGCCTCCATCGAATTTCGCGTTAACCGGCAGCAGGCGCGCGTCCTCGCGGAGCGCTATCTGGCCAGCCGGGGTCTCGACGCCTCCAAGCGCCGGTTCGCCGGCCGCTTCGAAATCGAAGACGAGGCGAAGGTCTATCTGGAAAAGGAGCTCGGTCTCGCGACCGCGGGCCGCTACTACGGCCGCGAGGCGAAGGTCTGGCGCTGGGCGATGCGCTGGTTCCAGTCGGGTGTCAAAGACGAAGAACGTGTAGAGATCACCCCGCTGGGAGATCTCGCCTCCTTCGAGCTCGTCCGTCGAGACGAGGCTCCCGGCCCGCGCCCGGCTCTCGAGGAGGCCCGCGCCATCTCGCGGCGCTTCCTTTCCGAAAGAGGTCTCGCAGCCGACCTCCATCCGATCGAGTCGACGCCGGTGGCGCGGCCCAACCGCACCGACTGGAGATTCGTGGACGAGCGCGCGAATCTGCGCATGGGGGAGGCGACCCTCCGCTTCGAGACAGTGGTCTCCGGCGGCAACGTCTCCGCCTTCCGGGAGTTCGTCCACGTTCCGGAGGCCTGGGAGCGCTCGTATCGCGCCTTGCGTTCGAAGAACGAGACCGCGAACGTCGTCGGGAACTTCGCCCTCATTCTGACCTTTCTCGCCATGCTCGGAGTGCTCGTCACGAAGATCGTGCGCAAGGACGTGCGCTGGGGGTTGGTCGGAGCCTTCGGTCTGATCGCGTTCCTGCTGTCGCTTCTCTCGATCATCAACGGCCTTCCCCTGACTCTCTACGATTACGACACGGCGAACCCGCTTTCGACGTTCCTCACGAGCCGGGTCATCGCGAGCGTTCTCGGCGCGATCGGTGTCGGCGCGGGAATCGCGCTGGTCGTGGCGGGCGCCGAGCCGATCTATCGCGAGCGGTTTCCCCAGCATCTCTCCCTTTCGCGGGTGTTCTCGCGGCGCGGTCTGCGCACGAAGCGTTTCTTCAACGGCGTTCTTCTCGGCTACGCGTTGACCGCGTTCTTCTTCGCCTATCAGGTCGTCTTCTACGTCGTCGCCGCGCGCCTGGGCGCCTGGGCGCCCTCCGAGGTGAAGTACGACAACATGCTGTCGACCGCCTTCCCCTGGGTCACCGTCCTCTTCATCGGCTTCCTGCCGGCGGTGCTCGAAGAGGGATCCAGCCGGCTCTTCTCGATCTCCTTTCTCGACAAGCTCGGCGCCGGCAGGTTTCTGGCCGTTGTGATTCCGGCGTTCATCTGGGGGTTCAACCACGCCGCCTACCCGAACCAGCCCTTCTACATCCGGGGAGTGGAGGTCGGCCTGGCCGGCTGCGCAATGGGAATCATCCTGCTCCGATTCGGAGCTCTTCCCCTGCTCGTCTGGCACTTCACCGTCGACGCGATCTATACCGCGCTGATTCTGCTGGGCTCCGGAAACACCTACTACGTGATCTCGGGAGCGCTCGCTTCCCTCATTCTGCTGCTCCCGTTTGCCCTGTCCGCTCTCTCCGCTCTGCGGCGCGGAGGATTCGAGTCGGAGCAGGGCCTGACCAACGGCGACGAAGGCTACGTGCCGGCGCCCGCAGAAAGTCCGCGCGCCGAGGAGGACGTCCCGCCGGTGCAAACGGTTTCGACCCGGCGCCTGGCGGGAGCCGGCGCGGTGGCGCTCCTCATGCTCGGAAGCTTCCTCGTTCCCTCGGACGCGTCGGCTCCAGAGGCGAGTGACGCGACCGGGCGCCTGAGAGCCGAGCAGATCGCCCGGGATTTCCTGAAAACGAACGGCATCGCCGCCGAGCCCTTCGAGGTGGTGACGTATACGGCGACGGGTTTCGCCGACGATGACGTGGTGCGCGCGCTGCGCCCCGACGAGTTCGGAAGACTTCCGGGGTTGGCCGAGGAAGACGTCGACTACGTCGTCCGGCAGGGCGGGGTTCGGGCCGTCGATCGTCTGGCGCGGGAGCAGCTGCCGCTGGCCTTCTGGGTCACCCGCTTCTTCCGCCCGCTGCAGAAGGAGGAGTGGAAAGTCCTGACAGACGCGCGCCGGTCCCGTGTCATCGGGTTCCTGAACCCGATCGAAGAAAACGCGCCCGCGGGACTTCCGGTCTCCGAGCCGGACGCGCGCCGACGCGCCCTGGAAGCGGCCGCCCGACTGGGCTATCCCGCCGGGTCCTACGCGGTTCTGGAGATCGGTACGAAGGATCGGCCGAAGCGCCGGGACACCACGGTGGTGCTCGAGTCGAGGCCTCCGGGGCTGGGAGAGGCGCGGCCCCGGCTGACTGCCGTCTTTCACGGGGCCCGGCTCTCCGCCTTTTATCCTTCCCTCCGCGTGCCCGAGGCGTTTCGCAGGGACTATCGAAAACAGAATCCGCTGCAGCCCGTCCTGCTCGCCGCAAAAGTCGTGGCGATCGGTTCCTTGATCGGCCTCGCGATCGTCCTGTTTATCCGGCTCGTAAAAAGCGGCGGGCTGGGCTGGAGTCGGCTGTGGCCCGGGATGGCGGCGCTCGGTATCGTCGGCGCCGCCTCGTTGGCCAACGGGGCGCGCTCGCGAGTTCTGCGCGCCTACGCGACGGACTTCCCTCTGGCGCTCTTCCGGGTGGTCACGGTCGTCAGTCTCGCCCTGGGTCTGCTGCTTCTGCTCTCCGCGGTGGCCGTGATTTTCGTGCTTCTCTCCGGAGCCCGGCCGGGCTGGCGGCGCGCGCTGAGGCGCGAAGGCACGATCGCAGACGCCTTTCTTCGAGGCGCCATCGCGGCTGCCGGTCTCGCGGGGCTGCAGCAGGCCTGGTCGGTCATTTCCGAACGCGTCCCCGATCTCTTCGAGATCCATGCCGCGCTGCCGACCTCGCTGGAAACTGCCTTTCCGGCGCTCGCCGTGCTCTGGAGCTCCACGGTCTTCACGCTCGCGGTCGCGGCCGTCGCGGCGACGGTGGCGCTTTCGAGCCGGGAGTCCGTCTTTCGCCGGAGGAGCGGCCAGGTTCTGGCTCTGGTCGCAGTGATTCTGGCCTGCGTTCCGACGTCGTTCCATTCGGGCACCGAGGTCTTCGCGACCACGGTGTCCGGCCTGCTTACCGCGGCGTGGCTGCTGATGGCTGCCTTCTTTCTCCTGCGGGACCACGCAGCCGCCTGGATCTTTTTCGGCGCTTTCGCGTCCGGGGTCCCGGCCGCCCTGCGTCTTCTGAGCGAGCCGGCCACGGCCGATCGAATCGCGGGAGCTTCGGCCCTTGTCTTGCTCGCGGTCGCCCTGGTCGCGCTTTTGGGAGGCACGATGCGACGCCCGGCCGAGGAGCCCTTGGCGCCTTTGGAACCGGAACCGCCGCCGCTCGAGATTCCATGATCGGGCCCGCGCTCGTGGTTCTTCTGGCGCTCACGGTCCTGAGCGGGGACGCGCCTTCCCGGACTCCGGCGAGGCCCCGTTCCGCATGGCGCGAGCCGGTGCGCGCGTGGCGCGAGGCGCACGAAGCCGTGATCGTGCGCGAGCTCGCGGATCTGATGGGCATTCCCAATGTGGCGTCGGATCGCCCGAACATCGAGAAGAACGCGGAGAAAGTCTCGGCAGTTCTCGAGCGTCGCGGAATCCGCACCGAGCTGTTGCGCGTCGCAGACGCGCCGCCGGTCGTATTCGGAGAGCTGCCCGCGCCCGGAGCGAAGCGCACCGTGATTCTCTACGCGCACTACGACGGTCAACCGGTCGACCCGAAACAGTGGACGGGCGATCCCTGGCGACCGATTCTGCGCGACAAGACGCTCGAGGAAGGCGGCCGCGAGATCCCGTGGGACTCGCTCCCGGCCAGCGGACGCATGGAACCGGAATGGCGTCTCTACGGCCGATCGGCTTCCGACGACAAGGCGCCGCTGGTGGGTTGGATGGCCGCGCTCGACGCGCTTCGATCGGCGGGGCTGCCCCCGGCGGTCAACCTGAAGTTCTTTCTCGAAGGGGAGGAGGAGGCCGGCTCACCCCACCTGGACGCGTTGCTCGAGAAGTTCGCCGACCGATTGCGGGGCGATCTCTGGCTTCTCTGCGACGGACCCGTGGATCAGACCCGGCGGATGCAGATCTTCTTCGGCGCCCGCGGCGTGACGACTCTCGAAATGACGACGTATGGCGCGACGCGCCGGCTCCACAGCGGCCACTACGGAAACTGGTCGCCCAATCCCATCGCGTCGCTGGCCACGATCCTGACGAGCCTGCGCGACGAAGAAGGCATGATCCGGGTGCCCCATTTCTCGGACGAGGTCCGGCCGCTCGGTCCCGAAGAGCGCCGGGCGCTGGCGGACATGCCGGCTGTCGAAGAGACGCTCCGCCGGGAGCTGAACATCGGACGTACCGAGGGGAAGGGCGAAAGACTCGGCGAGGCGATCCAGAGACCGGCGATCAACTTTCAGGGGATCCGCGCGGCGGACGTGGGATCGGCCGCCACCAACAGCATCCCAACGGAAGCGACGGCGTCGCTGGATTTCCGACTCGTGCCCGACCAGACTCCTCGGAAGATCCAGGAGCTCATCGAAGCCCATCTGAAGACGTTGGGCTATGTCGTCGTCCACAGCCCTCCGGACCCCGAGGCTCGTCGGCGTGAGGCGAAGATCGTCAAGCTTCTCTGGGGAGCAGGGTATCCGGGCTACCGCACGCCGATGGATCTGCCGATCGCGCGCGCAGTCGTCGCCGCCGTCGAAGACGGTGTCGGCGGACCGGTCGTGAAGATCCCCAGCCTGGGAGGCAGCATTCCCATGTCCCTCTTCGCTGAGCGCCTCCACACCCCGATCATCGGCATCCCGATCGCCAACCACGACAACAACCAGCACGCCGCGAATGAGAATCTGCGGTTGAAGAACCTTTGGGACGGGATCGAGGTGTACGCCGCGCTGATGCTGCGGTTAGGAGACATCTCGCGGTAAGCCGCCCCGGCGTCGGGCCGCCTCCCTCGTCGGCACGCTCCGGCCCTGCCGCACAAGTCCAACCCGGGCCGTCGCTGGAACGCTCGTCGCAGGCCTGTCCAGGCAGGAGCTTCTTTCTTCCTTGCTCCTCGCTCATCGCCGCCAGCGGGAGACGACCCGCCGCCGGCCTCGCAGCGTGACAGATGCCTCACTGCAAGCCCCGGCCCGGAGGCGTCCCCCGAAGGGACCCTCGAAATCGCGTTGGTCTGCACCGGCCGTGAGGAAGCTGTCGCCACAACTCTCCCTCGCACCGATTTCGCGAGCGGCCGCCTGGACCACCTTCCTTCCGTCCGAAAGGGCGGCCGCGTGGTCCCGCGGGGAACGCCGCAGGGCCGGGCGCCTTCCTCAGCTGCCCGTCGAGTGATAGCGCGCGACTCCACTTTTCCAGAGTGAGAGGGAGAGAAACAGCGTGAGGATGGCTACGAAGGGGACGGCCCAGAACTCGCGCAGGAACTCGGGGTGGCGCAGGAAGCGGGCGGTCGGGTAGAAGGAGGCGAAGGCGAAGGGGATGACGAAGGAGAGGGTGAAGCGCACCCACCCGTCGTAGATGGTCAGCGGATACCGGCCGAACTGCATCAGGTTGAAGATCGGAGGGGAGATGCCGATCCGGTCCTCGATCCAGAAAGACGTCGCGGTCAGTGCGACGAAGATCGCGAGGTAGATCACCGCTCCGCAGACCGCCCACGCGACGAAGAGAACCAGATCGATCGGGCCGTAGCGGACTCCCATCCGGTGGACGGCCCAGACCACGGCCCCGATTCCGGTCAGGGTTTCCTGCAGGGACTCGAGGCGGAAGGCCTCGAAGAGAACCTGGAAGATCGAGGCGACGGGGCGCAGCAGCACGCGGTCGAACCGACCTTCGATCAGGTAGCGGTCGGCGAAAAGATAGAGGTTCCAGGAGAAGACGTTGAAGATCCCCAGCGGAATCAGCGAGAAGCCGTAGAGGAAGACCATCTCCGGAAAGGTCCAGCCCTGCACGGCCGGGACGCGGGAAAAAACGATCAACAGGAATCCAAACGCCGCCGCCGTCCCCAGAAAAGACGCCACGACCGAGGAGAAAAAGTCCGCCCGGTACTCGAGCCGCGCCTTGGCGTATTGGCCGAAGTAGAGGAGGAAGAGACGGGCGTGGCGGCGAAGCGAGGTAATCATCTTTCCGGGCCATCCGTTGGTTGAGTAACAAGTCGGTAGTCGGTAGTCGATAGTCGGTAGTTGGGCACGGCTTTTTTCACTATCGACTACTGACTACCGACTACTGACTGCACCCTTACCCCCCCTGAATCGTGATTCGCTGCTGGGACCTTCTCCAGAGAAACTGCCCCAGACCCAACAGGGCCGCCGTCCACGCCGCCTGGAGTCCCAGCGCCTCGAGCGCCGCGACTCCGGTCGATTTTCCGAGGTAGAGCGCGGCGGGCGTGTAATTGATATGCGGGAAGGGAGAGGCAAAGAGGATCGTGCGGGCCGGCTCGGGGAAGAGGGTGGTCGGGATCAGGAGTCCGGAAAGAAGCTCGAGGATCAGGTACTTAGCCCGGAGAATCCCCGCGATGGATTTCGTCCGGATGGCGATCAACCCGACGGCAAAGTTGATCGCCGCCACCAGGAAGAAGGAGAGGGCGGCGGAGACGAGAAAAAGCGCGCCCGCCAGGGCCGACACGGGCGGCCGCACGTGGAAAAGCAGCCCGACGACGATTCCGATCGGCAGCGTGAAGAGCACGGCGCGAAAGGCCGACTGGCCGGCGGCGTCGGCGATCGAGACCGACTGGAAGTTGACGGGGCGGATCAGATTCATGGCCAGCCGCCCTTCCTGAACCTGAGCGGCGAGGTCCCGGTCGATCTCGTTGAAGTAGAAGGATCGGATCGTCCAGCCGACGGCGACGTAGGTGATCATCTCGGGCAACTGCAGGCCCGCGACGCTGCCGGAACGGGAGAAGACCGCACGCCAAAGAAAGTAATAGACCGCGACGTTGAAGAGGTACGTCAGCACTCCGACGTAGTAGCGCGCCCGATAGGCGAGCATGTTGAGAAAGCCCACCCGGGCGAAGGGGAGCGCCCGGCGCAGAGAAGCGACGGCGGCGGTCAGGTCAGCCCCTCGACGTAAATCCGCTTCACGACGTCCTCGATCTGCGGCTCCTCGATCGCGATGTCGGCGACGTCGAAGCGGTTCACGATCTCCTTGACGGCGGCCGCGGGCGACGTCGAGCGCCGGTCGATGTCGAGGCGGTAGCGGTGGGAGGCGACCTCGCGCACTTCGAGCCCGTCCCAGGACAATTTCTCCGGCTCGGGCAGCGTCTTGACGTCGAAAACGACCGACGTCATCGGCAGGATCCGGTCGCGAAGGCGCGCCAGGGGGCCGTCGAAGAGGAGGCGGCCGTGGTCGATCACGACCACGCGCCGGCAGAGTGTCTCGATGTCCGAGAGATCGTGGGTCGTCAGCAGAACGGTCGTGCCCTCCCGGCGGTTGATCTGCTGGAGGAACTCCCGCACGCTCGCCTTGGCGACGACGTCCAGGCCGATGGTCGGCTCGTCGAGGAAAAGCAGCGGGGGGCGATGGAGCAGCGACGCGGCGAGATCGCAGCGCATCCGCTCGCCGAGCGACAGCTTCCGCACGGGCTGGTGAAGATAGGCCTTCAATCCCAGGATCTTGTCGAAGATCTCCATCCGTTCGCGGTAATCGGCGTCGGAAAGGCCGTAGATCTCCTTGAGCAAACGGAAGGACTCGACGACCGCGATGTCCCACCACAGCTGCGTTCGCTGGCCGAAGACGACGCCGATCGTGGCGACGTAACGGGTCCGGTCCCTCGCGGGAACGAAGCCGTTGCAGACGATCTCGCCGGAGGAAGGCGTCAGAATGCCCGTCAGCATCTTGATCGTGGTCGACTTTCCAGCGCCGTTGGCGCCGATATAGCCGACCATCTCTCCCGGGTCGATCGAAAAGGTAACGTCGGACACGGCCGCGACTTCGGTCGAGACCCGGCGGACGAGAGACTTCAGCGCGGCGCCTAGCCCCTCCTCCCGGCGGTAACCGCGGAAGACTTTCGTGAGGCTGCGAACTCGAACGACCGGCTCGGTCATTCCTTCGCCGTTCGCTCTTCGCCCTTCGCCTCGCGGGCGAGAGCGATCGCCCGCGCATAGATCTCCCGCGCCGGCCGTCCGGAGTCGCGCGCGATCTGCTTGGCGAGCTGCCGCGGAGCCGTCCCCGCGGCGAGCGCCTCTCCGATCTCGCGGTCGATGTCGGGCGCCGAAAGCTCGGGTCTGCCGCTCGAGGCGCCTTCGACGACGACGGTGGCCTCTCCACGGCCGGAGCCGCGAGAGCGAAAGAGCTGCGCGAGCTCCCCGAGAGTCCCACGAGCGGCCTCCTCGTGGATCTTCGTGAGCTCCCGGGCCACGCAGGCTCGGCGTTCTCCCAGAACGGACGCGGCGTCCTCCAGCGACGGAGCGAGCCGGTGGGGAGCCTCAAACCAGACGAGCGTCTCCCTGCGGAAGGCCAAGTCTTCCAGCAGCCTGCGTCTCTGCCCGGAGCGGGGCGGCAGAAAGCCGACGAAGAAGTGAGGGACGGCGGAGATTCCGGAGACGGCGAGGGCGGCCGCGGGAGCCGAGGGGCCGGGCACGACTTCGACGGTGAAGCCCGCCGAGACCGCGGCGTTGACGAGCTCCTCGCCGGGATCGGAGAGAAGGGGCATGCCGGCGTCCGAGACGAGCGCGACCCTTTCTCCAGCCTCGAGCCGGCGCAGCAGCTCCGGCACACGCGACCGCTCGCGAGGCGCCGGAGTCGAGATCCTGGGAGCTTTCAAGCCGAACCGGGAGGCGAGCTTTCCGGTCACGCGCGTGTCCTCGCAGAAGATCGCGTCGGCTTGCTCGAGAGCTCGGCGGGCTCGCGGAGAGAAGTCCTCGAGGTTGCCGATCGGAGTGCCGACGATGACGAGACGACCCTTTTCGCGATCAACCATCGTCTGGCGAAAATAACATGCGCGTCCCTCTTAGGGAGAAGTGACGAGTGACGAGTGACAAGTGACAAGTGGGGGCCCCGGTCTTGCTCGTCACTCGTCACTCGTCACTTGGTTATCATTCGCTCGTGATCGTCCTTCTGCTTGAGCTGATCTTGACGGCCGCGCTGTCGCAATCAGCCATTGTGGAC
>JBKPDV010000271.1:0-18149 GCA_046728075.1 Acidobacteriota bacterium | reverse complement strand
GGGGCCGAGATCTTCTTCCGAATCGAGGCGCTTCCGGAGCCGATCCCTGTTTTCACGACCCGTCCGGACACCCTCTTTGGCGCCACCTTTCTGGCCCTGGCGCCGGAACACCCGGCGGCGGCGGTGCTCGCCGAACGGTCGCAGCGCCCGGCAGAGATACGGGAGTTCATCGAGCGCGTCCGCCGCGAGTCCCGGCTCGAGCGCGAGGCCGAGGGAGGAGAAAAGGAGGGCATCGACACGGGCATCGTGGCCCTGAACCCGGCGACAGGAGAGCAGATCCCCGTCTGGCTCGCGAACTTCGTGCTTCCCGACTACGGAACGGGCGCGATCATGGGCGTTCCGGCGCACGACCAGAGGGATTTCGAGTTCGCCCGGCGTTTTGGTCTACCGATCCGGCCGGTGTATCGCACGGACGAAGGAGATCTCGATCCCGATCAGATGACCGCGGCCATCCCGCACGGGGGGTCTCTCTACCGCTCGGGATCGTGGGATGGCACTCCTGCCGGGCCGGAAGCGGTCCGCAAGGCCGTCGAGTGGATCGAGCAGAAGGGTGTCGGGAAGGCAAAGATCGGCTACCGGCTGCGCGACTGGCTGATCTCGCGGCAGCGTTATTGGGGCACCCCGATCCCGGCCGTGCATTGTCCTTCCTGCGGCGTCGTGCCGGTGCGGGACGAGGACCTGCCGATCCTCCTGCCGGAGGATGTCGCCTTTCGCGGCGCCGAGGGCAACCCGCTCGAGAAATCCGAGGAGTTCGTGCGTACGCGTTGTCCGAAATGCGGAGGGGAGGCCCGCCGCGAGACCGACACGATGGACACGTTCGTCGATTCCTCCTGGTATTACCTCCGCTTTCTCAATCCCGGCGAAATGACGCGCATGGTCGACTCCGAGAGGGCGGGCAAGTGGATGCCGGTCGATCAATACGTCGGCGGAATCGAGCACGCGATCCTCCACCTCCTCTATGCGAGATTCATCTGCCGGGTCTTGAAAGACCTCGGGTTGGTCGAGATCGAAGAGCCTTTCGCCCGACTCTTCAACCAGGGCATGATCACCCGCCTCAACCCGGCGACCGGAAAGATCGAGAAAATGTCCAAGTCACGAGGCAACACCGTCTCGCCCGACGAGTTGATCGCCCGCCTGGGGGCGGACACCATACGGCTGTACACGCTCTTCATCGGCCCGCCCGAGAAGGAGTCGGAGTGGTCCGAGGACGGGGTGCTCGGCGGCTCTCGCTTCTTGAACCGCGTGCAGGAGCTCTCCGAGAAGATCTCGCCTCTTCCCGACCAGCCGGGAGAAAGAGACTCTCCGCTCGCCCGCCTCACCCATCGCACCATCCAGCGGGTGACCGAGGACGCTTCTCGTTTTCACTTCCACACGGCGATTGCCGCGTTGATGGAGTTCCAAAAAGGCATCGCCGAAGCTCTCGAGTCGCGCGGCGAGAGGGCCGGGACCGTGCGGGAGGCTTTCGAGGCCCTTTTGAAGCTTCTGCACCCGATCGCTCCTCACTCGACGGACGAATGGTGGGAGCGGATGGGAGAGAAGGGGCTCTTGATCGACGCGGCATGGCCTGCCTTCGATCCGGAGCTCGCCACGGCGCCCCGCGTCACGCTCGTCGTGCAGGTCAACGGCAAGGTGCGGGGCAAGCTCGATCTCGAGCGCGGAGCTCCGGAAAGCGAGGCGCTCGCCCTCGCGCAGTCGGACGAGAAGATTCGGCCCTGGGTGGACGGCAAGGAGCTTCAGCGGGCTGTCTATGTGCCGGATCGGCTGTTGAACCTGGTGGTCCGGTGAGGAGCGAGTGGGAGAGGGGGAGAGGGGGAGAGTGGGGGATCCGGGATCGCACCCTCACCCCCTCACCCTCTCTCCCCCTCATCTTTCTTGCCGCCACGCTCGTGCTGACAACAGCCTGCGGTTACAGCCTGGTCGGCAGGAGCTCGACGCTCCCTCCGTCGATACGGGTCATCCGTTTCCAGACCCTCGCCAATCAGACTCAGCGCGTGGGCGTCGAGCAGCGCCTGTCGCGTGAGATCGCGAGTGAGCTGGCCAGTCGCGGCCGGTTCTCCGTCCAGCCGGAAGTGGCCGGGGCGGACGCGGACCTTTCGGGCGCGGTCACCGGGTTCTCTCTCTACCCGGTGGCGTTCGACACTTCTGGCCGGGCGCAGGAGTACCAGGTCCGGATTACGGCTCGCGTGTCTTTGAAGACCCTGCCCGAGGGGAAAGTCCTCTGGGAAAACCCCTCGTACACTTTCCAGGAGAACTACTCTTTCTCGACGAGCGCCGCATCCTACGTCGACCGAGAGAACGAGGCGATCGACCGCGTCGCCGAGCGTTTTGCCGAGAGCTTCGTGTCGAGCCTGCTGGAGGGGTTCTAAAGGTTTGTGGTCACCGTTTAATGTTTAAAGTTTAAGGTTTCAGGAAGCTTCGGAACCTTAAACCTTAAACCTGAAACCTTAAACCGGATTCGCGCGCTTTTTCGCCAGCCGCGACTTGTAGCGCGCGGCCGCGTTCTTGTGGATCGTGCCCTTCTTCAGAGCGATGTCGATCTGCGAATAGACCTCCGGGACGGACTTCTTCCGTTCCGACTCGGCCGTCCCGCGGTACTTCTTGACCGCGGTGCGCAGCCGGGACGTCACGCCGCGATTGCGCTGGGTGCGCAGCGCCGCTTGCTTGATTCGCTTCTCGGCAGACTTGATGTTGGCCATGAGACGAGAGCCTCCTGTTTTTCTTTATGAGCGCGGGACGTTCGATGTTGGATGCTGGGCGCTCATAACCGATCTTCGCCCACGCCAACGCCTGCCGCCCAGCGCCTACCGAACGTCAATCCCCATGGACTTCAGGCGCGACTTGGCCTGCCGCGCTTCCTCGCTCGTGGGGTACTCGTGGATCACGTACTGGAGCTGAACGACTGCCTCCGCTTTCTGATTGAGCTCGGAGAGCGCATAGGCTTTCTTCAGCAGAGCCGCCGCTGCCTTGTTGCTCTTGGGCCAGTCCTTCAGAAGCTTGTCGAAATCAGCGACGGCTTCCCGGAAGTTCTTCTGAGCGTAACGGGATTCGCCGATCCAGTATTGAGCATCGTCGGAAAGATCGGTGTTTGGATACGCCTTCAGGTAGTCCTGAAACCCCTGAACCGCGAGCGCATACCGGCCCTTCGTGTAATCGCCATAAGCCGTGTCATACAGGTCCGAAGGGCTGGGCTGCCCGGAGCCGGCTCCTGGACGCACGATGGCCGTATCCGCGGTCAGCGGAGGAGGTGAGCCGGAGGAACCCGAAGCGGAGCCCGCTGCCGATCCCGGCCGCATCCGAGCCAGCTCTCCCTGAGTCTCCGCGATTTGCTGGGAAAGCTGCGACAGCCGCCGGTTGGTGTCTTCGAGCTTTGCCTCGAGCTGCTCCATCTTCGTGGTCAGCTCGTTCAACTTGACTCCCATGTCGGCGTTGGACTTCAAGAGCTGCGTGGTCTGCTGCGAGACGCTCGCGTTCACCTTGGCGACTTCTTCCTTGCTGGAAGATTTTCGTTCGACCGCCTGCACCTGCTTTTCGACGTCGTTGAGGTGCCGGTGCAGACCCTGGATGTCATCGGAGGAAACACAGGCCGCGCCCGCGAGCACCGCCAAAGCGAGCGCGGCGGCAGAGAGGGGTAGGGAAGCCTTCACTACTTGGCCGTGAACACGAAGTGACCGCGGCGATTCTGCTGCCAGCATGACTCGTTCTGTTCGGAGCAGAACGGACGCTCCTTGCCGTAGGAAACGGTCTTGACGCGCCCCACGTCGATGCCCAGAGACGCCAGGTATTCGCGGACCGCATTGGCGCGGCGATCGCCGAGCGCCAGGTTGTACTCGGAGGTGCCCCGGTCGTCACAATGACCTTCGATCAGAACCTGGGCAGTCGAATACCTCTTGAGCCAGTCGGCGTCGGTCGAGAGGGCCGCCCGCGCGTCGTCGCGCAGATCCGCCTTGTCGTAATCGAAGAATGCGTCCTTCAGGTATCCGGCGCGGTTCCACTGCTCGAGCGATTCGCTCATGACGTCTCCCGGGACAGGGGCGGGGGTCGTCCGGGGCGGCGGGGCCACTTCCTGCGAAGGGGTTGTGGGCGCCTCCGAGGGCCTGGCTTCGGCCGCGGTCGTCGGGGGTTTCTTCTTACAGGCGTTGACGAAAGACAACGTTCCGACGAAGAGGAACGCGAAGATGATCCAACGGGCTCGTTTCGTTCTCATTCTCCCTCTCCTTCGATGGTTGAGCGTGCACCCGCACAGGGCTCCATCGCGAACCATCAATATAACAAAAGCGGGCAGCCCGCGATCACGGCATCCACACAGGCTGCATATTGTTTGAGCCCTCGGTCAGCACCTTCTTGTTGCCTCCGTCGATCGCGTCCATCGTATAGATCTGGGTGCGGCCCCCCCGGCGGCTCTGATAGACGACTTTTTCTCCGTCCGGGGACCATGCCGGGTGACCGTTGGATCCATCGGAAGTGAGCTGCAGCGTGGCGCCGGTCGCCACGTCCATCACACAGATGTTGAAGTCCCCCTCGTTGCGGCAGGCGAAGGCGATCCGGTCGCCGCGTGGAGACCAGGCGACTTCGTCGTTCCAGTTGCCCGCGAAGGTCAGCCGGCGGGCGTTTGTTCCCTCCACGTCCATGATCCAGATCTGGGGTGTCCCTGTCTGGTCCGACGTGTAGGCGATTTGCCGGCCCGTCGGCGACCAGTCGGGAGACGCCTCGAGTGAATGCGTCGTGGTCAGCCGGCGCGCGGCGCCTCCGGAGGCGCTCATCACGTAGATGTCCACGTTGCCGCGCGAGGAGCCCGCGAAGGCGATCTGGGAGCCGTCCGGCGACAGGGCCGGCGAGGCGTTCAATTCCAGGCTTGTCGTCAGCTCTTTCTGGGCGCTCCCGTCCGCGGACATCGTCCAGATTTGCGGAAACCGATGGAGGTAACTGGTGAAGACGATCTTTCCCGCGCGGGCATCGGGGTTCAGCACGAGGGACTTGTGAGCTGTCAGACGGCGCGGATTGCGGCCGTCGAAATCCATCCCGTAGAGCTCCTTCGCGCCGTCGCGGTCGGAGACGAAGACGATGGTCGACAGAAAAGGCCCGTTTTGGCCGGTGAACTCCTTGACGATGTCATTGGCCAGCGTGTGCGCCACGCGCTCGACGTAGGCGACTCCGCCGGAGTAGCGCCGCCCAAAAAACATCTTGCGCGACTTCAAGTCCCAGACGCGGGCCTCGATCGAGACCCGGTCTCCGGCAACGTCTCCACGCGTGTCCACGAGGTATTCGGCGCCCGTTCCGATCCACCGATCCGCCGCCTGCGGGGCGCCGATCTCGCGAAAGCCCGCCGGATAGAGCGCGGGGTCCACCACCGTGAAGACCTGCGCGTATTCGAGATCTGACCGGAGCGTTGCTGTAAAGGGGTCGATGACCTTCGACTGGAGGGCGACCATGCCCGCGATGGTCAGCGGCGGCACGGCGAGCGGCGCGCGTCTGCCTCCTTCCTTCGTGATCTTGAGCGTGATTCCACCGCCGGGCGCCGCCGTCGGAATCGGAGCGGGTTGCTGACCGCGTGCGGACACGGTGACCGCAAAAGCCGCGGCCGCGAAGGAAAAGAAGAAGCGGAGGCGCTTGCGGCGCGACCGGCTCGGTGGGTGAAGAGATGTGGAAGAGAACGTCATTCGAAAATCAGATGGACGCCGAGATGATCGCCGGCGAATTCGGACGGCAAGGGTGGCAGAGGGGTCGAGGCGAGCACGGCGCGCAGGGCGGCCCGGTCGACGAACGGCATGCCGCTGCTGCGTTCCACCTCGGCTTCGCCGATCGAGCCGTCCCGCGAGATACGGAATCGGATGATCGGGGAGGTGCTCACAGACAGGGCCGGCTTGAACCAGTTCGTGCCGATCGTCACGAGCATCCGCTCGATGTAGTACGAATAGTTGAAATTGGGCTGATCGAAGGTGGCGCCGCTGACTCCGAACGAACCGCCGGCGCCGGCCGGGCCGGGCTCGCCCTTTCCGGCGCCAGGGGCGGGAGCGGGGAGCGGGCTCTCCGAACTCTTGCGCGCGGAGGGGGAGGACGGCGCCGGCGGGACGGGTTTGGGCTTCTCCTTTGCCGGCAGCAGAACAGCCTTCTCCGTCGGAGGCGGCGGAGCGTCCTCGGGCGGTTTCGCGATCTTCGGCTTTTGCGGTTCTGGCGCCGCGCGCACGGCCCCTCCACGCAGCGTTCCCGCCTGAACGATTCGAACCGCCACCATGCGAGAGGGCACGTAGCGAAGCGGATGCGCGAGGCTCGAGAGCAGCACGGCCGCCAGAAGGCCCGCGTGGAGCAGGCCCGCGAGGGCGGCTCCCGCTGCCCAGGGAACGGAGTCTTCGCGCTGGCGAGTGGCGAGAATGTGGCCGACGGCGTCCATTGGGTAGTTTTCAGTTTTCAGTGATCAGTTTTCAGTTTCCGGAACTGACAACTGAAAACTGAGAACTGATAACTCACTTTCATCTCTTCGCCGATAACGGCGTCTCCGTGATCATTCCCAGGCTTTCGACGCCCATGCGATTGAGAATGTCCAGGGTTTCGACCACCGTCCCGTATGAAAGCGCTCGATCCGCCTTGAGGAAAACCGTGCGGTCCTTGCGCATGCGCAGGAGAGCCCGGAGACGATCTCTAAGCAAGCCCCGCGCCACCGGCGTCTCGTTGATGTAGTAGAGACCTTCGCGCGTGATGGAGAGGATGATCGGATCCTCCACTCCCGTCGGAAGGTTCGTTGTTGCCGTCTTGGGGAGAGCGACCGAGACGCCCTGGTGCATCATCGGCGCGGTCACCATGAAGATGATGAGCAGCACCAGCATGACATCGACCAACGGCGTGACATTGATGTCGGCGAGGTGGTCGAAAGGGTCGCCGCTCTGTCGCTGAAAAGCCATCGAGAAGTCAGTAGTCGATAGTCGGTAGTCGGTAGGACAGATTCCACATCGGTTGGGTCATGTTTCGTTTCTCATTACGGACACCGGCTCTCTATGTAAAGTTCCGTTCCGCCAGGTTGATGAACTCCAGGGCAAAATCCTCCATTCCCGCGCGCTGCTGCCGGACCTTCCCCATGAAGTAGTTGTAAAAGATCAGAGCCGGGATTGCGGCCGCCAGGCCCGCGGCCGTATTGATCAGCGCCTCGGAGATTCCCGGCGCCACGGCGGCGATCGACGTCGATCCGGTTTGCCCGATGGCCCGAAAGGCCACCATGATTCCCCAAACCGTTCCAAAGAGCCCGATGAACGGGCAGGCGGATGCGGTCGTCGCGAGAAACGTCATGAACCTGGTCAGGCGGGACATCTCCACACCGATCGCGCGTTCGAGGGCCCGCTCGACCCCGGCGATGTTCTTGATCAGGAGTTTTCCCGCCGACGCCCCTGACGCCGTCACGCCGGGATCCTCGGGCCGATTGGCCTTAACCTGGGCGTCTAACTCGGCGTAACCGGCCTTAAAGAGAGTCGTGAGAGGAGTATCGGTTAACTGGGTGGCGATCGTGTTGACCTCGGAAAAGCGCTTGGACTTGCGGAAAAACGCGACAAATTTCTCGGATTGGCTCGTGATCCGGCGTAACCGGAGAAATTTTGCGAAAATGATGATCCAGGACACCAGTGAGAAGAAAAACAGAATCGCCAGGACAACCTTGGCGGTGGGGCCGGTCTCTTTGAAGAATGTGAGAAGGGAGTCTTGTCCGCCGGGGAGACTCTCGCCCCGTACGGGCTGCCAGAGGACCAACATCATTCGTTCGGAACGTAACATACGCATAGGAGAGGGTCAAAGGGAATGGACATGTTCCTGACAGACGTTTGCAAGTTTGTGAAAGCCTCCGCGCGCGTCGCCGTCGCGGCCTTCCTCGGGGGGCTGCTGGCTCTGCCCGCGTTCGCGTCCCCCGTCCGGTCGCCGGCACCCGCGCGGCCGGAGGTCAAGCCTGCCCCGATCCCGATCGAGAAGATCCAGATCCTGCCCATTGAGAAAATCACGCCCGGCATGAAGGGCTACGGCGTCTCGGATTTGGGCGATGGGCGCGGAATCCAGCGCTTCGAAGTGGAAGTCCTCGGCGTGCTCAAGCGGTACGCGCCGCGTCAGGACCTGATTCTCGCGCGCGTCTCGGGCGCGGGGCTGGATAATTCCGGAATCATCGCCGGCATGAGCGGCAGCCCCATCTACATCGACGACAAGCTCGTCGGAGCGCTGGCGTACGGCTGGCCGTTCTCGAAAGACCCGATCTGCGGGATCACTCCCATCCAGAGCATGCTCGACATCCGGCACGCCCCGGCGGCGCCGCCCGTGCCCATCGGCGGATCGGCGGCGCAGACCACCGCCCTGCTCGCGAGCTTCGCGCAGGGGCACTTCTCCGAGCGCTTCGCGGAGCTGCTTCGCCCCTTCAGCGCCCCGGCTGTGGGAGACGCGACCCCGCTGCCGTTGCCGGTCTCTTTCGGCGGCGCCATCGGGCCCGGCCGGCTGTTCGAGCGCGTAGCGGAGAGCGCCGGATGGATGGCGGTGCCATCAGGGGCCGCCGCACCCGCGACCGCGTCCGCCGAGGCCACGGCTTTGCGTCCCGGTTCGGCAGTCGCCGCGCAGCTTCTCTCCGGAGACATGGATCTCTCGGCGACCGGCACCGTGACGTGGGTGGAGGGAAATGCGCTGCTGGCGTTCGGCCATCCCTTCCTCTCCATGGGACCTGTCTCGATGCCGATGGCGCGGGCCGAAGTGTTGACCGTTCTCCCCTCGGTCTTCCGATCCTTCAAATTCGCGGCGACGGGCCCCGTCCTCGGATCGATCTCGCAGGATCGTTCGACCGGCATCCTGGGAAGCTTCGGCGCGCGGGCGCCGATGGTGCCCATTACCGTGCGGATCTCGTCTGACCAGGTTCCGCTGCAGACGTATCACTTTCAGGCCGTGCACAACTCGATGCTCACGCCGATTCTCTCGGCCATCGCGATCGACAACGTGGTCACGACATTGGAGAAGCGCGCCGGTGAGCGCACGCTCGTCTGGAAGTCCGCGATCCATACGACGGACCGGGACGTGCAGTGGAACTCCGTCTTCTCGGGGATGGCGGCTCGCGAGGAGGCGGTGACCTCCCTCGCGCTCCTGACGAATTACCTGATGGCCAACGAATTCCGGGATCTGACGATTACCGGGATCGATATCGAGATCGCCCACTCGGACCGTCTGCAGAACGCGCGCATCGTCCACGTGGAAGCGCAGAAAGAGCGGGTGCGGCCCGGAGAAGAGGTCCCCGTCTGGGTGGACCTCGTCGACTTCCGAGGCAGCTCGCGCCGGGTCGTGATGACGCTGAAAGTGCCCGCGGATACGCCGCCTGGACCGCTGATGGTCTTCGTCGGCGACGGCTCGTCGGCGACCGCATACGACCTGGGGCTCATGCCTTCCGATCCCCACTCGCTCGAGCAGGTTCTCGATTTCCTCGGGCGTATTCGGCCGCCCAACAGCTTGAATCTGCTCGCGTACCGTCGGTCGCCGGGCGCGATCGTCGTTGGGGAGCCGCTGCCGGCCCTTCCGCCATCCGTCGTTGCTGTTCTGCGCGACCGCGGACCGGGCGAGCAGGCCACTCCCGACCTGTCCTACCTCCGACTTCAATCCGAGTCGATCGAGCAGCCGATCCCTGTCTCCGGTTCGGTGCGGCTGCGGATCGACGTCCAGCCCAGGATCTGGTGAGCCCCTCCCGGCGTCTCCGGCGCGTCCTGGTGGCGGCGCTCTTGCCCGCTTGGGGATGGGTCTCCGTCGCGGCCGCGGCCGGAACGAAGATCTGGGTTTGCGACTCCGCTTCGGACTTCTCCGCGGGAGAGGCTCGCGGCGTCGCCGTGACGATGGAAGGGTCGCTCCTTCTTTCCCGCCAGTCGCGGCAGCTCGGCGGTCTTACGGAGGCCGCCCTGTATGCGGGAGTCCGCGCCAAAGATGGGACGATCTACCTCGCCACGGGCGAGGCGGGACATGTCCTTCGAGCCTCGGGCGGCAAGGTGGAAATTCTAGCGACACTCCCGGAGAAGGAGGTCACTGCGCTGGCTCTTGGTCCCGACGGAGCCGTTTATGCGGGCACCGCGCCCGGCGCACGCGTCTACCGGATCGAGCCGACGGGGAAGTTTTCCCTCTTTTACCAGCCGAAGGCGCAGTACGTGTGGGCGCTCGTTTTCTGGAACGGAAGTCTCTGCGTCGGGACGGGCCTGCCCGGTGAGATCCACCGCGTCGCTTCGGCCACGCATGGCGAGAAAATTCACGCCACGCCGGATGCGCATGTCCGGGCTCTCTCCGTCGACCGGGAGGGGCGCCTTTGGGTCGGCACGTCGGGCAGCGGCCTCGTGCTGCGCATCGACAAGAGCGGGGCGGTTCGCACACTCTACGATTCATCGAAGACAGAGGTCACGGCGATCGCAGCGGGCTTGGACGGCAGGGTCTGGGTGGCGGCCGGCTCGGCCGATATCGCCTCGCCCGGCAACGAGCCGATCTCCGCGCCTGCCGCCGCTCCAGCCGCCAAGCCTGCTCGCTCCGCCAACGCGCGTGAGGATGACGACGCGAAGGACAAGCCCGAGGTCACGGTCAGCGTTTCCGCCCCTCGCCTGGCGCCCGCCCGGCCAGGCGGCAAGGGAGGCGGTTACTCCTCCGAGGTGCTTCTCTTCGAAGAGGGGGAGGCGCCACGTCCCATCTGGACGAGCTCGGAGGAGCTGGTCTTCGCGTTGCAGTCGGACGGCGAGAAGGCGAGTGTCTTCGCCGCGACCGGACCCAATGGGAAGCTCTATCGCCTGGGCTCGAACCGCTGGGCGCTCGACCGAACGTTCGACGAGAAGCAGGTCACTGTTCTCGCCGGCGACGCGATCGGAACGAATTCCGCGGCGGCGCTCTACCGCTTGAGCGATGGCCCCCGCGAGGGCGAGTACGTCTCTGCTGTCAAGGACACAGGCCGGACGAGTCGGTTTGGCGTCTTCCGCTGGGAAGGCGACGCGGCGGCGGGGTCAAGGGTGGCGTTTTCATTCCGCTCGGGTGAATCCAGCACCCCGGATTCGACCTGGAGCCCGTGGTCTTCGTACGCAGCCGCAAGTCCGGCGGCCGTCCTGGAGGCCCCGCCGGGCCGCTATGTCCAGTGGAAGGTGAAGATGTCTTCCGACGGCACGTCCTCGCCGACGATTCGCCGTGTCGAGGTCGCGTATCGCAACCGCAACGCGATGCCGGTGATCGATGCCCTGCTCGCGCTCGGCCCTTCCGAAGTGTTTGCGCGCGCCGCGTCGGGAGGCGCGAATGTCTTCGAGACCACGGCGGCCGACGACAAGGGGATCTTCACGAGTCTGGAAGAGTCCAAAGCGGAAACGCCGCCCCGCCGCCTCCTGCGCAAAGGCTATCGAACCTTGACCTGGAAGGCGTCCGATCCGGACGGAGATCCTTTGACGTTTGATCTGGAATTCCGGCCCGTCGGGTCGGAACGATGGCTCCCGCTGAGAAAGACGCTCAAGGAAAACTTCTACTCCTTCGACACCGGGACACTTCCGGACGGGGACTACGTCTTCCGCCTCACCGCCTCGGACGCAGAGTCCAATCCTGAAGAGCCGAGGACGGTGCAGAGGGAAAGCTCCCCGGTGCGGGTCGACAACACTCCTCCCGTTATTCGAAAGATCGCGAGCGGCGCCGGCACTTTCGAGTTCGAAGCGGCCGACGCGTCCTCGCCGATCCAGGAAGCGGAGTACTCCATCGACGCGAAGGAATGGGTGCGTGTCGAGCCAAAGGACGGGCTGTCGGACTCCCCGAAAGAGTCTTATCTCATTCGATTCGACCCGAAGCTGAAGGGAGCATTCCTCCTCATCCGGGTCACCGACGCCGCCCGCAACGTCGCCTCGGCCAGCTTCACACTTCCATAGACTGAGGACTGAGGACCGCGGACTGAGGACTCAGGCGGCTCTTGCCACCAAGTCCCTTGTCGGCGGAAGTCTCGTCAGTCCTCAGTCCTCAGTCCTCGGTCAGAACTGACCCGCAGCATAATGTTGTCCGTTTGAAACGGACATTCGGATTACTCGCTCTGGCTCTTGGTCTGGCCGCCTGCCGGGGGCCCGAGCAGACGGTTTCGATCTCCGCGACCCCTCGCGTCGCGACGCCGGTCCCCATTCGTGGACCCGTCCTCGGCTACATCGACGAGTCGCGGCTGGGAAAGCCCGTCGACGGGGAAGTGTTGCGACGGCGGCTCCTCGGTGAGCCCGGGACTCTGAACGCTGTGATGCAGTCCTCGACGACCGAGCAGGAGGTCATCGCGTATCTTTCCCGCAACCTGCTCGACTTCGATCCGGCGCTCAACCTCGTCCCCGGGCTGGCGGAGAAATACGAAGCCTCGCCCGACGGGCGGACCTTTCGGTTCTGGCTGCGCCGCGACGCGGTCTGGGAAGACGGGACGCCGGTCACGTCGGCGGACGCGGTGTTCACCATCCGGCACATTCAAAATCCCAAGATCCCCGCCCCGGTGTTCAAAACGGTTTTCGAAGGCCTGGAGGCGGTCGAAGCGATCGACGCGCGAACGTTCAGCGTCCGTTTTCGGGACTTCTACGCCTATCGTCCGATGGCCTTCGTCGTGCCGCTCCTGCCCGAGCGGCGTTTCATCGGCGTGGACTTCTTGAAGGCGCGCGACAACCGCGCCCCGCTCTCCAATGGCCCGTACCGCCTCGTGTCCTGGAAGTCCCAGGAGTCCATCCAGCTCGAGCGAAACCCGCGGTACTGGGGGGAACGGGGACACTTCGACCGAGTGATCTTCCGGATTCTGCCGGATGACACCGTCGCCTACCGCGGTCTCGTGGCGCGGGACCTGGACGAAACGCGCATCGACGCGGCAGGCAGGGAGCGGGCCCTCTCGGATCCGGCAGCGCGGGCCTGCTGCCGGTTGGTCGAGTTCTACAATCTGGATTACAACTACATTGCGCTCAACAACCGATCTCCCTTCTTCTCCGACCCGCGGGTCCGCCGGGCTCTGACGATGGCGCTCGACCGTGGAAAGATCGTCCGGAACATCTTCCACGGGTCCGCGCGCATCATCTCGGGCCCCTGGGCTCCCGATTCTCCCGCCTACGATCCGACCGTCTCTCCGCTGCCGTTCGACCCGGCCGGCGCGGCGAGCCTCCTGGACGAGGCGGGCTGGAAGGACAGCAACGGCGACGGGACCCGGGACCGCGAGCGAAAGGAGTTTGCCTTCGAGCTGCTGGTTTCCACGGGGACGACCGTCGGCCGGGAGATCGATGAAACGCTGGCCGCCCAGCTGGCGCGCCTCGGCGTTCGCGCCACGGTTCGTTCGATGGAGTGGGCCGCTTTCATCGAGCGCATCGACGCCGGGGACTTCGAGGCCGCCTCGCTCGCTTGGTCGGCGACGGATCCCAACCCCGACCCGTATCCGTTCTGGCACTCCTCGCAGGCGCCGCCGGCCGGGGTGAACAACGGCTTCTATCGCAACCCCGAAGCCGACCGTCTGATGGAGCAGGCGCGTTTAGAGCCGGACGAGCGGCGGCGCTTGGAGATCTATCACCGGCTGCACCGGATTTTCCGCGACGATGCGCCGGCCGTCTTCGTCACTAACGCCTCGTTGAAATATCTCTTCTCCCGCCGGGTTCGAGGCCTGGCGACCTCGCCGCTCGGGCTCTTCGGCATCTGGCCGGGACCCGTCGGCTGGTGGGAAGAGGAGCAGGCGCCGCGGCCTTGATCCGATATCTCTCCAGGCGCCTGTTGCTCGCGGTTCCGACCCTCTTCGGAATCGTGGTCGTCGTTTTTCTCCTCCTGCACTTAGCGCCCGGCAGTCCGGTGACGGGCGGGGGAGAGTCCTCCCACCGGATCTCCCAGCGCGCGGCCGAGGAGATGCGGAAGATCTACGGCCTGGACCGCCCTCTGCCGGAACGGTTCGCGACATGGGTGGGGCGGGTGGTCCGGCTGGACTTTGGCGAGTCCTTCGTCGATCACCGTCCCGTTCTCGAGCGCCTCCGCGAAGCCTTCCCTTATACGCTGGAGCTGAACGGCCTGGCTCTGGCGGCGACGCTCTTGATCGCTGTTCCCCTCGGAGTGGCGGCGGGAGGGCGACCGGAAGGTCCGCTCGACCGCGTGTCGGGAGCCTTTCTCTTCGCGCTCTACTCACTGCCCTCCTTCTGGGCAGCGCTGCTTCTGCAGGCTCTCTTCTGCGTAGAGTTGCGGTGGTTACCCCTCTACGGGGTCGCGTCGGACGCGGCGCCGACCGGCTGGGCGGGGCTCCAGGATCGACTCGCGCACCTGGCCCTGCCGGTGACGTGCCTGACCTATGCCTCTCTGGCCTTCTACGCCCGGCTCGTGCGAGCGAGCGTTGCCGAGGCGCGTCAGGCGGACTTCGTTCTCGCCGCGCGGGCGCGGGGACTCTCTGCCCGCCAGGCGCTCTGGAAGCACGCTTTCCGCAACGCCCTGCTGCCGCTCATTACGGTGCTCGGCCTCGTCCTGCCGGGGCTTCTTTCCGGCAGCGTGATCATCGAGAGGATCTTCGCCCGGCCCGGCCTGGGGCAGCTCTATTTCGATTCGATCCTCTCCCGCGACTACCCGGTCGTTCTGGCGCTGTCGCTCCTGGGAGCGGTCGCGACGCTCTTCTTCACGCTCATTGCCGACGTGGCGTACGCTCTGGCTGACCCGCGCGTGCGCGACGGGACACTCGTATGATTTCCGGCATCGGAAAAGGGACGGCTTCGCTCTGGCGGGCTCTTCCGGGCAGCGGGCGGGCGGCGCTGGCCGTCGTCGGCTTTCTGTGGCTTGTGTCGGCGGCCTCGCCGCTCGTCTCGTCAAGAGCCTCCGAGATCCGACTGGAGGACCGGCTGCAGCCTCCCTCCGCCGCGCACCCTTTCGGAACGGACGATCTCGGGCGGGACCTGTTCTCCCGGGTGGTCGCGGCCACACCCCTCTCCTTGACGATCGGCCTGACGGCGGCAGCCGTGTCTCTGGCCGTCGGGTTTCTGGTGGGCAGCGTGGGGGGCTACTTCGGCGGGGCCGTGGATCTGGTTCTTTCGCGGCTGGTCGAAGTCGTGCTGTGCTTCCCCGTCCTCTTCCTGCTTCTCGCCCTGGCGGCCTTCCTTCCCCCCTCGCCCGCCACCGTCATCCTTGCGATCGGTTTGACGACCTGGCCGGGCGACGCGCGGCTCGCGCGCGCGGAGATCCTCAAGGCGAGGGATCTCGACTACACGCGCGCCGCCCGCGCGGCCGGCGCCTCGACGCCGCGGATCCTCGTCCGGCATCTGCTGCCCAACGTTCTCGCGCCGCTGCTGGTCTCCGCCGCGTTTGGCGTGGCGTGGGCGATCCTGGCCGAGGCCGCGCTCTCCTTTCTCGGAGTCGGCCTCCCCGCCCCGGCGACGTCCTGGGGCGGCATTCTGTCGGCTGCTCCGACTTACATCGAGGAGGCCTGGTGGATGGCTCTCTTCCCCGGGCTCGCTCTTTTTCTGACCGTGTCCGCCTATAATCTGCTCGCCGAAGGGCTGCGCCGCGCGAGCACGGAGAGAACATGACGGAACGCGTCGCCCTGTACCCGGGCTCCTTCGATCCCTTCACCAACGGCCACGGCGACATTCTCGATCGCGCGCGCCGCTTTGCGGACCGCGTCGTCGTCGCGATCCTGGAAAACGACGCCAAGACGCCGCTTTTCTCCGTCGCCGAGCGCATCGAGATGATCCGCGAAATCGTAGGCGAGGACCCGCAGGTGCCTGTGCGCTCTTTCTCCGGGCTCCTCGTGGACTTCGCGCGCGAGGAGAAGGCGACGCTGATCGTCCGGGGCTTGCGCGCGATCTCCGACTACGAGTACGAGCTGCAGATGGCCTTGATGAACCGCCGCCTCGCGCCGGCGATCGAGACCGTGTTCTTGATGGCGAAGGAGGAATACTCCTACGTGTCGAGCCGGCTGGTGAAGGAGGTCGGGCGATTGGGAGCGGACGTCTCTGGCCTGGTGCCGGAACCCGTGAGGCGCCGCCTGAAAGGGAAGTTCTGATGAGAAGAGTCGACAGTCGACCGTCGACAGGAAGAGCTCCCGGACTGTGAACTGTCGACTGTGAGCTGTTGACTCTTCCCGTATGCGAACGGTCGAAACACCCCTTCGTGTCCGCTACTCCGAGACCGATCGCATGGGGATCGTCTACCACACCAACTACATCGTCTGGTTCGAGATCGGCCGCACGGAGTATTGCCGCGCCGCGGGGCTGCCGTATCGCAGCATGGAAGATGCCGGCCTGCTCATTCTGGTCACGGCAGTCGAGTGCCGGTACCGCCGCCCGGCGCGGTATGACGACGCGCTGCGCGTGCGAGCGAGCATGACGGAGCTCGCGTCGCGCGGCCTTGCCTTCGGCTACGAGATCGTGGACTCCGCGGAGACAGTCCTGGCAGATGGAGTTACCCGCCATGTCTTCGCCAACATGAAGGGACGCCCGTGCCGGGCTTCACCGGACATCCTTTCTGTGTTCGAGCGCTTCCGGCAGGGCTGAGGACGCGTTCGAAGTTCCGCCGCGGCTCTCGATCGTAGTCCCCTCTGGGAAAGTCTTCCGGGCACGGTCGATCGAGAGCTAGCTGACAGCTAAAATGCCTGCGAGCTCGAGAAGGACACGAGAAACCCCTTGCGGCCCTTCGGGTCCTGGTTGAAGGCGTAGGCGAAATCCACCCGCAGGATGTTGTTGGAGGGCGCCCGGGCGATTCCGAAGCGCAGTCCCACGCCCACGTCGGTCTTGAAGCTTCGAATCGTCAACGGTGTTCCCTCGGGGACGGCTGTTCCGGTGTCGACGAAGGCGACGGCTCCGGGAGCCACAAGGTGGAGGATTTCACGGCCGGAGAAGATCCGGTGCTCGAGATTCCAGATAATCCTCTTGTTTCCCTCGAACGAATAGATTCGGTAGCCGCGGAGGCCGTTCAGGCCGTCCGCGAAGAACTGAAGGTCCCGATCGAGATCCCATCCGCGGTCCACCTCGAGCCGGGTGACGAAGGTCTGGATTGGTTTCGAGTCGAGTTTGATCGCCAGAAATCCCGTGGCGGACAGGACGGCATTGGAGTTGACGGGTCCGAAACGAGTCGAATAGGCGACCCTGCCGAGCAGGAAGCTCTGAGGCCCCAACTGCCAGCCCTGCGCGACGGTCGCATCGAGGCGCCCGGTTGTCCTATCGGCGCCGAGAGCCTGGGGCGAGATCGCCAGACGCAGCGAGAGCTGGCGTCCCAGGTTGAAGTCTTCGTAACGCAGGTCGCGATCGACGTAGTTGAGCTTCAGGAATTTGTTGGAGACATCGTCGTACCGCAGGGACACGTACCGGAACTTCCGGTCGTCCGGCAGGACATCCATCGGCCGCTCCGGGAGAGTCTGGAAGGAGTCCTCCTGAGCTTCGAACCCGACGGTCAAGCGGTGCGCTCGCGTCTCGTTGGCCGCCAGGGCTATCCCGTAGAGCAGCCTCCCGACGCGATGATCCTGCCGGAACTCCTCGCTGATCTCGCCCTCGCTGTACAGCTTTTCGTTCTGGCGCAAGTTATCGACGAAGAGATCGGCCGACCATGGAGCGACAAAGGAGAAGAACGGTCTTTGGATCTCGATCTGCTGTTCGTAGCCGTCGGATGTCGACGCCAGGAGCAGCTCCGTGCTCCAGTAAGGGGCAAACAGGTACGGGTCCTTGAACTCGAACGACCGGGTAATTCGCTCCACACCCTTGTCGTATCCGACCGCAACCGTGCGGCCGGTTCCCAAAAGATCCTTTTCGGAGAGGTTCACCCCGTACGTCGTGACGCCTCCTTTGCTGCCGAGGTTCCCGCCGATTTCGGTCGTCCAGCCATCCTGCGTGATCACCTCGACGTCCACGACCCCGTCGTGGGGAGGGCTTGCGGTGACCGACGCGAGCTTGATGAAGGGAAGCTCGCGCAGGTTCCTTTCGGTCTGCGCGAGCTGTTCGGGATCATAAGCGTCCCCCTCCTGGAACAGGAGAAACCGCTTCACGAGGGACGAGCGAGTCGTGATGTGAAGGGCATTGGCCGCGCGGTAGAACCACCCGGAGGCGGCCTCCTGCGGCGAGAACACGTCCAGGGTGCGGATTGTGATGTGGCCCACCCTGAGCGGCTCGGCGCGAGCGGACGCGCAAACGAACAGGAGAACAAGTCCGGACGCCGCGCTGAACCGGGGCATCCGCTAGACGAGGGGAGGGCAGGAG
>JBKPDV010000270.1:0-11638 GCA_046728075.1 Acidobacteriota bacterium | reverse complement strand
CCGCAGCTGGCCTACGGAAACCGCGGCGCCGGCGGAGTGATCCCGCCCAATGCGACGCTTCTCTTCGAAGTAGAGCTGATGGGAACGGAGTAGGAAAAGCTGTTAGCTGTTAGCTGTTAGCTTTCAGCCGAAACGCTGAAGGCTGACAGCTGAGAGCTGAAAGCTCTTCCTACTCCGTCCCCAGGAGCTCCACTTCGAAGAGAAGCGTCGCGTTGGCCGGGATCACACCTCCGGCGCCGCGGTTTCCGTAGGCCAGCTGCGGCGGAATCAGGAGCAAGCGCTTTCCACCCACCTTCATCGAACCCACACCTTCGTCCCATCCCTTGATGACGCGCCCTTGCCCGAGCGGAAACTTGAACGGCTCGTTGCGGTCGACGGAGCTGTCGAACTTCTTTCCCTTCGCGCCGTTCTCCCAGAGCCAGCCCGTGTAGTGGACGACGACGGTCTGCCCGGTCCTGGGCTGGGCGCCCGTGCCGACCTTCATGTCCTCGTACTTCAAGCCAGTTGGGTTGGTTTTCCAGTCGTGGTCGCCCTTTTTCTCGTCGCCCGTCCCGATCGCGGCAAAAGCGAACGCCGCCGCCCCGGTGAGAAAGAGATACAGAAGTCTCCTCATCGTCCAGTTTCCTTTCTTAAGAAGTTTGCCAAGGCGGGCGAGTTTACCTTGACTCCGCGAAACGGCGCGAAGGGGTCCGGTTTCGAACCTGTCAAAGAGTTCGGGGAATGGAAGGGCCATCCCCCTCTCTCGAGTTCGCGGCGCGAGTAGTCTCTATCAGTCCGAGGAGCGGAGCGACGAGGAATCGACCCGAGGAATCATCGACCAGAGCAGACTCCTCGCTTCGCTCGGAATGACACGCGACGACGTTTCGACTGAGACCTGAAAGCTGAGAGCTGAAAGCTTCGATCTACTTTTCCGGATTCTTTCTCTCGATCGATTTGATCTGGATCCCCCTGATTCCGCCGCGGACGACCGGAGTCCCCGTCAAAGTCGCCGGGACGTCAGCCAGACCCGCGACCTTCTCCTTGACCGAGAAGGGCTTTTCGTCGAAGAGAACGTAGAGCGTTCCGTCGTCGGCCAGGAACCCGGCGGGAACTCCGCGCGCGATGCAGGCGTTGGCGCAGGCCGTGTGCTTCGCGTCGTGAATCCCGTGTGTGACGTAGCAGTGCATGTCGACGACGGTACCGGTGAGCGAGACGTCGGCGGACTTCTCCTCCGCGGCTATCAGCCGGCTGCCCACGATCAGGGCGATGACGATGAGGAGCGCGATCGCTACGAAGAGCAGATTCTTTCTCATGGCTTCTCTCCTTTTCTTGACCCTCACGCTACCGACGAAAAGACCGTGAGGCATGTGCCGGAGGTCACGGCGAAAACGGATCGCCCGCCGACAGGGCTTTCCATGACTTCCAGCAGGGGTCGAGCCGACAGCCTGCGCCTATACTCGATTCCTTCCGCCATGACGTCCCGCGACGACCTCCGCCGACTGCTGCGCTGGGGCGGATTCGCGATCTGGGCGGTTGTGGGAGTCCCGATTCTCCTCTTCCAGCTCCGCGCTCCATCCCGCGTCCGTCTCTCGGGGCCTCTGGTCGCATGGGCTACTGCCTTCGCGCTCTTCGGCGTCGCACTCGCGTTGAGTACGTCCCGAAGCCGCCGCCTCGATACACAGGGCGCTCTGCTGCTCGCGGCTGGTCAGGCGGCCGCGGCGTTTTGCCTGATGGCACTGCCCCCTTGTTTCGGCCTCGAGGGGGCGTTGCTCGTCCTCGTCGCCTTTCAGCTGGGCGGACTTCTGTCTCGGCGCGGCGCGATCGTCTGGATCCTGGCGCAGAGCGCGGGCTTGCTCGCCATCATGTGGCTTCACTGGGGATGGCACTGGGGAATCGTTCTGGCGGGGGCCTATCTTCCTTTCCAGCTCATCGCGTACGCGACGACCCGTCTTCTCGCCCAGGAGACTCTCGCGCGCGAGCGACTGACCGCGGCCAACGCCGAGCTCGAGGCGACGCGCGAGCTTCTGGCCCAGAGCTCGCGGCTGGCCGAACGCTCCCGAATCGCGCGCGACCTCCACGATCTTGTCGGCCATCACCTGACGGCCCTCTCCCTGAACCTGGAGATCGCGAGCCACCTGACGGAAGGGGATGCCCGCGCGCGCGTCGAGACGGCTCAGTCCGTCACGAAGCTCCTGCTGGGAGACGTGCGGGGAGTCGTCGGAGCGCTGCGGCACGAACAGGGGCTCGACCTGCCGGCCGCGTTGCGCAAGCTCGCCGAGGGAATCCCGCGCCCGCACATCCACGTCGGCATCGCGCCGGCGCTGGAGATCGACGACCCGGTCGCAGGCGAGGTTCTCCTGCGTTGCGCTCAGGAGATCGTTACGAACACGGTCCGGCACGCCCAGGCCGAGAATTTGTGGCTCGAGATCAGCCGGAGCGCGGGAGGGATCGAGATCCGCGCTCGCGACGACGGCCGCGGCGCGGCGGCGATCGGCTCGGGAAACGGGCTGATCGGCATGCGAGAGCGAATAGAGGAGCGTGGGGGGACGCTCTCGGTCGAAACCGCGCCGGGCCGCGGCTTCGCCGTGACGGCGATCCTTCCCCTGACCGGCGCGGCGTCATGATCCGGGTCGTGCTCGTCGAGGACCAGGCTCTCGTCCGCGAGGGGATCGTCGGTCTGCTCGCGCTCGAGCCGGAGATCGAGGTCGTCGCGACCGCCTGCGACGGAGAGGAAGCGCTCACGACGATTCCCGCATCCGCCCCGGACGTCGTCCTGCTCGACATGCGACTGCCTCGGCTCTCCGGGCTCGAGGTCGTGCGCCGCCTCGCCCAATCCGGGCGCCTCCCGCCAACCATCATCCTGACGACGTTCGATGACGATTCCTTAGTCGTGGAAGGGCTGCGCGCCGGAGCCCGCGGATATCTCTTGAAGGACGTCACGCTCGCGGAGCTGGTCCAGGCCATCCGCGTCGTCGCGCGCGGGGGCACGGTCGTCGAGCCGGTGATCTCGCAACGCGTGGTTTCCGGTGTCGAGGCGGCCGAGCCCGCCTTCGATCACCTCGATCCTCCCGACCCGCTGACTGCCCGCGAGATCGAAATCCTGCGGCTGATGACGGGCGGCTACAGCAATCGCGAGATCGCCCGCGCCTTGAAGGTCGCGGAAGGGACTGTCAAGAACCACGTCTCGAGCATCCTTTCCAAGCTCGGCGTGCGCGACCGCACCCGCGCCGTCCTCCAGGCCGTCCGCGCGGGGTATTTGTAGTCGAGTCGTATGGTTCAAGCGCCCCGGCCCTACGGCATTCCCCGCGGCGACCACGCGGCGCGCCTTGTGATGCGTAAGGGAATCATTCCTGCGCGCCGCTCGCGAAATCGCTGCAAGAGAGAGTCGTGGCGACAGCCTTCTCACGGCCGGCGCAGACCAGCGCGATTTCGAGGGTCGCCGCGTGGAACGCCTCCGGACCGGGGCTCACAGTGAGGCTTCGGTCACGCAGCGAGCCCCGACGGCGGGTCCGGCTCCCGCTGGCGGCGATGAGCGAGGAGCAAGGAAGAGAGAGGCTTTCGCCTTAGTAAGACTGCGACGAGCGTTACAGGGCCGGCCCGGTTTCCTCGATCGCGGCCGGGCCGGACCGTGCCGACGAGGGAGCCGGCCCGGCGGCGGGGCGGCTTGAGCACGAGTGAGGTTAGTTCCGGATCTCCGCCAGCGCCTGCTCGGTCTCGGCGAGGAGGGCTTCGGGACCGACGGGGGAGCCGGTCGCCTGCACCATCCAGAGATCGGGCGTGATGTTGCCGAGCTTCGCCATCCTCTCGAACTCGGGGCCGATCGAGCCCGACTTCTCCATCTGCCGCTCGATCTGGAACGCGATCATGTGTCCGAGCGGGTAGTCGGGCAGGTAGAGGAAGGAATCGATCATGTGCGAGTAGACCGCCAGCAGCACCACGTCCTTCTTCCCGAAGACGGGAGCGTAGAAACGGTTCCAGACGTCTCTCGCGATCCCGAGCGTGGCTTCCCGAATCTCCGCGGGCTTCGCCTCCGGGTGGTCGTACATCCAGTGCCAGACCCCCATGTCCACCAGCGCGACGCCGGCGATCTCGTAGGTGCCCCAGAAATCGTTCAGGGTCTTCAACGCCCGCGACTGCGCGTCCGGAGAAGCCAGGCCGAGCAGCTCCAAGTCGTGCCCCTGAAACACGAACGCGAGCGCCTCGGTGAACGCCGTGTTGGGCACGCCCGCGAGCAGGGTCGAATCCACGTCGTAGAGCGAAAAGGTCTGCTCGACGTTGTGCCCCATCTCGTGCACGGCTATGTTGAAGCCCTTGTAGTTCATCCCCTCTTTCTCGACCCGCGTTCGCAGATGGGCATTGTCCCCGCGCCGCGCGGCGCCCATCGCGTGCCCGGAGCCGCGGGCGGGATCGACCACGATGTGCGAGGCGAGATAACGGGCGCGCTCGCCCGAGAAGCCGAGCTTCTCGAGCAGGGTGGGAATGTCCTTCTGGTACGCCTCGGGAGTCGGGTATTTCTTGCGGACAGCAGCGTCGAGCTGCGCCTCCGTGTAGGCGCCTCGAGGCTTGAAACCGGAATACCAGATGTCGAAGGGCTCGAGCCGGCGCCCGAGGCGCTTTTCGATGAGCTTCGCGACCCGCGGCACGAGAGGCGAGGAGAGGACCTGCTCGAGCATCCGGCGGAAGCGATCTTCGGGAATCTGCCGGTTCTCTTCGAACCGTCTCGCGATCATGGTGGGGGCGGTCGGCGAGTAACGATCCGCCCGGCGCGCCGCTCGGAAGGTCCCGAGCAGCATCGCATAGCGGGTGTCCGGCTCCTTGCCTCCGAGCGGCGTGTCGGGTGACGGCCGCTTTTCCGCGTCGGAGTCGCGCGCTGTGGCCGGGTGAACATCATTCGTCTCGGGGTTCCAATCCACGCCGGGGTTGTTGACGACGGCGGCCGGGATCGTCTGCGTGGCGATCCGCTCGAAGACGCGCGCGATCATCCGCTGCTTGGCGAGCCCTTCCGGATCCCCGTAATCCGCCTTGATCTCGTCGCGCAGGTTCCAGTGGGAGAGCAGGCGCAGCTTCGGCGGAAAGAGCCGCTTGCCGCTGCCGTCTACGAGATGGTGCATCCAGATGTTGTATTCCGCGATGTACTGGCTCGCTTCGGCGGCAGCCTTGCCGATCCCGAGGTTCACTTCGGCCGGAATGCGCTTGGAAAACCGCTCTGCGAGCCGCGTTTCCGCCCACTGCCGCCGCGACCAGCTCTGCCCCTGGGCGATGCGCTCGGGCAGACTCGTCTGAGGGAAGTTCAAGAGCACCGTGAACGCGAGCTTGTTGGCGAAGAAGTCATCCACAACGTGGGCCGCGGGATCGTAGCCGGCCAGCGCCTCGTCGAAAGGGTAGACCGGACCAAGATCCAGATCCGACTGACGCCGGAAGTCCCGATTGATCTCAAGCATGTGGCCGTCCAACGACTCCATCGCGAACTCGCATCGAGAGAAGAGCGCCTCCCGCACCGCGTCCTCGCCGGCGAAGTTCGCGCGCGCGAAACTCTCGAACGCTGCCGAGTCGCCGTCCTCCGGGCGCCAGAACTGGGCGGCCTGCTTCAAGCCGCGCGACAGGCGCGGCCTCACGGCCTCGCCGTAGCGCGCCGTCAACTCCTTTTCGAGACGGGCGATCGCCTCATTCATCGCGTTCTCCCCGGCGGCGAAACTTGCCGCGGCCGCGCAGAAGAGCGCCACCGCGGCCGTGAAAAGCCGAAATCCTCGTGTGAAGGCGGATAGAACTTGCAAGCTCGGGGACAAAGTCTACCTTCCGCCGGTGTCAAAATCGCCGGCTGTGACTGCAGAGAGCGATGCTCAGCTCGAGCTCTTCGAGGGGGAAGCGCGCGCGGGCAACCGCGTTGAGCGCCAGGACACCGAGCTCCTCAAACGCGTCGAGCGCGAGCACGCGGAGAGCAGGGCGATCGCGGCTCAGCTTCCTGCGGGCGTCTTTTTTGGGACCAGCTCCTGGAGCTTTCCGGAGTGGGCGGGCATCGTCTACTCCCGGCGGGGCTCGCCGTCGGAGCTCGCCCGGGAGGGCTTGCGCGAGTACGCGAGGCATCCACTGCTGACCACCGTCGGAATCGACCGCAGCTTCTATGCGCCGATCCCGAGGGCCGACCTCGAACGCTATGGTTCGCAGCTTCCTCCCGGTTTTCCTTGCGTTGCCAAGGCGCCGGCTGCCGTCGTCGAGCCGACAATGCGACAAAGGGGAGGCCTCCGCGAGAGGAACCCCGATTTTCTGAGCGCTTCACGGCTGATCGATGAGCTCGTGGCGCCGTTTGCGGAATCCTTCCGGGAGCACACGGGGCCGTTTCTCCTTCAGTTTCCGCCGGCGCCATCCGAGCATCGTCTCGCTCCGCCGGAGTTCGCCGAAAAGCTCGATCGGTTTCTCAGCGCCCTTCCTCGCGACTTCTCTTATGCCGTCGAGCTGCGAGACGCGACGCTCTTGACGGACGACTACCGGCGCGCTCTCGAGGCGCACGGCGCCGCCCACGTCTACAACTTCGCGACCGCGATGCCGATGCCTGCCGATCAGGAACGAGTCGTGCCGCTCGAGCAGGCTCCCTTCGCTCTCGTGCGCCTTCTTCTCCCGCCCGGCAGCACCTACGAGGGGCGCCGTGAGGAGCTGCGCCCGTTCGATCGGATCTCCTCGCCGCAGCCGGAGATGCGGCGCCAGATCCTCGACCTGCTCCGGCTCGCCGTCGAGCGGCAGATCCCCATCTCCGTACTAGTGAACAACAAGGCCGAAGGGTGCTCGCCGCTCACGATCCACGCGCTCGCGGAGCTTTTGGCAGAAGACCGATCCCGCTAGAGCTTCAGTCGGCGGGTGACGATCGTCACATCGCCCTGCTGGCTTGGCGCGGCCTCCGGTCCCCGCGCTCGAAGCAAAGGATCGCCAGTCGTCGGAAGACCGGCCGAACGATCACCGGCGTAGAAATCCAAAGGATTCGGACCAGCCACGAGCGTGAACTCGACTCCTTCGGAGGGAGTCGTCAGGCAGGTGATCAGGCGCCAGCCGCGCTGGTAGGAAACGACGCGAGCGTTGATCGGGGCGAGCGCCTCTCCCGCGACTCGGACCGACTGAATCTGAGCGGCTGGAGAGATAGCGAGGAAGACAGCGGGCGCTCCGCGAGGCGAGCGCAGATTCAGTCGGATGCGGCGCGTGGAACCGTCGCGCGAATCCTCGAGGACGGTGGCCGAGGGAGCGGGCAGAGAAGCGCCGGGCGCGTCCGCCGCAAATGCGCCGGCCCCACCAGACCAGGGAAAGGCCCGGACAGGTGCTGCCGAGAAGTTCGCGGCTCGAGCCAGATCGCCGCGCAGCCGTCCCGATTCCGCGTAGGCGAGCCACCTCGATCGCTGCGTGTCGGCGTCCTGCGAGAAGGCAATCGACATTCGCTCCGGCGAGTCGGCGGAGAAGGGTCTCGCGGCGGCGGCTATGCCGACGGAGACGAGAGCGCCGATCGAGAGCGCCGCCAGGATTCGCCGGCGCCCCTTCGCGGAGACCGCGGAGAACGCCGGAGCAGCGGATGCTGCCCAGAGTCCGACAGAGGCTGCCGTCGCGATCGCGCCGATCGGGGATCCGAGGGCGGTGTCGAGAAACCAGGCGACCGGCAGCCAGAAAAGAGCCGCGGCGCAGGCGGGAGCCGCGATCGCGAACCTTCGCAAGAAGAGGGATCGACCGGCGACGCCTGCCAGCGTCCCGGACACCGCCGCGACGGCCGCCGGGACGAAAAAGAGAAACGAGAGACCCGGCAGGCGCCAGGCGAGAAGAACCGCGAGGAACGTCCAGAGAAACCACAGCCCAGCCCAGAGTCCCGCGCTGCCGGCGCGGCGGGCGAGCCAGGAGACGACGAGCCAGGCGCCGAGGAGTGCAAGACACCACACGGCCACGCGCATCCAGAAGGGATTCGCGATCCACGGAGTCGGCAGCGCGCCGATCCGGCGCAGGACGTAGGTGATGGCGAATCCGACGCCGCCGGAAATGAGCGGAATCGCCGCTGCGGCGAGGAGGCCGAGCAGGACGGAACCCAGCGAGGCTCGCTCTTCCCGAGGACGCACTGCCAGCGTGATCGCGAGAAGGACGAGTGTGGCGATGGCGAGCGGCAGGGCTGCGCTCTCGGGCCATCGGACGATGCCGGCCCCAAAGAGATCGAAGAACACCGCATCGCCGGCGGGAGGCTGTGAAAGATCGGCGCCGGCGAACGAGCGCGCCATCACGAGCGCGTTGTCTCCATGGTGCTGCAGCGTCGAGAGAGACGCGTGCGCCAGATCATCGCGCGAGGTGTGGTAGCGAGTTACCCCTTCGACGGCGGCGAAGTTGACTCCCGCGAGGCCATGCGCCCGGAAGACGGTCAGATTCGTGTCGTTGGGGAGAAACTGGTACACGGTGTAGAAGAGCGAGCTCGTCACCGGACGCGGCAGCGCGCGGGCGGCGAGGCCGACCAGCCAGCGATTGCCGGTGCTCGTCTCGAAAAGGTAGCTCGTTCCCGACGTCCCTCGGTTCTCCAGATTGATGACGGCGCCGATCGGCCGCTGCCCGAGCTCGGGTCGGAAGAAGCCCTCCGCGCCGATCAATCCGGCTTCCTCCCCTTCGTCGAACAGGAAGAGCACAGGGTTCCGGCGCGCGGGCTCCGTCTTGAGGATTCGCGCGATCTCGAGAAGCGCGGCGACGCCCATTCCGTCGTCGGAGGCGCCCGGGCCCGCGCCGACCGAGTCATAGTGCGCGCAGAGCAGGACGGCCTTGCCGTTCCGACTCCCCGGCAATGTCGCGACGACATTGCGCGCGGTGGCGCAGGAGCCCGCGTGGCCGCAGGCGAAGGCCGTCTCGACCGCCGGCTCGTAGCCCAACCTTTGCAGCTCGCCCACGATGCGTTCCCGGACGCGCGCGTTCGCTTCGCTTCCGACGGGGTGGGGCGCGCCGTCGCCGAGCAGCCGGCCCAGCAGCTCGCGCGCCCGCGACGCCGAGAACTCCGAAGGGGGAGCGTTCGCGGATTTGGGAGCGGGGGGCTCGTGACGGGCGATCGTGATGCCGGTCAGGAGAGCCGAGAAAAGAACCGTCGAGAGAAACGCCGTCTTTCCGCCGCCGTCCTCCGAGCTCAAGCCGAGCGCCAAGCGCGCAGCGCGCGGAGGCTCACGGCCTCGCGGCTTTCACAGCGCGGTCGCTGCCGACTTTGCCAGGGACCCGATCATTCGATCGAAATCCGCTTGAGCCTTCGAGATCGTCGCGGCCGGTCCCGTGCACTTGAAGAAGACCATTCCGTTCGGGGCCTCGACGATTGCGCCGAGCAGCCTGTAGCCGGGCTTCTTCCCCTGCGATTGCATCATCGGCCCGCCCGGCGCGAGGTACGTGCCGGAAACATCGACGAGATGCACCTTCCAGCCGCCGACCGTTTTTTCCGACTTCTTTGGAGGCGCGCCTCCTTCGAACTGCGAGACCCAGCGGTTGAGATTTTCGTCGACTCCGCCTCCCTGGCCCTTGCCGAAGAAAAAGACTCCGCATTCCCCCGCCTCGGCGCCGGGCGCGGCCGGGATCGCGTAGGTCGCCACCCGCATCGGGCGTGCGGCATCGAGCTTCCAGGATGCAGGGACCGTCCATTTGACTCCCGCCGCCGTGCCGTCCAGCGCGAGAGCCGCGGCGGCGCAGGCGAGGAGACCCACCGAAAAAGCCTTCACTCGTTTCATGGATCCTCCGGAATGACGAGGATATCGCTATGCGGTCGGACGCAGGAGGACCTTTCGAATCCCCCGTTTTCCCGCAAGCGCGAGAGCTCGAGGCGCCCGCGAGAGCGGAAGCTCGGCAGACAGAAGGCCTGCGACGTCCACCTTGCCCCGCCTCAGGAGATCCAGCGCAGGCTCGAACCGGCCGCAGCGGCTGCCGACGATCGTGATCTCGTTGACCACGACAGGCGCCGCGTCGAAGCTGGCGGGCGCGTGGTGGGTCGACTTCCAGACGATCGTGCCGCGCGGTGCGGCGAGCTCGATCGCGCGCGGCATCCCGGCGGGAGACCCGGTGGCTTCCACGACCAGGTCGAAGGAGCGCGGGCGAGCCCGGCTCTTGCGGGAGAGACGCGCCACGTCGGCTCCGGCGTTCTCCAGGACGGCGGCGCAGAGGGCCCCGAGCTTCCCGACGCCGAGCACTGCGGCGCGGGTCTTTCGGGTCACGGAAACCTGATCGAGGATCTCGCAGGCAGCGGCCAGCGGCTCGACGAAGACGGCCGCTTCGTCGGCAATGGCACCGGGTACAATATATAAATTGTTTTCCGGAAGTGTCAGGTATTCCGCGTGAGCGCCCGGGTGCTTCACGATCCCCAGCACCGTCCGCTTCGGACAGTGGCGGCCGAGCCCCCTTCGGCACCACGCGCACCGGCGGCAGGCGAGGTTGATCTCGCCGACGACCCGTTTGCCGAGGAACCGGGAGGATGCCGGTCCCTCGACGACGCCGACGAACTCGTGACCCGGGATTCCGGAGAAGCCGTGGTAACCGCGGAGCAACTCCAGGTCCGTGTTGCAGATCCCCGAGAGGATCATCCGCACGAGAGCCTCGTGCCGCCGCGGAATCGGCCGCCGAGTTTCTCCGACTCGAGCCAGACCCGGCTCGAACAAAAGCGCTTGCACGCAGGGATGCTATCCGACCGAAACGCTCCGCCAGCGGGCGAGTTCGGGTCTAGAATGCGCCCTCAATAAGAGGAGGAGAAACACCATGAGGAATCCCAGACTTGCGATTCTTGCGGCCTCCGGTCTGCTGATGGCGGCGATCGCCGTGCCCGCGCAGGACACGAAAGGCGGGGCGGAAAAGAAAGCCGCGGCGCCGGAGAAGAAGATGGAGGCGCCCAAGCCCGGTCCGGAGGTCAAGAGGCTCGCGTATTTCGTCGGGACCTGGAACACGGATGGGGACATCAAGCAGAACCCGATGATGCCAGCCGGCAAGATGACCTCGGCTGACAAGGCCGAGTGGTTCCCCGGCGGCTTCCAAGTCGTCATCCACTCGACCGGCAAGTCGCCGATGGGGCCGTCGCACGGCCTCGGGATCCTTGCCTACGACGCGGAGAACAAGAGCTATACGTACTACGGCATCGACAACTCGGGCTTTGCGACGTTGAGCAAGGGAAGCGTCGACGGGAAGAATTGGGTCTTTACGGACGAGTCGAAGATGGGAGGCAAGACTTACCACGGCCGCTATTCGATGACCGAGGATTCACCGACGTCCTACAGCTTCAAGTACGAGATGTCCGAGGACGGGAAGAGCTGGTCGCTCATCATGGAAGGAAAGTCGACCAAGGCGGCGGCAGCGGCGAAGATGTAGCGGAGGAGAAGTAGCGAAAGGGACGGGTTCTCGGCGATAGATTTCCCCTCACCCGACCCTCGTAGGGGGACGGGTACATACAATTGAGGTACGCGTTCAGAAAGCATCCCCTCTCCCCTGAGGGGAGAGGGTAGGGTGAGGGGCTTGAGACTTCTCCGAAGAATCGCATCTTAATCGCGACCAGAAAACCGTCGCTGAAAGCCTTCCTGAGCCGGCGCGGCGCGGGGCGCCCCCCCCCCCCCCCCCCCCCCGCGGGGGGGGGGGGGTGGGCGGGCGGCGCGGGGGGCCCCCCCGGGCCGGGGGGGTTTTTTTTGGGCGGCGGGGGGGTGTT
>JBKPDV010000269.1:0-6866 GCA_046728075.1 Acidobacteriota bacterium | reverse complement strand
GACGTCGTCTACCCGCGCTCGACGATCCTTTCCGAGCACACGCTCGTGCGCGTCGACCGCAACGTCTCGCACAAAGAACGCGACTTGGTCGACGCCTTTCAGCGCTTCCTCTGGAGCGAGGACGCGCAGAAGATCTTCGTCCGATATGGCTTTCGCAGCGTGGAGGAGCCGCTCAACGCGGCCAATCCGGCCTTTGGTCGAATCGAGGACCCGTTCCAGATCTCGGACCTGGGAGGATGGAAGCGCGCCAAGAAGGAGATCGTGGATGGAATCTGGAAGCGACAGGTGCTCGCGGAGCTGAAGAAATGAGGCGCCGGGATCTCGGACGGGGCTCGAGCTTCCTGCCGGTCAGCCTTCTGCTGCTGGTCCTGCTCCCCCTTCTGCTGATGCCGCTGGCGGCGGTCTTCGTCTTCGCTGGAAAGGGCGGGCCGGACGCCTTCTGGTCCGCGGTTCGGGCGCCCGAAGCGCAGTTCGCGTTGCGCTTCTCCCTGCTCATCGCCTTTGCGACGACGGTGGTCAACGCAGTCCTGGGAACCCTGGCCGCCTATGTCCTTTCGAAGTATCGCTTCTGGGGAGACCGCACCCTGAACGTCGTCGTGAACCTGCCGGTCGCGATCCCGACGGTCGTGGTCGGGACCTCGCTCCTTCTGCTCTGGGGACCGATCGGCCTTCTCGGAAAAATCATCGATCCTCTCGGCCTGCAGCCGATGTTCCGCCCAGCCGGAGTCCTCCTCGCGCATCTCTTCGTGACGTTTCCTTACATGCTCGGAGCGGTCAAGCCCGTTCTGGACGAGCTCGAGGCGACGTATGAGGAAGCCGCCTACACGATCGGGGCGACGCCGTGGACCACCTTCCGACTGGTGCTCCTGCCCGCCCTGCGAGGCGGCATGATCACCGGCGCCCTGCTCACGTTTGCCCACTCGCTGGGAGAGTTTGGAGCGACGGTGATGGTCTCGGGCAACTTGAGGTTGAGGACCCAGACGGCCCCGCTCTACATCTTCGCGCAGTTCGAGGCGGGCAACATCGCCAACGCGAACGCCATCGCGGCTGTGCTGGCAACCCTCTCCTTCGCGATTTTCTTCACTCTCTTTCTTTTCGCTTCTCGCTCGAAGGGCGAAACGGCGGAGTAGAGATGTCGATCGTCGTCGAGGGGCTCACCAAGCGATTCGGAGGCCGCTCCGTCGTCGATCACGTCTCGCTCGAGATCGCCGACGGAGAGCTCTTCGTGCTCCTGGGCTCCTCTGGCAGCGGCAAGAGCACGGTCCTGCGGATGGTCGCGGGCCTGGCCTCCTCCGACGAGGGACGCATCCTGCTGGTGGGTCGGGACGTGACGGACCTGCCGCCGCAGCAACGCGGGGTCGGGCTCGTCTTCCAAAACTACTCGGTCTTCCAGCACATGACCGTCTCCGAGAACATCGCTTTCGGTTTGAGGATCCGCGGGGTCCGCCGCAGGGAACGCCGCCGCAAGAGCGAGGAGCTGCTGGATCTGGTCGGGCTGGGAGGCCTGGGAAATCGCTATGCACGGCAGCTTTCCGGCGGTCAGCAGCAGAGGGTCGCCCTGGCGCGGGCGCTCGCCTATGAGCCGAAGGTTCTCCTGCTGGACGAGCCGTTCGGAGCCCTCGACGTGAAGATTCGTTCCCAGGTGCGGCGAAGCTTCCGAGCGATTCAGCAGCGGCTGAAAGTCACGACCATCCTCGTGACTCACGATCAGGAAGAAGCCTTCGAGATGGCGGACCGCATCGGCGTCATCGAGCGCGGCCGTCTGGTCGAGGTCGGTCTCCCCGAGCAGCTCTATTCGAGCCCCACTTCTCTCACGACTGCGACGTTTCTCGGCGCCGGCACGGTCCTCGTGGGCCGCTGCCGCGACGGCCAGGCGGAGTTCGGCTCGCTGCGCCTTCCGGTGCCCGAAGAAGTCCCTCACGGGGAGGGAGCTCCCGTGCGTGTGCTGATCCGCCCGGAGCAGGTCAGCCTCCGCGGGGATTCTCCCGCTGACTTACCCACGCTCGGGCGCGCGCGAGTCATCGAATCGAATTTCGTCGGGGCGCTTCGCCGGGTTCGGCTGCGAGCGGAGCGCCTCCCCCGCACGCGCCAGGTCTCTCCGCCGCTTCCTTTCGGTGAGGAAGGCCTGCTCGTCGAGGCCGTCCTGAGCGCCGATCTGCCGGTTCCGGAGGAAGCCTGGATCGGCTTGAGCGGGTGGCGCATCTTGAAGCAGCCCCGGCCGAGGCTTCTCGTCGCCGATCCGATCCGCGGCAAGAAGCCTCCTGTCGAGATGGCCCGCCGCCTGGCGGCCGCGATCGACGGAAACCTGATCGTGCTGGGTGTAGTCAAGCCGACAAAGCCTCCCGATCCGCTGCGACAGGCCCTGCAGTCGCGCTTCGAGGCGGAAGCGGCCGACGTGCGGGTCCGGTCGGGCAACCCCGCCGAGCAGCTCCGCGATGAACAGGCCGAAGGCTTCTACGATCTGGTCGTAATCGGCGAGCCGGGCCGACAAGCCATGAAGAGCGGGGTGTTGCAGCGGCTGCTGGCGCAAATATCGACGCCGACGCTCGTGGGGGCCCTGCGAAAGGATCGCTTTGAGCGCGTCCTCATCTGCACCGCGGTCGGCGAGCCGGGCAAGAGCGACGTGCGCGTGGGCGGTTGGCTGGCGGGACGCCTGGGAGCACGCGTCACGCTCCTCCACGTCTCGCGAGGGCCCGGTCCACCCCCACGTTGGATCAGCGTCCATCTCGAGCAAGGCATCAAGACTCTCTCCGCCTTTGACGTCACGGCGGAGGCGCGCGTGCGTGACGCTTCCTCTCCGCTGGCCGGAATACGGGAGGAGGCGCGCGAAGGGGACTACGATCTGGTCGTCATCGGCGGGCACGGTCCCCGCTCGCGCTTGATCGCCGCTCGAGACGACGTGACGCTTCGAGTTCTCGAGCAGGCGGACCGGCCGGTCCTCGTCGTGCCCGCGGAGAGCTCGTGAGAATATCGGCCTCGGAAAGGAATCCGTGGCGATCCAGCACATCGGCGTTCTCACGGGCGGCGGCGACGTCCCCGGCTTGAACGCCGCGATCAAGTCCGTCTATCAGACCGCCAAGGACCACGGCTGGCTCCGCTCCGGCTCGAGCGATGCCCACGTGACCGGGATCCTGCGCGGCTGGAAGGGAACCGTCACCATGCGGCGCGATCCCGCGATGGAGATGTGGAGCGATGTCGTGGCGTTGACCGACGAGCGCGTGCGCACGGTCGATCGCACGGGAGGGACCTTCCTCCACACTTCTCGCACCCGGCCCGACCGCATGCGCCTGGCGGAGCTGCCGGAGGTCCTGGCGGCGCGTTCGTCGGAGCTCGCGCGCGTCGGCGAGGACCTGTTCGACGCGACCGACATCGTCATCCGCAACTTGACGGAGCTCGGAATCGACTGCCTCATCGCCATCGGCGGGGACGACACGCTCGGCTATGCGCACACCCTCCAGACGCGCGGATTTCCCGTCATCGGAATCCCCAAGACGATGGACAACGACGTGCGGGGAACCGAGTACTGCATCGGCTTCGCGACGGCGATCAATCGGGCTGTCGCGTTCATCAACCGCCAGCGGACACATCTGGGCTCCCACGAAGTCGTCGGCGTATTCCGGATCTTCGGAAGAGACTCGGGATTCACGGCGCTGGGCACGGCGATGGCAATTTCCGATTTGCTTTGTGCGATTCCCGAACATCCCTTCGACATCGATGTTCTCTGCGATGCGCTCGCCCGCGCTCAGGCTGGACACCCGAGCCACTATTCGATGGTCGTCTGCTCCGAAGGGGCGATCTGGAAGGGCGGCAGGCTCCAGGAGGTCGGTCCACCCGACGCCTACGGACATCGCCACAAGCAGAACGTCGGTGAGGCGCTGGTGGAAGAGATCACTCGGCGGACGGGGCTGCCCGCGCGCACGCAGGACCTGACCCACGATCTGCGCAGCGGCGAGCCCGACCACCTGGACAAGGTCGTCGCGAACACCTACGGAACGCTCGCCGTCGAGCTGGCGGCGCAGGGAAAGACGGGGCGGATGGTCTGCCTGCGCCGAGGAATCTACGACCATTCCGAGCTGCCCGACCCGGCAGCAGGCTCGAGGACCGTGGATGTCGCCTCGGACTACGACGCAGCCCGGTTCCGGCCCCGGTTCGCGGCGCGCCTGGGCAAGCCGATCTTCATCTGATCGGGCCTCACTCGAGCATTTTCTGCAACTCGGCCGCCACGGTTCGCGGGCTTCGGGCCAGGATCTCCCGGAGCCGCGGGTCCTTCGCCTGCCCTTCGAGGTTGCGCGCCTGGTAAGAGTAGGCGAACTCGCAGGTCGCGAGCAGGAGATATTTTCGAAAAGCGGACACCGGCGTCAGGGAATTGTTCACCCGCTGGACGAGGCGCACGAACCAGAGCCGAAGATCTCTCTCGATCGCGTTCGCGTCGCGTTTACCCACGCGGTAGTGAATCAACGCCATCTGAATGAGCGGCCGGGTCTCGCTGAAGACGCGATCGATCTCCGCCTCGGTGTTGGCGGGTCGGTCCTGATGTTGTGCGTCCGAGTTGATGACAAGAGATTAGGGCAGCGGGGCAGCCGTGTCAACGAAATCAAGCACTTAGCGGCCTCTTTGGCGGTAGCCGCTTAAGTCCTCAGTCCTCGGTCCTCAGTCCTCAGTCCTCAGTCTTCAGTTGGAAGACGCTGACGTCGATAAAAGGAACCATGGGTTCGTATATCTACACACCAGGAATGGCTGTCGCAAATAGCAGGGTAGCCCGTGGCGGAAGGCGAGCCATGGCCCTGGCAGCAGCCTTTTTTCTACTCCTCACCATTCTCCTTACCTGGCCGGCGGCTATCAGGCTCTCAGACGGCATCACAGACAACTTGGATGGCGAGCTGAATGCCTGGATCTTGAACTGGGACTACCACCAGCTGCTCACGGATCCCGGGCACTTGTTCGGTGCCAATATCTTTTACCCGGCGCGATATGCGCTCGCGTTTTCCGAGAACCTCCTCGGAGTAGCCATTCTTGGATTCCCGCTCTTGATGCTCGGAATGTCATACATCCAGGTGTACAACGTTCTCCTGCTGCTGGGGTTGTTCTCTTCCGGGCTCGCCGGCTGGGCGCTCGCCCGTGAAATGACCGGAGATGCCTCTGCTTCGCTGGTAGCGGGCATGCTTTACGCCTTTGTTCCCTGGCGTTTCGCCCAGATTTCCCATTTCCAGTTTCAGTGGGGAGCGTTTCTCGCTCTGGCTCTTCTCTTTCTCCTACGCTACCTCCGCGATACATCGCGTCGCGATCTCATCCTCTACGGGTTGTTTCTTCTCTGGAACGCGCTGGCCAATCTGCACTATGCGATTTTCTCTGTCCTTCTGGTGTTGATCGTGCTCCTCGAAGATGCAGCGCGGTCCGGGTTGCGCAATCGACTCCCTCTGTACAGGCGCGTCGCACTCGTCTCACTCATCGCCGCTGTATTATTTTTGCCGATCGCTCTGACCTATCAAAAAGCCGCGACGCTTCACGGTCTCAAAAGGACTCTTGAAGAAGCGAGCTCCTACTCCGCCCGGCCGAAGGATTTTCTCGACGCCGGCGGAGGCAATTGGCTGTATGGCAGTCTCGCGAAGGGATTGCGGGATCGCAGGGAAGCCTTTTTCCCGGGACTGACTGCATTGCTGCTCGGATTCTTCGGAGCAGCCTCGGGCGGGCACCTCTTCCGACGGGGACGGGTCCTGGGTCTGCTGCTGGCCGCCACGGGGGTTCTCCTCGCCCTCGGCACCAATACCCCGCTCTACCCCGCCCTGTACCGGATTTCTGGCCCTCTGCTCCAGGCCATCCGCGTGCCTGCCCGCGCCATCGTTTTATTTCATCTCGGGCTCGGGATCCTCGCAGCTGTCGGACTCTCTGCCTTCTGTGTTCGAGTGGGAAGGCCCGTGGTTCGTTTCGCGATCGCAGCCGGCCTCCTCGGACTGGTCACGATCGAGTACGCGTCGTTTCCGCTATTTGTCTTCTGGGCCGACGCGCGGCCCGCGACCGTCTATCGTTGGCTGGCCTCTGCACCGTTCAGCGGTGCCGTTATCGAAATGCCATTTGGTCTCGACCACGACATCGAATACGTATACCGATCACCCCACCACTTTCGCCCGCTGGTCAACGGTTACTCCGGCTTTTTCCCAAAGGAATACGACGCCCTGAATGCCCTCTTCGAGAAGCGACCGATCCCGACACAAGCGTGGCAAGAGGTGACACGTCTCGGAGCCAAAGTCGTCGTCTATCACACCGACCTTCTGATCGACGGGCGCGAATTCGCCTATGCTCAGCTGCTCCGCTCCGGCGTGAGCTCCGCGTTGCTAGTTCCGATACGGACTTTCGACCACTCCGGTAGAAAGGACTTCGTGTTCACCGTCGGGATGCCGCCGGGAGGTCTAGCTTCGGCCGACCAACTCGGCTCCGCTAGGAAAGAGTTCGACAGATACCTCTCGACCGCGGATGCCCAACAGACTCGCCCGTTCGGTTGGATAGATTTCCCGACCGACGGTCAGTCAGTGTCCGCAGGCGACATCGGACTGGGTTGGGCACTCGCCCGTAGTGGCGTCTCGGCCGTGCGGCTTGCGACTGATCAAGGGCAAGGCGGCCAAGTTGACTACGGAGTTCCTCACCCGGGTGTTCCGCAGGCCTACCCTGGGTTTCGGGACAGCGACCGCGCGGGATTCACATTTCACATCCCCTCACTCCCGCATGGCGCTCATCCCTTGTATCTGACGCTTGTTGGCAAAGACGGCGCTGAAGCGGTAATCGTCCGGTGGATTCGATTACGTAGGACGCAACGCTGAGGCACTCTCCGGATCTGAATCTCGCTTTTCCACTCCTACGCGACGTAGACC
>JBKPDV010000268.1:0-5727 GCA_046728075.1 Acidobacteriota bacterium | reverse complement strand
GCTGATCGATGAGGCGCGGAAGGAGAATCTCGGATTATGAGAATTGCGCAAGTTGCTCCGCTGCATGAAGCTTGTCCGCCCCGCTTTTATGGCGGAACGGAGCGAGTGGTTTCTTACCTCACGGAAGAACTGGTTCGCGGTGGCCATGAAGTGACCCTCTTCGCCAGCGGCGACTCCAACACCACGGCGCGGCTCGAACCGATTTGCGCGCGGGCGCTGCGCCTCGATCCGACGGTCCTGGATCCCCTGATCTACCATATGATCATGTTCAATCGCATCGCCGCGCAGGCGGCGCAATTCGACGTCATACATTTCCATACCGATTACCTGCATTTTGCGAGTGTCGCCGCACGGGCGCGTCCCATGGTGACGACGTTGCACGGGCGCCTGGACCTCCCGGACTTGCCGGCTATCTATGCCGAATTCCCGGACCTGCCGTTGGTCTCGATCTCGAACAGTCAGCGCCGGCCGCTCCCGCGGGCGAACTGGTGCGCCACGGTGCCGCACGGCTTGCCGCGCGATCTGTACGCCCTCGGCACCGGCGCCGGCAGATACCTGGCGTTCATCGGCCGCGTCAGCCCGGAAAAGCGCCTCGACCGCGCCATCAAGATCGCGGGCCGCGTCGGCTTGCCCCTCAAGATCGCCGCCAAGGTCGACAAGGTCGATCGCAACTACTTCGAGTCCGTCATCGATCCGCTTCTGCGCCGACCCGGCATCGAATTCCTGGGTGAGATCAGCGACTCCGACAAGGGCGAGTTTCTCGGCAATGCCGCGGCGTTGCTCTTCCCCATCGACTGGCCGGAGCCGTTCGGCCTGGCCATGATCGAGGCCATGGCCAACGGCACGCCGGTGGTCGCCTTTCGATGCGGCGCGGTCCCCAAGGTGGTCGACGACGGCGTGACCGGACTCGTCGTCGACAGCGTCGATGCCGCGGTTGCCGCCGTCCCGCGCGTCCTGGAATTCAGCCGCGGCCGCATCCGGCGTGAATTCGAGAAGCGCTTCTCTGCCGGGCGGATGGCGCGCGACTATCTGGCCGTGTATGAGGGGCTTTGCGCCGGGCGGGTAGCGCGTCGGCATCGGCCCCATTGGGCGGAAGCGGACGGCCTGGTGCGAGCGATCTGAGGGCGCATGACGCAGGCACAGCAGCTTCATCCGCAGGGCACGGCGGACGCCGAGGTCGCCTCCCAGTTCTAATCCCCGCGGTCAGCTCCCTGCAGGAGCGCCGTTTGCGCGCGCTCAAGCATGGCGACAGTTTCGCGCTGTTCAATCACTACGGCGACATCGTGCCTTTCCCCGGCGCACCGGACGGACTCTATCATTGCGACACCCGCTACCTGTCGCATCTCGAATTGCGTCTGAACGGCCAGCAACCGTTGCTGCTGAGCTCGACGGTTCATGACGACAATGCGGTGTTCGCGGCCGATCTCACGAACACCGACCTGTTCGGCAAGCCGCCGCTCTTGGCTTGAAGATCGAATATCTGGCGCCGGATGACGAAATTTGGCAGCGGGTATGGCTACTCTATTGCATGTATGAGCACGACTGTAGACGCAATCGATACCTCAAAGTGTTCGAGGGGCGCGCTCGAAGCGCTGCCGTCGCGGCGCCGACGCCAAAGTCGACGACGACCTAAACTCACAGGCCCTCCCCGGCCCTCAATGCACCGCCTCGCCCTCGGCTTCTCCGCTGGCAAGCGCTCAAGCTAATTCGTCCCTCGTCCGTCGGTCAGCTCGATCTGCCATGCCGAAGCCAAGGCGGCCTGTACGCCCGCCAGTGTGCCCGCCAGGGTGATGGCGTGCCTGTGCGCAAACGCCTGGAGCTGCTGCCGTGAGAGATTGATTGCGGGCCAGACCCAGCTAGCGGGCGGACTTCACCCTGTTGTTGTCCCGCATCCACTTGTCCAGTTCCTTGCGGAATACCGCGGGGTCCTTCTCCCCCAGCCTGCCGAACTTTTGGAGCGGGTCCTGGTCCAAGGGCTTGACCTCCTGGTCGACCCTATTCTTGGTCGCCTTCTTCGTCTTTGCCTTTGCCATGTCGCCCTCCTTCGCGTTGTGTCGGGGGGACGATGGTCAGGAAATCCAAGCCCTGTCTGTCCCGGATTGAACGCCTGCATCTGGTCCCCGATTCGACTCGACAGCTAGGCCGAGGCCGCGCGGATCACTTCCCCAAGCCCTGGATTCGTCTTGAACGCGCCACGTCGGTTGCGACGGACGTGACATCGACGCTGGATTTGCTCTTGGCCTTCGCTCTGCTTTTGGTCGCCCGCTTCGCCACGGTCCGCCCCCTTGCGGGCTTGGCCTTCGCCCTGACTTGAACCTCACTCTTGCCCTTGGTCGTCTTCTTCGCCTTCGCCTTTGCCACGGTGACCTCCATGTCGGATGTGGACTCCGCACATAGTCAGATAGTCGAGTCCCCGTCTATTCGATTCTGAACGTCCTGGAGACCCGCCTGCCTTAGCAAGAAGCTACCCGTGTCAGAGGCGCATGGTCGAAGAGTGCCAACAGCCCCAAAATTCAACAATCCTCGGCGGGCCGACCATGACCGCACGATAGATCGCTCAATGTCCTCGGCAGCGCTCCTCAGGGTGCCGTGCTCGACGTTTTCCGCGCGGAACCGCTGCCGCCGGAGACCCCGCTGTGGAGTCATCCGAAGGTGGTGGTCACGCCGCACGAGGGGCGGCATGCGACAGGGCTCACTTGCGCACGTCGCGGAGAACTACAGGCGACTGCGCGACGGGCAGTCGCTCATTAATATCGCCGATCCCGCGCGTGGGTATTAAATGCCGCGCGACGATCTGATCTGCGGCGGTTTCCTGTTTTGATCGTGTGAAAAGCTTGACTGCTGCAACAACGGTCACCGACTTCCGCTTCTGTGCAGGTTTTCGGACGCCGGCATGCTGAGACCATCGAGGCGCTGGGGTGGCCGGCGTCCGAAAAGCGCCAAGGCACGAAATCGCGGGGGTGTAGGGCACTGACGGTGCAGCGGCGGGCGCAATGGGGATTTGGCCGCGGCGTGAGTGTCGGGGACGTTGAAGCGAGGCCGCCGACCCGATCGCTTTACGCCGAAGCGCGGGCGTGCGTGCCGAGGTGAACAAGCGGATCGCCGGTTGCTGTAGGGCGCAAAAACCTCGTCCGGGGTGTGGGGCGCAAAAACTCCATCCGGCGAGCTTCTCATTAATCGGATCGAATGGAACACTCCCGCTGCGGTGACAATAAGCGGGAGGGATTGGTGATCCGATGGATGGCGTGCGTGATCGCGGCGCTCCTCAAGCCGAAGGCGCTGCTGGTGGCAGAGAACCTCTGTTTGCGGCAGCAACTATTGTCCTCCAGCGTCGGGCCACGATCGCGGTTTGCGCCCTACAGGGTGCAAGATCGCAATGGGAGATGTCACTGCCCGAAGCGCCGCCTGCGACGCTGGAAATCTCGGATGGCGCGCAGCAGATCGATCTTGCGAAAGGCCGGCCAAAAGACATCCGAAAAATAAAACTCACTATGGGCGCTCTGCCACAGGAGGAAGCCCGACAAGCGGATCTCGCCGCTCGTGCGGATGATGAGGTCTGGATCTGGGAGGTCGACACTGTAGAGGTACTGGCCGATCCTCTTCGGCGTCACCTCCTCGACGACATCCGCCAGAACTGCACCAGCGTTCGATCGCTCCCGCAGCATCGCCCGGACGGCGTCGGCAATCTCCTCACGGCCGCCGTAGGCAACGGCAATGGTCAGGATCATGTCGTCATAGCCGGCGGTCGCAACGTCAGCGGCTTCGATGGCGCGCCGCGTCGACTCCGGCAAGATGTTGACGCGCCCGACGGCGCGGATACGGACACGCTGGCGATGAATACGCGCATCGCCGGCAAGAGCGTTGAGCTTGGACTCGACCGCGGCGAGGATTCCCGAGATCTGCGCCGGCGGACGCGTGAGGTTGTCGGTGGATAGGACCCACAAGGTGACCGCGGGGATGCGCAGATCGCTGCACCATCGCAGGATATCATCGAGCTTCCGGGCCCCCAGCAGATATATCTCTTTGGGTTCAGTAAGACCACGCTGCGCGCCATATCGGCGATTGCCGTCGAGGATGATGCCGATATGCCGCGGCATCGCGCCTCCACCGACCCGTGCTAGGAGCCGTCTCTGGTAGAGGTAGTAGAGGACCTGTAGGAACGGAGAAGGCTCGGCACTATCATCCGACCGGGGGACAACAGGCACTTCCTCATCGCGCGCACCGCGGGACAGCCACCACCACCAGGGGACACGGGACACGCCGAGCGCCCCGACCATTTGGCGCAGTAGACCTACTTGATCGGCCTTGACCATGCAGACCAGTGCCGCTGCGCTTGCCAGCCCGAGTGCTACTCCGCCGAGGCTATCGAGCGGCCATTGCGTATGAACAACGATCCGCCCGATGCTTACGAGCACGACGCAGGTGACGGCGCCGGCCCACACCGCCGCCTTGCCGATCTCCGTCGCCACGGCCTGCTGCAGCAGATAGGCGCCGATGACAAAAAATCCTGCCGTAGCGGCTACCCCACCGCTCGGAAAGCCGGTGCCGGTTCCTCCGGGTCCTGAACGCCCAACGATCTGCTCTACGAGTTCCTCGATGCCGGATGACAGAAGAAGCACGGCGATCAGAAGCCACCAGGGCTGACCCCGCCGAGACGGCAACGCGAGGGTCAACAGGAGGGCGGCCACAAGCAGAACAGTCTCGTTGCCAAGCTCGTCAATCCAGTTGAAGAGAACATCGAGGTCTGGCGTGTCCCGCTCAACGATCCACTGATACAGGGTACGCTCAGCCGCGGCGACGCCAAACGATGAGACCACGATCGTGAGCGCAACAAACACAAGACTGCACAGTACAAAGGCCGCGATCCAACGGTCCGTCCACAGGCGTTGACCGTCACGCATCTCCACGTTCATCCGCGTCATACTGGGCTGGGTCGCTTCGTCCGTGCCAACAATCCTATCATGGCCGCTGCAGAAAGGCATGCTCCCGTCAGGAGCGCTGCGGAGGGACCGAGTGCCGTCCAAAGCAGCCCGGCGAGCGCGCTGGCCAGCAACAGCCCCAGCCCAGTTATCAAATTGAAGATACCGAAGGCGGTACCCCGCAGATCGTCGCTATCGTGTGCACACGTCTCTGGTCCGACCACATTTCGATTCAGTTCGCTGCGCTGCCGGGGCAGCCCCCTTTCGAAAAAGAATCGAAAACGGGCTCTGGGATAAGTCGCGTGACTAGGGTCACAGCCCGCCATTGGTCGTGAGCTTCCCGTCGAAAGGTTCTCATCGTCTCTCGGGAAATTAGATGGCGGTAAATGTTGAACGTATTGTAGACGGCAGCATGGGCGGACAGTAAGAGCTGGGCTGATCCCGGCGATTTGAACCTTTGCATCTTGCGTTCGCGGCGTCGAACCGGCTGGTGGGAGTTTTCAGCCCGGTTGTTGTGACGCAGTTCCTGCTCGTGGCGAGGTGAAAGACCAAGCTGCCTGATCGCGGCACTGTAGGAGCGGAGCTTGTCGGTGACGATCTCTTCCGGCGCAAAGCCCTGTTTCCTGATCAATTTGCGCATGAGCCTGACCGCTGCCGTTGTATCCCGCCGCGATTGCATCAGGAGATCGAGAACTTCGCCTTCACTGTCGACCGCACGCCACAGGCAGTGCCGTTTGCCAGCGATCATCACGACCATTTCGTCCATGTGCCAGCGACCAGAGGGACGAGGTCGTCGCTTGCGAAGCTC
>JBKPDV010000267.1:0-6457 GCA_046728075.1 Acidobacteriota bacterium | reverse complement strand
CGAAAAAGATCGCGTGGGCGAAGACACTCGTCCTCGCAAGTAGCTGCCGGTCCGGTAGTTAGACGGCCTTCGCGGCGCGACCGGGCCCGCTCCGCTGCCCGGCCTCGTCAAGAGGTGGCCCCAACCTGCCGGACCGGGATCCTGCCCGCGCCCGGGCTGGTAGAATCCTTCACACCCAAACCATCCATGAGCGAATGGCCTCTCCAGGCGGGAGGGCGTGCGCTTATGAATCGTCCGGGAGCGAGGGCGAAATGAGCGATGAACTCGGTCGTTTGAGCTCGGAGAATCGGGACGCTTCGCTGTCGTCTTCCTCTTCCTCTTCCTCGATCGGCGGCTTCTCCCATTCGAGCGCTCGGAGCGTCGGCGACTACTTGCTCGTATCGCAACTGGGAGACGACGCGCTCGGTTCCGTCTACCGTGCACTCCACACCAGCGACGGCCGATTCGTCCGGCTCCGCCTGCTCCAATCGCCGGAGCTCGCGCCGCGCGCCGTGCTCGCGGCGGTCCGGCAAGAGCTCGAGCGGACCGCCGAGCCGATCGAGCGCCACCGGGGATTGCGCATCTCCGCCGGCACGGCTTATCTGGTCTGGCCCGAGACCAGCGGCTGGACGCTCGACTTCGTTCTCGCTCGCTCTCGCGCGGGCGGCTGGGCGATGCCCGTCGAGTTCGCTCTTTCCATCGCCGAACGCGCCGCCGCACAAATCGAACAGATGCGGTTCTCCTCCCCCTCGGTCCCTCCGCGCCTCCACGGGGCCCTCTGGCCCGGGTTCGTCAACATCTCGTCCGACGCCGATGTCCGCGTGGAGGGGTTCGGTCTTTCGAGCGCCATCCTTCCGGCACTCTCCCGCTCCCGCATGTGGCGCGATGTCGCGCCCTACCTGCCCTCCGAAGCGAGACAGACCGGTCGAGCCGACGAAACGACCGACGTGTATTCGATCGGCGTCCTCTTGTTGGAGCTCGTGACCGGCCGCCGCGCCTCGGCGGACCTGCCCCCGGCCCGCTGGCGGGCGGACGACGAATTCTCGCAGGAGGTCAATCTCCTGCTGCGATTTGCTGTCGGCGCACGCCATGAGCGATTTGATTCGGTCGTCGAGCTGCGCTCCTCCCTGCGCGACCTGATCGCGGCCTGTCCGTTCGAACCGTCCGCGGCGGATCTTGCCCTGTTCCTCTACGATCTCCTGAACCCGGAGAGTCGGATTCTGCCGACTCCGTTTGACGGAAACTCGACGAATCCTCTTTCGCAAGAGCACGAGCGCCTGGTTCCGGCAACGTCGGCGATCTCGCTCGAGCCGCCAGAGCCCATCGCGCCGGCATTAGTGGCGGAAAGGCCGGTTCCCGCGTCTTCTCACGAAGAGGTCACTGACTTCGGCGGCCCCCTCGCTCGGCGCCTGGTCTCACGGTTCCGGTGGCTGGCGCGAGCGGCTGCGGTCGCCGCGGCAGTCGTCGGTTTGCTGTTTGCCGACTTCCCGATGCGGCGTCGCCTTCCCGATGCAGCGACGATGGCTTCCGGACCGGCGGCGTCGCCGTTCTCGCCGTCACCAGCGGCCCTCTTCAGGAGTGGAATCGAAAGTGCCCTGCTCGCCTCCTCCGCCTCGTTGTCATCCAGTTCGGAGCCAGTCGCTCTCGAGCTCGCCTCGACCGCGCGGGCGGCGCAGCGACGAGAAGCCAAGACCCGCTCTTCGGTAGAGACCCTGCGACTGAAGGCGGGGCTCGCCAGGATCGCGGCGGAGCGATTGGACGCACCGATCCACGCGCCGGGTGTCTTCCGGGAGGGACGCTCCTTCGAGCAGCAGGGAGAAAAGCTCCTGCGCCGCGGGCGTTATGCGGCCGCGCTCGAGGCCTACGAGCGGGCCCTCGATCTCTTCACTCGCGCCGAATCCCTCTCACGAGAGGAGCGGGTGCGGACGATCCAGATCGCGGGAACCGCCAGCGGGCCCTAGCCCCGCTCCGTCGCGGCGGACGTTTCCTCCAGGGCTCCGCGCTCGACGCGGTTTCGCCCGCTCGTGCCTCGGCAGGCTGCAGGTTCCCGAGCGTCTCGAACAATCGGGAGCGACGGCTAGCCGAGTCTGGCGCTCCGGTTGATTTCCTGATCCTCGGACGAGAGCTCGCGGGCGGCGGGCAAAGGCGCCCGATCCAGCCCAAATGTGCGGCGGCGAAGCTCCCGATAGTCCTCGGCCCGGTCTCGCCGCACCTGGAAGAAGCCCCCGGCCATCGGATGGCGGCCCCGCCACACCGCGGCGCGCGACTGTGCCGCATACCCTCCCACCGCTGCGACGGCGGCCAACCGGCGGAAGTCGCGCGGGAAGCGGGAGACACGGACGAGCCTTCGCGCGACGTCGCGAGTCCGGTAGAAGCGGCGATAGCAATCGAAGAGAAGCTCGCCGAGCTCTTCGCCCGAGAAGCTTGGATGCCTCCACGTTGTGGCGGTTCCGTCGTAGCGGTCGAGGTTCTCCTCCAGCAGCAGGCCGGACGCCTGAAACTCCGCGTACTGCTGCGTGCCCGGAATCGGAGTCAGGATGTAGAAGGACGCGACGTCGGGATCGAGCGCGCGGAGTGTCTCCAGGTGCCCCCGGATTCCCTCCCGCGTGTCTTGCGGAAAGCCGAGAATGTTCGAGAGATGGCTCGTGATCCCGTTGGCTCGGCAGAGGCGCACGATCTCGCCGTATTTCTCCGGGGTGTTGTGAAACTTGTGCGCGGCGGCGAGCGTCGGCGCATGGAAGGACTCCGCTCCCACGAACATCTGAAAGCATCCCGCCCGCGCGAGCTGCCCGACCAGATCCGGTTGGCGGTAGACCTGCGCATCGCACTGCACGAAGAAGGGGATCTCAATCCGTTCCGCCGCGATCGCGTCCAAGAGCTCGGCGGCCTGCGGAATCTTGTTGAAGTTGTCAGAAGTAAAAAAAACGAGTTTGACTCCCGCCCGGCGGGCCGCCCGCAGGCTGACGACGGTCGTCTCCACGGGTTGGCTGCGCACGAGGTGCCCCGCGATCTTGATGACCGAGCAGAAATTGCAGGAGTAGGGACAGCCGCGCGCGGGATAGATCCCGAGCATCGGCACCGCGTACCGGGCGAGATTGCTGCGGGAGGGGGGCTTGAGCGTCGGAGGATCGAGGCGCGGCGCCCAGCGGCGCTGCCCGCCGTAGGTGGGAGCGAGTTGCCCGCGCGCGGCGTCGGCCAGGATGTCCGCCCAGATCTCCTCTGCCTCACTGAAGGCGAACGAGACCCCGCGCCGCTCGAGGGGAGCCGTGTCGCAGGTCATCGGGTGAGGCCCGCCGATCACGGCGCACGCTCCGCGCGAGACTGCGAGCGCCGCCAGATCGAGCGCGCGGTGGAACTGGTGGCTCTGGACACCCACGAGCGCGACGAGGGTGCGTCCGCCGGCTGCCGGCGCGAGCAGATCGAGATAGGCGAGGTCGGTCTCCACGTACTCGTCGATCGCGTGGACCTCGCAGGCCGCGCCCGCGCCGCTCAATCGCGCTGGCGTGAGGCTCGCCAGATACGGCAGCGTGCTGTTGGGCATGAAGCCGCGACGGAAACGTTCGACCGCCCCGTCGGCCGCGTACTTGCTCGGTTTGACGAGCACGACCCGCAGAGACGTCACCGGGTCACCCCGCGTGGAGAGGCTACGCCCGGACCGCTTCGCGCATCAAGTCTCGGGAGCTGCCGGGGAGACGGGAAGAGCTGCCGCGACTCCCGCCGCCGCGGCCAGATACAGGCCGGCCCAGATCTTCGGATCCACGAGCATGCCTTCCGCTTCCCGATCGCGGGCCCACCAGAGCAGACCGTCGAGCGCAACGACGTGCACCCGAATCAACTGCTGGTCCTCCAGCCTCGGATCGCCGACTCTTCGAGCGTCGCTGGCAAGAAAGAACGTCACGAGCTCGGAGGAGGCCCCAGCGGAACCGGGCCCATGCCCGAGACGCTCGAGTGCGAGCGCCTCGTAGCCGGTCTCCTCGCGAAGCTCCCGGGTTGCCGCGACTCGCGGCTCCTCCTTCTCGCCGCTGTCGCCGACTAATCCGGCGGGCAGGGAAAGGACACGGGCCGCGACGGCCGGCCGGTATTCATCGGCCAGGACGATCTCGCCCTTGGGCGTCAAGGCGACGACCATCACGGCTTCCCGGGCCTTCCGGTGCTCGGCGTACTCCCAGCCCTCGGCGCGGAGAAGGGCGAGGTGCTCTCCCTCGAAGAGAATCCGGGGTTTTGGTCTCATACACGCAAGATACCGCTTCGGTCTTATCGGCGAGAGGCCTGCTCAACCCTTGTAAATCGAGCGATTTACACACGAGGGTTCCTGCCGGCCGAGATCCTTCCGGATCGGGAGTCCGCGCGCCGCGCGATTCCGCAGAACCTTTTCCCGGCGCCTCCGTAACTTTTCAATGGCCCGAAGCTAAATTTCTAGCACTTATGCTAAATTCTTAGCATCAGAGGTGGGAGGGAAGGCGGATGAAGGCCCCTTCGAGCTTCTCGCGGCGTGAGCGTCAGATCATGGAAGTCATCTACCGGGAAGGGCGCGCCACAGCGACCGACGTCCTGGCGAAGCTGCCCGACCCTCCGAGCTACTCGGCCGTCCGCGCGCTGCTGCGCATCCTCGAACAAAAGGGGCACGTCCGCCACGTGGAAGAAGGGAACCGCTACGTCTACCTTCCGACGATTCCGGCGGATCGCGCCCGCCGATCGGCCCTGCGCAACCTGTTGCAGACTTTTTTTCAGGGATCGCCGGAGAAGGCCGTCGCCGCTCTGATTGACATGTCCCGCTCGGAACTCTCGGAGCAGGAGCTCGACCGCCTCTCGCGTTTGATCGATCAGGCCAGAGAGGAGGGCCGTTAGATGCTCGCTGACACCGCCGCCGTCCGTTTTGCCCTCGACGTGACGCTCAAGGTCACGATCCTTCTCGCCGCGGCCGGAATCGCGCGGCTGCTTCTGCGGCGGATGTCCGCCGCCGGGCGCCACGCCTTGACGACGCTCGCATTGGCGGGAGCCGCGCTCCTGCCTCTTCTCTTGCCGCTCGTGCCGCGCCTGCGGGTCCCGCTGCTGGCATATCCGTTTCCCAAACCCGGAATCGAGCGACCCGCACCCGCCGCCGTGGCGCGAGAGCAAGTCGCGAAATGGAAGCTCGAGGATTCCCGCGGCGCCTCCCGTTTCGCGGCCTCCCGCACCGTGAAACGATCGGAGCCGGCTGTCTCCGGAGGTGCTGCGAGACCGTCGCGGTCTTTCGAGCAGTCCCCCGCATCCCCGCGGCGTCCCGTGACCTGGCCTCAGGCTGCTTTCCTCGTCTGGGCCCTCGGCGCCGCTTACGCCCTCGCGCGACTCGCCACGGGAACGATGCGGGTCCGCCACATCGCCCGCAATGCGCGGCCCGTGTTCGATCTCGATTGGATCCTCGTTAAGGATGAGCTTTCCCAGCATCTGGGGCTGACCGGGCCGGTCAGGCTCTTGAAGAGCGACGGAGTCGCGGTCGCGATGACGTACGGAGCCGCGCCGCCGCTGCTGCTCCTAGCGGCCGACGCCGATCGGTGGACGCCGGAACGGCGGCGGTTGGTGCTTTTACACGAGCTCGCGCACGTGAAGCGTCGGGACTGGATCTCACTGCTCCTGGCCGAGGTCGTTCGCGCCATCTACTGGTTTCATCCGCTCGTTTGGGGAGCCGTCGGACTCGCGCGCAAGGACTGTGAGAAGGCGTGTGACGATCTCGTTCTCACATTCGGCACCAAGCCGTCGGTCTATGCGGCTCACCTACTCGGCATCGTGCGCTCGCTGCCGCGCCGTCCGCGGCTGCTCCCGGCCGTTCCGATGGCGCGGCCCTCACAGTTCGAGTCTCGCATGCGCGCGATCCTCGACGGCCAACGGCCGCGGCGCGGGCTCTCCGCCCTGGAGGCCTCACTGATCGGCGCCGGGATGCTCGTGGCCGTGATGGCGACCGGCGCCGTGCAACCCTGGTTCGAATGCGGAGACCAGCGCACGACCTTCCTCAGGCGCGCCGCGTTCCGGCTTCCGGGCTTGAGGAGCCTTCTGCCGATCTCGATGAGCGACCTCGCGGCCCCGTCCAAGCCAAAGACTCCCAAGAAACCATGCGAGCACAAGAAGGGCGCCTCTCCGGCGATCGACCGAAACAGGAAACCTCCCGCGGGCTCGCGCACGGCCATGCGTGGAGGAGTCGAAGAAGGCGTTCCGGGAGGAGTCTCCGGAGGAATCGCAGGGGGCGTTGTCGACGGCGCGCTTGGCGGAATTCCGGGAGGCGTCGCGCCGGGCGTGAAGGGCGGCAGCGCCCGCGGCGTCAAGGGCGGTGTCGCCGGCGGCGTCGAAGGCGGCGTGTCCGGTGGAATCGAAGGATTCGAGAACGCGTCGCAATCGGAGACGAAGAAGCCCGAGCGGGCGGTCCTCGTCGGGGGCGGCCGCGGCTGGTACGCGCGGGGCATGGAGCTGCACAACGAGGGACGCTACGAGGAGGCGATCGAGG
>JBKPDV010000266.1:0-33210 GCA_046728075.1 Acidobacteriota bacterium | reverse complement strand
CCAACAAGGCAAAGCCGGCGTTACAATACTTCTCAGCCGTGGAAAGCTTGGACAGACAAAGACTTGCCGTGAAGCTGAACTTGCTTCTCGAGGCGGAAGAGAGACCGCTGCCCGTCCTCATCGAGCTCAATCTCGCCGGGGAGGCCAGCAAGTCCGGGGCGCCTCCGGAGGCAGCCGTGGATCTGGCGGCGGCGGTGCTCGATCTTCCCAGGCTGGACCTGCGCGGCGTCATGGCCGTCCCGCCGCAGCGGAAAGACCCGGAAGAGGCCCGACCCGACTTTCGGCGTCTGGTCGAGATCCGTGATCGGCTGCAGGATCGATTCGGCCGCGCCCTTCCGGAAATCTCGATGGGGATGAGCCACGATTTCGAGATCGCCGTCGAGGAGGGCTCGACGGAGGTACGCCTCGGCACCGTTCTGTTCGGCTCCCGGGAGCCGGCTTGAATTTCGGCGGAGCCGCCGGAGGAGCTCTCACCGATCTTCTCTTTCTCGCATTGACGATCGTGCAATGGCTCGTGATCCTCGCCGCTCTCGTCTCGTGGGTCAGCCCGGACCCGCGCAACCCGATCGTTCGCTTTCTCTACGCCGCGACAGAGCCGATTCTCCGCCCCTTTCGCCGGATCCTGCCCCCCGGGCGGACCGGCGGAATCGATTTCTCCCCATTGCTCGTCATCTTGCTCATTTTTTTCATCAAGCGCGTGCTGGCGCGTCTTCTTTTGGCGCCGCCGGGCTTGACGACTTTTTAGAGACGAGGAGGTTTCATGCCACGCCTGACGCCCCTGGAGATTCAGAAGCACGAGTTCTCCCGCAAGTGGAAAGGGATCGATCCGGTCGAGGTCGAGTCTTTCCTGGCGCTCGTCGCCGAGGAGATGGAAGAGATCGCCCGCGCGAATGCGGATCTGGAGACGCGCGTCCGCCACCTCCAGGAGGAGAACGCGGAGCATCGGGAGCGCGAGCGAATCCTGAAAGAAACCTTGCTGGCCGCGCAACGCGCCTCCGAGGACATCCGGTCGACCGCTCAGAAGCAGGCCGAAATGGTCGTGCGCGACGCTCAGCAAACCGGGGAACGTCTGACGCACGGCGCTCTTGCCCGGGCGGCCGAGATCGAGAAGGCGATCCACGAGCTCAAGCTCCAACGAGCCAACTTCCGGCTCCAGCTGCAAAAGATGGTCGAGCTCTTCCAGACGGTGCTCGACTTCGACCGGGAGGAAGACGAGAAGGAGCGACCGCTCTCGTATCTGACGCGCAAGGAGAAGGGCGAGACGGGATAAGAGAAAGTCGACACTCGACAGTCCACAGTCAACAGCGGAGAGCGCCCCCTCTCCCTCCGGGAGAGGGTCGGGGTGAGGGGCTTGCCTGAACCGAGCACGATCGAAGTCCGCAACATCGCGTGTCTGGCAACGCCCGTAGGCACCACTGCCCGACGGGGCAGACAGCAGGGAGAGATTCTCCGCCTGACCGACGCGGCGCTTCGCGCGGAGGACGGCCGCATCGTCTTCGTGGGCTCGGAAAAGGAATACGCGCGTCGATATGCCGGACGCCGCGCGACGGCGTCGATCGACGCGACAGGCAAGACAGTCCTCCCGGGGCTGGTCGATGCCCACACGCATCCGGTCTGGGTCGGTGATCGCAGCGAGGAGATCGCCCGCCGCCTGGCGGGCGAAAGCTACGCGCAGATCGCGGCTGCCGGAGGCGGGATCGCATCGACTGTCCGTGCGACGCGCGCCGCTTCCGACGGCGAGCTCGAGGCGGCCGTCTCGGGCCGCCTGGGGCGGATGCTCGCCTGCGGCACGACGAGCGTCGAGGCGAAATCCGGATATGGCCTGACGGTCGCCGACGAGTTGCGCGCGCTGCGCCTGCTCGCGTCGCTGCCCGAGGAGGGCCGGCCTCGGATCGTCCCGACGCTGCTCGCCGCGCACGAGATTCCTCCCGAATTCCGGGGCCGTCGGGAAGACTGGATCGAGACCATCGTCTCGGAAATCATCCCCGCGGCGGCAGCTGAAGATCTCGCGCGGTTCTGCGACGTCTTCTGCGATGAGGGTGTTTTCACAGTGGACGAATCGCGCCGGATCCTGGAGGCGGCGCGGCGGGCCGGGCTCGGGCTGCGGATCCACGCGGACGAGCTCGCCCGCTCCGGCGGGGCTTTTCTCGCCGCCGAGCTTGGCGCGGAATCGGCGGATCATCTCCTCTCGATCGAAGCCGAGGAGATCGCCGCGCTGGCGCGCTCGGAAACGGTCGCAACGCTGCTGCCCGGGACCGCGTGGTGGATGAAGCGCAAGGCCGCGCCCGCGCGGCAGCTCATTGATGCCGGAGTCGCCGTCGCCGTCGCCTCCGATTCGAATCCCGGCACGTGTCTGACGGAGTCCCTTCTCGCCGTTGCGCCCCATGCTTGTCTGGATTTCGGCCTGACGGTCGAAGAAACTCTCACCGCGGTGACGCTGAATGCCGCTGCATCGCTCGGTCTCGCCGCGCAGATTGGATCTCTCGAGCAAGGCAAACATGCAGACCTCGTGGTCCTCGACGCGCCCGGCGACCGGCACCTCGTCTATCATTGGGGCGTCAACCTCGTCGCCTCGGTCGTGCGCGACGGCATCTGGATTTCGTTGTGACCGACTTCGCCAAACTACCGCTCGAGCAATTCTTCGAAGAGCTCGCTTCTTCTGCACCGACTCCGGGTGGCGGTACGGCAGCGGCCGTTGCGGGAGCGAGCGGAGCCGCCCTGGCGCAGATGGTGGCCACGTTGACTTTGTCCAAGGAGAAGTTCGCGGCGTCGCACGACGCGATGCGTGCGATTCAGGAAGCGGCTGCGCTCGCCCGCCTGGAGTTTCTACGCCTGGCCCGCGAGGACGCGGAGGCCTATGACGCGGTGGTCCAGGCCCGGCGGCTTCCGAAGGACACGGAGGACCAGAAGGCAAAACGCGGCCATGCCATCGCCCTAGCCAACCGTCGGGCGACGGAGATCCCGATGCAGACGGCCCGCATCGCAGTGCGTCTTTTGAACGCCCTGCCGGAACTCGTCGAGAAGGGAGCGCCCGGCGCGGTCTCGGACGCAGGCACCGCGGCCCTGCTCCTGGAGGCCGCGACGGTGAGCGCTCTGCTGAACGTCGGGATCAACCTGCCCGGCGTCACGGATCCCGACTTCATCGCACAGATGAACCGCGACACTGCCGATTTGAACGAACAAAGCCTGCGGCTGCGTTCCCAGGTCGTCAGCGACGTCCGCAAACGCTTCTAAGACCGCTCTTCGGCCGGTAAAAGCGCACACGGCCAATGAGTTGCGCAAAAGAGCGAACGCGAGCGATTTTGATTGACAAGCCCCTGCCATTTTGTTAGTGTTCTTGCATTCAATCGCGCGGTACCGGACACGGACCGCGCGATTTGTTTTTGTAGTCACCGCTCCCGACTCAATCCCTTGACCACCCTGGAGTTCCGCCAACTCCTCCACTCCTCGACGAAGCCTGGGACTGCAACCGCCGCGCAAGAACAGCGCGGAAACGCTCGGTTTTCTCTCGTAACTCCCCCGCTTGCGACCTTGATTCGTCGACCCGGTAACAATGTGCGTCGCGGCGCGCGTAGTCTCCCAGAGGGGAGGAGGCGCGCGCCGCGGGAGCGAGAGCGCGCGAGGGACCAGGCTCGCGGTCGAGCCCGCATCCGGGCGAGCCGCGAGCCGGTGCGCCGGTAGGCGCAGGTCCCGAGTAAGCGGAAGCGACGTTCTAGAATCCGTTCCCCATGCCCGAAGCCTCTCGCAAGCTCTACCTGATCGACGCGATGTCCAATATTCATCGCGCCTACCACGCTATCCAGCGGCTCTCGACGTCCGCGGGACGGCCCACCAACGCCATCTACGGGTTCGTCACGATGTTGCGCAAGATGCTGCGCGAGCATGGCCCCGACTACGTGATCGTTGCGTGGGACGGACCGGAGCGCACGCTGCGCCACGAGGCGTACGCAGAGTACAAGGCCAACCGCGCTCCGATGCAGGACGACCTGGCCGTCCAGCTTCCCCACATTCGCCGGGTCCTGGATGCTTACAAAATTCCGATCCTGGAGCTGCCCGGATTCGAAGCCGACGACGTAATCGGCACGCTCGCCGCGCACGGGGCCGAGGCCGGATTCGACGTGGTCATCGTCACAGCCGACAAGGACATGCTCCAGCTCGTTCGACCCGGAGTTCGCGTCTTCCACACGGGGCGTGAAGTTTTCTTAGACGACTCGGGTGTCGTGGATTTCTTCGGAGTCAGCCCGGGGCAGGTCGCCGACGTCCTGGCCTTGATGGGAGACAGCGTCGACAACATACCCGGCGTTCCGGGTGTGGGCGCGGTCACGGCCAAGAAATGGATTTCGACCTACGGAAGCTTGAGCGCGCTGCTCGAGAAAGCGGGCGAGATCAAGGGAAAGGTGGGTGAGAGCCTTCGGGCGCACCAGGAGGACGCTCTGCTGTCCCGGCGTCTCGTCGAGATTCCCACCGACCTGGCGGTGGAATTCACGCCGGATGAGTGGAAGTATTCCGCACCGGACGCGGCCCGCCTGAAGGAGATCTTCGTCGAGCTCGAGTTTCACTCCCTCGCCGCGGAAATCGCCGGCGAGACGGCCTCCGCGCCGGAGATCGCCTCACGGCGGCTCGATCCGGGTGAGGACTTTTCGCTGCGGACCGATGGGCGCCTGGGCGTGGCGCTTTTGACCCGCGGCGATCGAGCCCTGCTCGCCGTCTCCGACGGAGCTCGGGTCGAGATCGCCGAGGAGAGCCGTGACGCCATTCTCCGGCGCTGGGCCGCAATCGACGCGCCGGCCACCCGAATCGCGATCGCAGACGCCAAGCCGCTCGACGCCTTTCTCGCAAGCGCGGGCAATGCCCTCGCCTCGGACGTACTGGACGTCTGTCTCGCCCATTACATGCTCTTCCCCGGCGTCGCCTCGTCGGAGTTCGAGCCCATGGCGTTCCAGCGGTTGGGCCAGCGGGTCACGGCCGACAAGGAGGCGGGGGTGACCGGCGGTTGTCTACCCCCTCTCCCGGCGGAAGAGGGACGTCTCCTTCCCGAGTCCTTCGCGACCGACTCGGCGGACCGGTGGCTCGCCGAACGGTCGGCGGGCTCCGTCTCTCTCGCCCCGGAGCTCGAGAGGGAGCTCGCCCGCCGGCCGCAGCTCGAGAAAATCTATCGCGAGATCGAACGTCCGCTGACTCCCGTGCTCGCGCGGATGGAGACAGCGGGCGTCGCCATCGACGTCGAATATCTCAAGGACATGTCGGTGCGCATGGAGCACGACTTGCGGGCGCTCGAGCAGAAGATCTGGGCCGAGGCGGGCGAGGAGTTCAACATCAACTCTCCCGTCAAGCTCGGTCAGATCCTCTTTGAAAAACTTCAGTACCCGAGCGGGAAAAAAACCGCCAAGACGAGATCCTCCTCGACGGGCGTCGAGGTCTTGAGCGAGCTGGCCGAGAAGGGTTATCCGCTTCCCGGGCTGGTCCTGGAGTTTCGCGAGATCTCCAAGCTGAAGGGAACCTACGTGGACGCGTTGCCGTTGCTCGCCGATTCGGCCGGCCGCGTTCACACGTCTTTCCGACAGACAATCGCCGCCACCGGGCGCCTCTCCTCTTCCGATCCGAACCTCCAGAACATTCCGATCCGAACCGCCGCGGGCCGGGAGATCCGCCGCGCGTTCATCGCCCCGCCCGGACTGCGGCTGGTCGTCGCCGACTACTCGCAGATCGAGCTGCGCATCCTGGCGCATCTCTCCGGCGACGAGGCTCTGATCGCGGCGTTCGTCGAAGGTCAGGACATCCACCGCGCGACCGCGGCGCGAATCTTCGGAGTTTCGCCGGACCTGGTCTCGTCGGAGATGCGCAACGCGGCCAAGCGGATCAACTTCGCTCTTCTCTACGGCATGGCCGCTTTCACGCTGGGAAAGGATCTGGGAGTCTCGACTTCCGAGGCCAAGGCGTACATCGAGTCCTACTTCAACCAGTTCCCGCGGGTTCGCGCGTGCCTGGATGGAATCCTCGAGCAGGCGCGGCGCACCCGCGAAGTTTCGACCATCTTCGGACGCATCCGTCCGATCCCCGACATCGCCGCCTCCAACCCGAACGTGCGCGGAAACGCGGAGCGAATGGCATTGAACGCTCCGTTCCAGGGGTCCGCGGCGGACATCATCAAGGTCGCAATGGTGCGCCTGGACCAGGCCCTCTCGCAGCGCGGCCTCGCGGCTCGGCTGCTCCTGCAGGTGCATGACGAGCTCGTGCTCGAGGCGCCGGAAGGGGAGGTGGAGGCCGTTCGAAATCTCGTCGCGTCGGTCATGGAGGGAGCCGCGGCCCTGAGCGTCCGTTTGGACGTCCAGGTCGGAGCCGGCCAGAACTGGCTGGAAGCGAAATAGAGCTGCTTCGCTATACTTCCGCGGACCCATGAAATCCCGGCTCTGGCTACGTTTCGCGCTCGTCTGCGGCTGGACAGCATTTGCGACCCTCGTGGCGCAGACGACGCCCGGCCCGGCGCCTGCCACTGTGCCGGTGCCCGCGCCTGCGGGTATGGCACCGCCGCCGGGAGTGACCCCGGCGAGAATCACGGACACGCACCCGGTCACCACACTGACGCTGCCGACCGATAACCCTTTCGGAACGAACGTCGAGGCACCGGCCGCTCCGCCACCCAAACCCGTTTTCAACGAGTTCGTCGTCTCCGTCCCTGTTTTCGCCGCCATGCGCGTGGACCGGACGGGAAAGGTCACGCAATCCCGGCGAATTCGCGATCCGATTCCGTCGCTCGCGGCCGACACCAAGAAGTCCTTCGATCGATGGGTCTTCGATCCGGCCCGGCGAGCGGGTCAACCCGTGGAAACCTGGTCGGCGATGCGCGTCGATCTCGCGGTCGCCGTCCGCCCGCCGAAGATCGAGCAGATCGCGTTGACCCCGGTGACTCCGTCGACGCCGATTCCCCCTCCGATGGAGTGGGGAACGGATGCGGCCTGGTACGAGAGCTTGAAACCCGCGTCGATCACCGACGGAGCCGTGCCCGTCGAGGCGCTCGACACGCTGGCCAATCCGAAAAAGACCCCCTGGTACGCCGACTCCTTCAAGGGTCCCTTCTCCTGCCGCCTCTGGGTCAAGGTCTCCGCGGCCGGCCGCATCGAAAAGGTCGTCCCGATCCAGATCACCGATCCTGTCCTGATCGCCTATTTTCGTCACGAGCTCCCGACGCTCTCGATGCGGCCCGCAAGGGCGAAAGGGCAAGCCGCCGATTCCTGGAACGAGCTGGCGATGTCGGGGACGGCGAGCTACTCGATCGAGGTCAAGCAGATCCTGAATCTGCGCAAGTCGCTCGGGGGAAGTAGCTAACAGCTTAAAGCTTGCAGCTTTCAGCTTCGCTTCCGGGCGATTCCTAATACAATATCTATATTGTTGATCAATCTGCCAGGGCTTAGGCGATTGGTTGTGAGGTGAGACGTGAGAGGGTAAAAAGGTGTCTGGCTGAAAGCTGAAAGCTGAGAGCTGTCAGCTAAACAATTTCCCTTTTATCGCCGACCCGTCTCGTGACCTTCGTCGCATCGAGGTGCTCGAGAAGCGGAATCGCCAGACGCCTCGTCAAACCGAACATGGCCTTGAACTCGGCTACGTCGAGGGATTTCTTGCCAGAGGCTCGCAGGCGGGAGGTCACTCCGTCGACGGCGTCGCGCGAGATGAGCCAGCCGCCCGGCAGCCGCACGAGCAAGCCCTTCTTGGCGAGGTATCCGGCGAGCCCCTCGACGACTTTCTGCTTGTGACCCACTTCCGCCGCCACGTCGCCGATCGACGGGGGGTCGAGTCCCCGCCGGGCAAAAGCGTGCGCGATCTTTTCGGACAGATCCCGATCGGCCCCCGCCAGGTCCTCCCGGCCGGGAAGCCGCGCTTCCTCACCAACCACGACGTAGGTTCCGCGCGCGACCAGAGCGCCCTCGATCACCTCGGCCCATCGCGGATCGGCTGCCGGCAGCAGTCGGGCGAGGAGCGTGCCGCGGGGCGCGCCGACTGCCCCGGCGGCCTGCGACGTGTAATCCAGGATCGCTTCGCGCGCGGCCACCGCGAGACGGTCGAGCGAAGCCTTCGCCAGATAACGATCCGGTGAGCGCCGCAGCGCGAGGACCCGACCGTCTGCAATCGGGCCGGCCAGGGCGGATCGGACTTCCTCGCGCGACACTCCGGCTCGCGCCGCCAGCTCTTCTTCCCCCGCTCCGCTCTCGCGAGCCTGCTCGATCCAGAGTCCGAGCTTTTCGGAAAGCCCGGATTCCAACCGGTCGAGCCAGCCGAGAGCTTCGGGAAGCATTCGCCGGGAAATTCGAGGCAAAAGGGGATCCAACAGGACTCCGCCGCCGATCGTCTCGACGGGAGAGAGCCTTCTCACGACGAAACGGTCGCCCGGGATCGCCGCGATCGGCTCGGAGAGCCGCAGCTGAACCCGGCCGCTCCCGGCCGGAGCGAGAGTCCCGCCGTCCAGGACGCGCACGCGAGCCTGCGTTTCCGCCGAGAAGTGATGAAAGGAAACGCGGTCCCCGCTCTTCAAACGAGGGGCATCGGGGAGAAGCTCGAGGCGTGCCGTCACGAGCGAAGTTGTCGCAAACGCGGCCGGCGCGGCGAGCACGAGACCTCGCTTCAAATCGGAGAGATTGACGCCGGCGAGATTGGCGCTCACGCGTTCGCCGGCCCGCGCCTGCGCCGTCTCCCGCCCATGGACCTCCAACCGCCGGACGCGCACCGGCAGGCGAGCGGGCAGGAGCTCCAGCTTCTGGTCCTTCGCGAGTGTTCCGGAGACGAGGCTTCCCGTCACAACGGGACCGAAACCCGCGATCGAAAACGCGCGGTCGATCGGGAGGCGCACGGCCTGCTTTTCGCGGACAGCGGCCTCGTCACCACCGGCGAGGCGGACGAGCGCCTTTTTCAATGCCTCCAGCCCCTCTCCCGTTCGAGCGGAGACGGGCAGGATGGGGGACTGCGCCAGAAACGAGCCCGCGACGAGCTCCCGTACGTCCGACACGGTCACCTGCACGAGCTCCGCCTCCGCGCGATCAGTCTTGGTCACCGCCACCACGCCGCGGTCGATTCCGAGCAGCCGCACGATCTCGAAGTGTTCCCGCGTCTGGGGCATGACCGACTCGTCTGCCGCCACGACCAGGAGAACCGCGTCGATCCCTCCCGCGCCGGCGAGCATGTTCTTGACGAACCGTTCGTGCCCGGGCACATCGACAAACGACAGGCGCACTTCCTCCCACTCCGCATGCGCGAAACCCAGATCGATCGTGATCCCGCGCTTCTTCTCTTCGGGCAGGCGGTCGGCGTCGATGCCCGTCAGGGCCTTCACGAGCGCCGTCTTGCCGTGGTCGATGTGCCCGGCCGTGCCGATCAGGAAGCGCTTCACGGCAAGAGGCTACAGCGAGAGGACCGTAAGACGTGAGACGTAAGACGTGAGACGTGGGATCAATTAGGGTTCCGCTTTTCGTCTCAGCTCTCACGTCTCACGTCTCACGACTCCGGTGATAGCCTCCGCCAATGCTCCCGCGCATCGAAGCGGACCTCAAAACCGCGATGAAGAGCGGCGAGAAACGCCGGGTCTCCACGCTCCGGCTGCTGCTCTCCGCGTTGAAGAACGAAAGAATCCGGGAACAGCGAGACCTCACCAACGAAGAGATCGAAGCGGCCATTCGGCGGGCGGTCAAGCAACGCAAGGAAGCGATCGAGCAGTACGAGCGGGGCGGCCGCGCGGATCTGGTGGCCGCCGAAAAGGAGGAGCTCGCGATCCTGGAGGGCTATCTGCCGCAGGCTCTTTCGCCGGCCGACCTCGAGCAGATCCTGCGCGCGATCATCGCGGAAAAGGGATTTTCCTCCTCCAAAGACGTCGGCGCGCTGATGAAGGAAGTCATGGCCCGACACCGCGCGCACGTGGACGGGAAGCGGGCGCAGGAGATGGCCCGAGCTCTCCTTCCGTGACGTCGGATCCCGCACCCCCGGGCGGTCCCCGTCAAGAGATCGAGATCAAGCTTCCTTGCGAAGACCTGGCGCGCGTGCGGGAGTGCCTTCGCGCCCTGGGCGCCCGGAGCGTCTCGGAACTCCACTTCGAGGCCAACGAGCTCTATGACGACGCGCCCGGGCGGCTCCTCCGTTCCGGCTCGACGCTGCGGGTCCGCAGGGCGGGCGGCGAGACGATCCTGACCTACAAGGGGCCGGCGCGACTCGACGACGGGATCAAGCAGCGGGTGGAGCGAGAGACGCGCGTCTCGGACGCCAAGGAGATCGAGGCGATCCTCGAAGCGCTCGGGCTCTCTCCCCGGTTCCGCTACGAGAAGAGGCGGGAGGAGTGGAGGCTGGACTCAGCCCTGGTCGCTCTGGACGAGACCCCCATCGGCAATTACGTCGAGATCGAGGGGGACCCGACTGAGATCCGGCGTGTGGTCGTCGCGCTCGATCTGGACTTCGCTTCCGCGGTCCCTTACTCCTACGCCAAGCTCTACGCGATGAGGAGGAAGGAGGAGCCGGGGCTGCCGGAGGATATGGTCTTCGAAAGTCGGGACTCGGAACTCGGAACTCGGGACTCGAAAGAAAAAACGTGACGAGAATCGACGCTTCCGACCACATCGCGACCGAGTCCCCAGTCCCGAGTCCCGAGTCCCGCCCCACGTGAAGGCTTTCCTCCTCGCCGCGGGTCGGGGCGAACGCTTCCGGCCGGTGACCGAGCGTATTCCCAAGGCGCTTCTGCCTTTCTTGAACGTGGCGCTCGCGCGCGCGCACCTCTCAGGGCTTGCGAGTCAGGGAATCCGCGAAGCGGGCGTCAATCTCCATCATCTCGGCGACGAAATCCAACGCGACCTTCGCGATCGCGCGATGGATCTCCCCGAGCTGGAGTTCTTCCGGGAGGATCCGATCCTGGGAACCGCCGGAGCTTTGAAAAATGCCGCCGCCTGGCTCGGTCCGGAAGACTTCCTCGTCGTCAACTGCGATGCCGCGATCGAGCTCGACCTTGCCCGGTTGTGGCAGGCACACACCGCAAGTGGTCGGGGTGCGACACTGCTCACCGTCGAAAACCGAGCGCCCGAGCGATACACGCCGCTTCAGGCCGAAGGGGACATCATCACGGGCTTCGGGGGCAAGAGCTCGCGGCCCCTGCTCTACACCGGTGTCTGTGTTCTCTCGCCGCGGCTGCTGCCCGGCATCCCCGAAGGGGAAGCCTCTCTCGTGGCCGATGTCTGGGGCCCGATGCTCGCACGCGGAGAGCAGATCGGCTACGTGCTCCACGAGGGTCCGTTCGCCGACCTCGGCCGACCGGGCGATTTCCTCCGCGCGTCGCTCGAAGCGCTGTCGCGCGGTGGCCCCTTCCCCTCCGGGGCCGGCGTCTTCGACGAACGGTCCCGCCTCCTCTCCCGAATCCCGATCGCGCACTTCGCCGCGCAATCGAGCGTCCTCGGCCGGATAAGCGTCGGCGACGGCGCCCGGATCAGTCAGAGCGCGCTCTTTGACGGAGTGGAAGTCGGGCAGGGCGCGAACCTCGAGCGGTGCCTCATCGCCGCGGGCCGTGTGAAGCCGGATGCTCGCCACGCCGACGCGCTCCTCTGGCCCGGGCCCGATGGAGTCGCCATGCCGCAACCACTGGAGCCGAGCATTCAGGGTTTCCATTCGACCTCCCCGCGCCGGTAGAAGAGGGTGCGGATCTTCGCCGAGCGCCCATAGACCCGAACGACAGCCATCCGATCGTGCCCGTCCCAGAGGAACACCGAGCCGGGAGTCGACTCGCCGACCGGAGAGAAGGAGCAAATGTTGGAATTGTTGAAACGAATCGGATCGTTCAAACGGTCCAGAGGACGCCTCGGATCCGAAGGGTCCGGCACGGGAGTCTCCGTGAGAATCCCCGGGGACACGTCGTTGCGCTGCCAGGGATAGACGACGCCCAGGGGACGATCGATTCCACGGGTGATCTCGGCCGTCCGGATTCCATTGCCGTTCCCGTCGCGATAGAGAGCCCACTCGTATCGATCCCCATTCTTCTGGTACCGCACCCCCACGTACACTCCTCGGCGAATCGCGTGAGCGCGCGCAATGGCGAAGGCCGTCGCCACTTCGCCTGCGGCCGAGCGCACGGCCGCGGCGGCACGCAATTGAAGGACTCCGGGCGCCGCGATGGCCAGTGCCGTCGCCCCGACCGCCAGAACGGCGAGTGCCTCGACGAGGGTCGCCCCGCGTGCGCTGTGTGGAAAGAGGCGAGACCCGGAGCCGCGCGAGCGGCCCCGGGCGAGCGGCAGGAGTTTCGGGGATCCGCCGGGATCCCCGATCGCGAAGCGATTCACCGTCCCTTGCTCGTCGAGGCGGTGGTGGAGGCGGTGGATGCGGAGTGAGCGGCGTTCTTCTTTCCTGCCGAGCCCCCGCGGGTTCCCTTCGAAGAGACCTTCGCGGTTAGCGACGTCGGCCCGGAGAGGGCGACGTAGGGCTTGAGCTCCTTGAAGAGCTTCTCGCCCACACCCTTGACCTCCATGAGCTCCTCGGCCTGGCCGAACTGCCCGTGGGCCTTGCGGTACTCGACGATGCGATCGGCGAGCTTCGCGCCGACGCGCGGCAGATTGGCCAGCTGCGAGGAAGAGGCCTGATTGATGTTGATTTTCTTTCCGGACGCCTCGGCCGTCTCTGCGGCGCGCGCGGAAACCGCGGCGAGAAGCGCCAGGGTTGCCAGGATCGCGTAACGAGGGATGTGAACTTTCATTTCGGACTCCTGTATTGAGGTTCTTCTTGTGGTGCTTGCGTTCGATTCGGGGTTTGTCCTCATCGGGTCATGTCGGTCAGGCGTTCTCCATCGGCACCTCCTTTCGTTGGAGGCGGAGGAGAGGCGAGAGACATGCCGCGACGTTCGGAGCGAGTCAAACCACTCGAGTCACGGAACTTGTCGCTGGCGGCGGTGCCAACGGCGCATCGCCAAGCTGACGGGATCGCTTGGCAGCGCGGCCGGCGGATCCCGACAACCTCTTGTGATTCAGATCGTTGCGTCGACTGACAAGATCTCTTCACACCCGCAAGAAGTGTTGACGCCCGGGGATAGACTTCGCGCGCGATGAAGGGCCTGGAGGTCGTGGTCGGGGTCTCGGGGGCTTCGGGAGGACAGCTGGCGCGGCGGTTCGTAGAGCTTGCGGCCACGGCGCCCGAGCTGTCCCGGCTTCACCTGATTCTTTCGGACCCCGCCCTGCGCGTCGCGCGCAACGAGATCGACCCTTCGATCCTGGAGACCTCCGACTGGCTCGAGCGCCTTTCGGTGACTCGCCGAGCGAAGGCGAAGATCGTCCTCCACGACAACCGCGACGTCGCCGCCTCGATCGCCTCCGGTTCCTACCCGACTTCGGGGATGGCGGTGATCCCATGCAGCGGCGGGACCCTGGGTGCGATCGCCAACGGGATCTCACGCGATCTGCTGGGCCGTGCCGCGGAGGTGACGTTGAAGGAGCGTCGGCTTCTTCTTCTCGGCTTCCGGGAGTCCCCCTACTCGCTCGTCGCGATCGAGAACATGAGGCGCGCCACCCTGGCGGGCGCCGTCATGATTCCGCCGACCCCCGCGTTCTATATCGGCGGCGCTTCGATGGAGCGATTCCTGGACGCCTACTGCATACGGGCGGGCCGGTGGCTCGGCCTTACGATTCCCGGCGAGGACTTCGGATGGAAGGGAGAGAAGCGGCCACGGCCCCGCACGCGGCAGTGAGAGAGCACCGATCGGCCATCCGGACGCTCGCGACGGCGCTCGAGATGATCAAGTTCTCTCACACGCTCTTTGCGCTTCCTTTCGCGTTGCTGGCGGCGGTTCTGGCCGCGCGCGGCTGGCCCTCCCTTTCGACGACTCTCAAGATCCTCGCCGCGATGGCCGGCGCCCGAAGCGCCGCCATGGCCCACAACCGGCTGGCCGATCGCATGATCGACGCCGCCAATCCCCGAACCGCGCAACGGGCGCTTCCGGCCGGCGCACTCTCGGTCCGTTTCACCGTCTTCTTCCTGATCGTGTCCGTCCTGGTCTTCCTCGCGGCCGCCGCGAGTCTCAACCGCCTGACTCTTCTGCTCTCGCCGATCGCGCTCGTGGTGCTGCTGACGTACGCGTATACGAAGCGATTCACCTGGCTCTCCCACCTGGTGCTGGGCCTCTGCCTCGGAATTGCCCCGGTCGGAGCCTGGATCGCGGTGCGCGGCCGGATCGATCTCGTGCCCGTTCTCTTGGGCTTCGCCGTCATGTTCTGGACGGCAGGATTCGACATCCTCTATGCGCTGCAGGACGAGTCTCACGATCGCTCGGTGGGCCTGCAATCCTTCCCCGCTCGGTGGGGAGCGCGGCGGGCGCTGCTTGTTTCGGCTCTTCTTCACGGATCGATGCTCCTGCTTCTCGTTAGCGTCTGGCGTCTTTCGGGAGGTGGAGGATTCTTCGCCCTCGGAATCGTCGCCACGGCGGGGGCGCTCGTCTACCAGCATGCGATCATCAAGCCGGGGGATCTCTCCCGAATCGACGCCGGGTTCTTCACCGCGAACGGTTTCATCTCCGTCGCGCTCGCCGTCTTCGGGATCGCGGACGTTTTGATGAGATAGCTGTCAGCCGTCAGCCTTCGCGATCACGACTGTCTCTCCCGAAAAATAGTCATAGGGCCGGCGGTCGAAACCGCCGAAGACCTCGACGGAGGAAAAGCCCGCGCGGAAGAGCAAGTGTTCGACCTCGTAACGGAAGAAGTAACGCATCCGCGTGGAGACCGAGTGGCTCTCCGGCGGTGAACCCGGCCGACGCCTTTCGTATCGGAAAGTGACATCCATGATCTGAGCGGCCGGGTCCCGGCGAACGGACGTCCAGCGAACGATCTCGTCCTCGCCGTCGCGCCAGCGCGCCTCCTCGAATTCCTTCTCATCAAGGACAGCGATTCGTTCGAGCTTCGGCGCGAAGACGTCGAATGCGAACAGGCCTCCCGGCGCGAGATGCCGGCGCACCGCTCCGAGGCAGGCGAGCTGATCTTCGACGGTCAGGAGGTGCTGGAAGGTCCGGAATGCGGAATAGATGAGAGAAAAACGATCTGATCCGAGGTCGAAGTCCTCCATCGCGCCCGGCACCAGCCGCAGGTTTTCCGGCGGAGACTTGCGCGTGAGCTCCTCGAGCATCGCGTCGGAGCTGTCCAGACCCGTACAGGCGATCCCGTCGCGGGCGATCGGGAGAAGGACTCTTCCGCTGCCGCAGCCGAGCTCGAGCACCGGGCCCCCGGACGCCAGGGCGAGCGCCCGATAGAACTCCACGTCACCGGAGGGAGTCCGGAAGGTCTCGAATGCGCTGTCGCAATGCCGCGCGCCCGTCGGGCCGTAGGCGTCCGCGTGCCGCATGGGGCGAGAATTCTACGCGCTAGAATCGAGCGCCAATGGCGATTCCCTCGGAAGGCGACGTCCAGCTCCGTCATGTGGCCATCGACGGACCCATCGGTGTGGGCAAGACGTCTCTGGTCGAGCTCCTGGCCCGGCGATTTCACGGGACGCAGATTCTGGAGGATGTGGACAATCCGTTTCTGTCCGACTTCTATAAGAAGAAGACCGGTTCGGCCTTTCAAACCCAGCTCTTTTTCCTGCTCTCCCGCTACCAACAGCAGCGAGAGATCGCGCAGATCGACCTCTTTTCCAACCTCGTGATCGCGGACTACCACTTCCCAAAGGACAAGATCTTCGCTTGCCTGAACCTGGACGACTCGGAGTTGATGATCTACGACCGGCTCTACACGCTGCTCGCGGAATCGCTGCCCAAGCCGGACCTGGTGATCTACCTCCAGGGGTCCCTGGAGACCTGCATGAAGAGGGTCAAGAAAGCGGCGCGGTCGTTCGAAAAAGGGATGTCGCCCGAATACCTGGCGCAGCTGATCGAGGCCTACAACTATTACTTCTACCACTACGAAGAGACGCCGCTTCTGGTCGTGGACACCAACGAGATCGATTTCGTCAACCGGCCGGCGGATTTCGACGATCTCGCCGCCCAGATCCAGCGTGCCCGGAAAGGCGTCCAGTATTACGTGCCTGCGGGGCACCCGTAGGAAGAGGACGGGGGGACGGGGAGACTGGGGGACGGGGAGAAGACTCTCGATCACCCCCCCATCGCCCCGTCCCCCCGTCTGAAACTCCGGCCACTTTCCGGCTATAATTCCCTTGCGCCCTTGTCGGCGGCGATCCTGATCTTCAGGACGTCGACCGAGAAGAAAGGAGCGTCGGTATGGCCTCTCTGTCGCAAGCCTCTCCCGTCACTGTTCCCCTCCTCGTCTCCTCCAAAGGTGTGGACAAGATCGCGATGATGACGGCCTACGACGCGCCGACGGCCGCCCTTCTGGACGAAGCGGGACTGGATGTTCTGCTCGTGGGCGACTCGCTCGCGATGACCGTCTATGGGGAGGCCAACACCCTCTCGGCGTCAATGGAAACGATGCTTCGCCACGCGAAGGCGGTCTCGCGAAGCTGCCGCCGCGCGCTCGTCGTCGGAGACATGCCGTTTCTCTCTTATCAGACGGATGCGCGGGAAGCCGTCACGAACGCCGGCCGGTTTCTTTCGGAAGCCGGATGCGCCGCGGTCAAGGTCGAGGGAGGCCGGCGCATTCTCCCCGCTGTCGAAGCGATCCTGGCGGCCGACATCCCGGTCATGGGACACGTCGGCCTGACCCCGCAGTCCGTTCACAAGCTGGGAGGATTCAAGGTCCAGGGTCGGGACAGCGGCGCGGCTCACGAGATCCGCGAGGACGCGAAGGCGCTGGCCGAGGCCGGCTGCTTCGCGATCGTTCTCGAGTGCGTGCCGGCGGGCCTCGCGGCCGAGATCACGACGGAGGTTCCGGTGCCAACGATCGGAATCGGCGCGGGTCCGCATTGTGACGGCCAGGTCCTCGTCTTCCACGACGTCGTCGGCCTGACGCGCGATCTGCGTCCCCGATTCGTGCGGCGTTACGCCGACCTCTCGGGTGCGATTCGCGACGCGGCGAGCGCCTACGCGAAGGACGTGCGGGAGGGAACCTTCCCGAGCGCGGAGGAGTCGTTCTCTTCCGGTGCCCCGGCCCTGAGACGAGTTTATTGAGAAGTCGGTAGTCGGTAGTCAGTAGTCGGTAGGAAAGAGGGAGCCACCTTCTCCTACTACCGAATATCGACTATTGACTACCGACTGACTCCTTCATGGAACAGGTCAGCGATCTTCGCCTCCTGCGCGAGCTGATCCGAGAGGCCCGCTCTTCCGGCAAAACCATCGGATTCGTTCCGACGATGGGCGCGATTCACGAGGGGCATCTCACGCTCGCGCGCCGCGCGCGTGAAGAGTCCGGGTACGTTGTCGTTTCGATCTTCGTCAACCCTCTCCAGTTCGGCCCGGGGGAGGACTATCAGCGCTATCCCCGGCGCCTGCCCGAGGACGCGCGGCTTCTCGAGCAAGTCGGCGTCGAACTGCTTTACATGCCCGACGCCGCCCAGTTTTATCCTCCCGACTTTGAGACTTCCGTGGAGGTGGCCGGAGTTTCCGATGGAGGCGAGGGAGCGATTCGCCCCGGGCATTTCCGGGGAGTCGCGACCGTCGTGGCCAAGCTCTTTCTCCAGGTTTCACCCGACGTCGCCTACTTCGGCCGCAAGGACCTGCAACAGGTCGCGGTTCTGAGGCGAATGGTCCGCGACCTCGACTTCCCCGTTCGTGTGGTCGCCGTCGAGACCGTCCGCGAGCCGGACGGTCTCGCGATGTCCTCTCGCAACGCCTACCTCGCTCCCTTCGAGCGCCAGCAGGCGGCCGCCCTGCCTCGAGCCCTCTTCGCCGCGAGGGAGCGGGCGGCGCGGGGAGAGAGAGATCGGGAAGCGCTGGAGCGCCAGACGCGCACGGAGCTCGAGAAGTCGGGACTCGCGGTGGACTACGTCGAGGTCGTGGACGGCGTCACCATGCGGCGGACGGCGCGCGTGGAACCGGGCTCGACCATGGCCGCGGCCGTCCGGGTCGGGAAGACGCGTCTGATCGACAACGTTTTGCTGTTGGAAGAGTGAGAGAATCCGGGGGAATCGGATCATCGGGTGATCGTTTCATCGGTTCAACAGGGCTCGTCGCGGGGTAGATGATCCGATGATCCGATGGACCGATGGACCGATGGACCGATGGACCGATCATGACTGCCGCCCGAGGACCAGATGACAACCACGACCGAACTTCCGCCGACCCAGACTGCTGAACAGGATACCTTCGTCTTCGGCGGACGGAGATTCACCTCGCGGCTGATCGTCGGCACCGGCAAGTACGCGACGTTTCCGTTGATGAAGGAGGCCCTCGAGGCCTCGGGCGCCGAAATCGTCACGGTCGCCGTCCGCCGCGTCAACCTGACCGACCGCTCGAAAGAGTCGCTGCTCGACTACGTCCCCGCGGGGATGACGCTGCTCCCCAACACGGCCGGTTGCTACACGGCCGATGACGCGGTCCGGGCCGCGCGACTGGGGCGGGAGGTCGGCCTCTCACACTGGGTCAAGCTGGAAGTGCTGGGCGACGAGCAAACGCTGTGGCCGGACAACGAGGAGCTCCTGAAAGCCACCCGCACCCTCGTGGCGGAGGGATTCGTGGTCTTCCCGTATACGTCCGACGATCCGATCGTCGCGCGACGCCTGGAGGAAGCGGGGGCGGCGGCGGTGATGCCCCTGGGCGCGCCGATCGGCTCGGGGCTCGGCATCCAGAATCCCAACAACATCTCGATCATCCTCGAGCGCGCGAAGGTCCCCGTCATCGTCGACGCGGGAGTGGGCACCGCATCGGACGCGTGTGTGGCGATGGAGCTCGGCGCCGCGGGTGTCCTGATGAACACGGGCATCGCCGGCGCCCGCGATCCCGTCCGAATGGCCCGGGCGATGCGGGACGCCGTCCGGGCCGGAAGGGATGCCTTTCTGGCCGGCCGGATCCCCAGAAAGCGATACGCCAGCGCCTCTTCGCCGGCGGAGGGAATCCCCGGGCGAAACTGAATCCTTCGGCTCGCCTCTTTAGTCCTTAGTCCTTTGTCCTTAGTCCTTTGTCGGGGCAGAAAGACCCGCCCGGCCTCGCGGCCAGGGATCCGGGACCAGGGACCAGGGTCTCGTCGGGAGGGTTCTCGGCCACTCACCCAAAACTTTCGCTTGCGCGGCCCCGAATCCGCATGCTAGCTTCTCGCAGCTTTTACAAACCCCGCACCAAACTGATCGCGCCGCTAATGTTTGTACTCCCTTTCTCCGTACGCCCGAGCGGGGACGCGTACGCGCTGCCGAAAGGGGGTCGGTCCTAGAAAGAATGTCTCGCGCTCCGCCGCGTGGCGGATCGCCGTTCTTGCGATTCGAATATCAACTTTTTTGAAAACGGGACCCAGAAGATCCCGGAAGGGTTACACCCAGGAGATCGGTAACTTCCATGATGCAGCAATACACGGACAAGAACCTGACTTGCGTCGACTGCGGCGGTACGTTCCTCTTTTCGGCGGACGATCAGGAGTTTTACGCGCGCAAGGGCTTCACCAACGAGCCCAAGCGTTGCAAGCCCTGCCGCGACAAGCGTAAGTCCGCCTCGGGCGAAGGGCGCGAGAGGACTTTCTACGACGTCACCTGCGACGGCTGCGGCAAGCAGACCCAGGTGCCTTTCAATCCCACCAACGGCAAGCCGGTCTACTGCCGCGAGTGCTACTCGGCACGCCGCGCTCAGCAGGCCTACTGACCCCTACTCCAGCGACTCTTGATTTTGCAAGCCCCGGCGCCGCCGGGGCTTTTTTTGTTATCTTGATCCGGTACCGACACATGTCGTCCCGTTCCGGATCCGTCGCTTCCCCTCCGTCGCTCGCCGATGCGATCGGGCACACTCCCTTAGTCGAGCTCCCGCGATTCTCGCGCGGCGGCGCTCGGATCTTCGCCAAGCTCGAGTGGATCAATCCGGGTGGAAGCGTGAAGGACCGGATTGCGCTGGCCATGATCGAGAATGCCGAGCGACGGGGACTTCTCGCACCCGGAGGCACGATCGTCGAGCCGACTTCGGGCAACACCGGCGTCGCGCTGGCGATGCTCGCCGCCTCGCGCGGCTACCGCTGCGTCGTCGTCATGCCGGAGGGATATGGGCGGGTCAAGGCCCGGCTGATGGAAGCGCTTGGCGCGACAGTCGTGCGGACACCCGAGGCGGAGCTCATGTGCGGGGCGATCGAGCGCGCCCAGCAAATCGCTCGCGAGACTCCCGGTGCCTACCTCCCCAACCAGTTCGCCAATCCCGTCAACGTCCGGACTCATTACGAAACGACGGGCCCCGAGATTTATTCGGAGCTCGGAGGCGCGATCGACGCGTTCGTCGTCGGTGTGGGCACGAGCGGCACGTTCGTAGGGGTGGCCCGCTGCCTCGCCGAGCGGATCCCCCGACTTCACAAAGCGGCGGCCGAGCCGCAGGGCTCGATCCTCGGCGGCGGGCCCCGGGGACCTCACCGAGTGGAAGGCATCGGGCTCTCCTTCTTTCCCGAAATCCTGGATCGCAGCCTGATCGACGAAGTCATCACCATCGACGACGCGACCGCCTTCGAGACCTGCCACACGCTCGCGCGCGAAGAGGGGCTCTTAGTCGGAGGATCTTCCGGCGTCGCGGCGGCGGCGGCGGGAATCCTCGCTCGGCGTCTTGGCTCTGGCAAGACGGTGGTGACCATCTTTCCGGATGGAGCGGAGCGATATCCGGATCAGGGAATTCTGGAGCAGTCGGTAGTCGATAGTCGGTAGTCGGTAGTGGAGAACGATTCCTCTTACCTACCGACTATCGACTACTGACTACCGACTCGGAACTTAGACTGAAAAGGAACATATGGGTTTCAGCACCGATTGCATCCACGCGGGCAACGAGCCGGATCCGACGACCGGCGCCGTCGCCGTCCCGATCTACCAGACCTCGACATATGTTCAGGAGGCGCTGGGCCGCCACAAGGGGTACGAGTACGCGCGCACACAGAACCCGACGCGCCACGCGCTCGAGGAGAACATGGCCGTTCTCGAGGGCGGATCCGGAGCGCGCGCCTTCGCCTCGGGAATGGCGGCCATCACCGCCGTCTCGACCTTCGTCAAGGCCGGCGAGCACGTTGTCTGCTCCGACATGACGTACGGAGGGACGTTCCGGTATTACACCCAGATCCAGGCTCGCTACGGCGTCGAGTTTTCTTTTGTGGACACGACCGACCTCGAGGCCGTCGAGCGCGCCTTCCGGCCGAACACCCGCCTCCTGCATCTGGAGTCCCCCACCAATCCGACGATGGCGATCTGCGACATCGCGAGACTGTCCAACCTCGCGCACGGCCGCGGCGCGCTTGTCGTCGTCGACAACACCTTCGCATCGCCGTACCTGCAGCGGCCTCTCGATCTGGGGGCGGACCTCGTGGTCCACTCCACGACCAAGTTCTTGAACGGCCACTCCGACTCGGTCGGAGGCATCGCGGTGGCGAAGAATCCGGAACAGGTCGAGTGGCTCTCCTTCGTCCAGAACAGCTCGGGCGCGATCCTCTCACCGCTCGATTCCTGGCTCGTGTTGCGCGGGATCAAGACGCTCGTCGTCCGGATGGAGCGGCACGAGTCCAACGGCCGGGAGATCGCGCGGTTTCTCGCGGGACACAAGAGAGTGCAGAAGGTCTACTACCCGGGCTTTCCGGATCACCCCCAGCACGCGCTCGCGAAAAAACAGATGCGGGGCTTCGGCGCGATGATCTCCTTCGATCTGGGTTCCTACGAAGCGGCGTCGAAGATGCTCTCGGCCGTCCGGCTCTGCTCGCTCGCCGAGAGCCTCGGCGGCGTCGAGACGTTGATCTCGCACCCGGCCACGATGACCCACGCCTCGATCCCCGAGCAGGAGCGGCAGCGACTCGGCGTCACTCCCGGTCTCGTTCGCATTTCCGTCGGAATCGAGGATCTCGAGGATCTGGTGGCCGATCTGGACCAGGCCCTTCAGTCGGTCTGAGTGACGAGTGACAAGTGACAAGAGGGTTTTTCCGCTCGTCACTCGTCACTTGTCACTTGTCACTTCTGACTTTTTCGCCGGCACCTCCCAACGATAACTTCGACGCCCTCCGCCAGGCCTTTCTCGAGCGGATCAATGCCGCGCGGAGCCAGACAAAGCTTCGGGCTCTGCGCCTTTCGGACAAGTTGTCGGGCGTCGCGCAGCGGCGTGCTGAGGAATTCGCCGCGGGCGGGCCAGAGCCCGGCGTCTCGACGGCCGAGGGGGACGGGCGCGCCGCAGTCGCGCTGGGATTCGATCCCCAGTACCTGTCGGAAGTTCTCGTTCTGGCCGATGGGGACGTCGACATGGTCTTTTCCGAGGCGGCCGGAGCCGCTGGCATGCTGGCGGATGAGCTCCAGCGCCCGAGCCTGCGTGACGTGGGGATCGGGACCGCCGTCCGAGACGAGATTCCTGTTTACGTTTTTCTCTTCGCCGTTTCCTGGGAGGACTTCGTATCCGGAAAGCGGATCGACTTCTCGGACATCCAGGCCGTCCGCCGGGCGCTTCGCGATCGAGTCAACCGCGAGCGCCAGGCGGCGGGGGTTCCACCCATGCGCGCGGAGCCTCTCTTGGACGAGACGGCACAACGCCACGCCGCAGACATGCTCGCCCGCTCCTATTACGACCATGACAGTCCCGAAGGAACAACGGTCCTGGAGCGTAGCCGCGCCGCCGGATATCGGCCGAACATCGTCGCCGAGAACATCGCTCGTGGGCAATACTCGATCGAAGAAGTCATGGACGGCTGGATGTCCAGTCCCTTGCATCGCGAGAACATCCTGAGTCCTCTCTTCGTGGACATCGGCTCTGGGTTAGCGGTCGGGAAGAACACCAACGGCTATCAGATCCTCTGGGTCCAGTGCTTCGGCCGATCCAGGACCGGAACTCCCTGGAGGCGGCAGCGATCGCAGCCGGCGGGGAAAAGTTAGTCCAAGGTCTAAAGTCTAAGGTCTAAGGTTCTCGGGATCGAGTGTCGCCGTTTTGAACTTTAGACTTTAGACTTTTGACCTTAGACCTTAGACCCCGGCTCACCTGACCAGCTCGACGCCTCGCGTCTCGGGGGCGAGCGCAATGTCCTGGGGCCGGTGCTCGCCTGTTAGCCACACGATCCGTTGATGCTCGAGCGCGTCCGCAAACCGGGCGAAGGCGGCGCGCAGCTTCGGAAGATTGGAAATGTCCTCGCAGTTTCCCCACTGTTCCGCCGCCCGGTTCCCTTTGGGGTTCTCGAGCGACCAGACGAAGAGGGGGACGGACAGTTTCGCCAGGTACCGGCGAACGCTCGTCGGGTCGTAGCGCGAGACATCCGCCGGTCCCTCGCCGAGGATGAGCACGACGGCGCGGCGCCCGTGAGCGGCGACCGCCTGAACTCCAGCGATCGCGACCGCGTCGGCGAATCGCGGGTGGGATTCCGCCCGCGCCGGATGATAGACGCGGGTCAACAGCCAGTGAAGCCCACCGTCGCTGCCCGCAAAATTGTGCGAGCTGTCGAACAGCTCTCTCGGCGGGACGGTATCGGGCACCATGCGCCCGCGGGGCCACACGAAGCGGATATGGTCCTCGTCGCCCACTCGCAGCTGCATCTGCATCGCGTTGGGGTCGTAAACCGGCAACGTGCCCCGTCGCGCCTGGTCGATCATCGTCCGTCCTCCGCGCCCGAGCTTGGACATCGCTTCGTCAGCGGAAAGGCTGCGCACGATCAGGATCTGGGCCGGCCCCCGCTCGACGGCGATGACCTGCATGGGCGACCCGTTTTTTCGAAACGCTGTGGAAAGAGCCGCCGCGTCCGGCTCGGAGCCGTCTAAAACGCGTACGGGCAGCGCCGTCAGCTCCGTCGAGACGACACTGGCCGCGCGGCCGCCGATGACGAGATCCCGGCGGGATCGGACCCCATTGGGAAACTCCGCCGCGACGGTCAGCAGATGTGTCGTCGTATCGTCATAGGCGGGCAGCTCGAACCGCTCCTGTCCGGAGATCGACAGCGGCCGTCCGTCGAATGCCGCGGAGAGTGACGTCGCCCTGGTTCCGAGCAAACTCTCCACAGCGAGCCGGCCAGTCATCGCCTTCCCCTTTTCGTCCCGCTCGAGGAGGACTTCCACCTCCGCTGCCGGCCGGGGTAAATTCACCCACTGCCGAACGCGCCCGAGTTCGCCGCCGGACCGGTCGATCGCTCGGGCGACGAGCTCGTGAGGCGAGAGCTCCGGACCGAAGTCGACGTGGACCGAAAAGGGGGCCTTCTCGGCGCGGCCCACCGCGGTTCCGTCCAGAAGGATTTCGACGGCGGCGACTCCGCCGGCCGTAGAAACCTGCACGAGCTGCGGGCCGGCGGTCAGTCCCAGAAAGAGTGTCAGGAAGGAAATCATGGGAGAACCCGACAGTCGATAGTCGACAGTCGCTAGCGAAGAACCTTTGTGCTCTCCTCGTTACCTCGCGGCGGCGCGGGCCTTGGGGACGAGTTTCGGGCGCGGAGCGCGACGCTTGGGGTGCTCCGTCGCCTTTACGATCCATGCCGCGAAGCCCGGAGACGACTCGTCCACGCGATAGGCCAGCACCTCGGGCAGCTCATAGGTGTTGATCTTCTGGATCGTCTCCCGCACGCCCTTGAACTCCTTCGCGCAGGTCTTGATCACCAGGAGGTATTCCCCGTCCTCGCAGATTCTTCCCTTCCATCGGTAGATCGAATGGATGTTGGGAAGAAGGTTGACGCAGGCCGCCTGGCGGTTGCGAACGAGCGCGTGAGCGATGTCGAGAGCCTGCTCCTCGGTGCCGGCGGAGGTCACGATCACCATCAAGTCCTGGGCGCGCACGAGGAGATTCCACGCCTGGAACGGGGAGAAGTCAAGCTTTCAGCTATCAGCTCACAGCTCTCAGCCAGAGACCAGAGCATCGGTTGCTCTGGTAGCTGCAAGCTGAAAGCTGACAGCTTGTTGCTCGAAGTGCGGAAAGGAATACTTGCCGACTCAGCGTGTTAACATCTCGCCTGATCTTTGAGTGACAGAGCGATCCCGTGGGGGCGAAACGGCTTCGACGGGGACGAGCACGCGATAGGTTGCATGCCGAGGTCTCACCCACCTCGTAAAAAAGGTGAAAAACGATAGCTGCCAATAACAGCAATCTCGCTCTCGCTGCGTAATTAACGCGCAGTGACGGTGTCTTGAGAAGCGCACCCGCCGCGTCTCGGGCGCCGACGCCAAAAGCGGGTGTAGCCGGTCCGGTTCCCCGGACGGACCGGCGAAATCAATTCGGGGTTGCCCTGCCGCCGTTTTGCCTCTTCTTGAGGCGGCGGGGCGAGACTTCAGAAGAGGCTGAGCATGGAGTGGCCTTTCCCGTGACGCCCTCGGACGCGGGTTCAACTCCCGCCGCCTCCACCAACCTCATTCATCGACAGCCGGCCGTCTTCGGACCGCCGGCTTCCTATTTCGCGTCGGCTGCCCCCGGGCACGAAACACTGGATCACGCTCGCCTCGTGGTCGTGATCGCGCAGCATCTCTTTCGTCAGGAAGCCGTTCACCTGAATGACCCGCCCGATGCAGCCGGTCCTCCTCAATTCGCGGGCTTCTCCATGTCCGCGCCCATCCGTCCGAGTCCGATCATCCCGAGTTGCATGGTCGTGTTCCTTTCCTCGCCCGTGGGCATACTCTTCCCTGCTTGCTCGCCCGCGCAGGTGCAGGACCCGGACCTTGCGGGCATGGTTCCGGAGGGCCTTCCACGAAGCCCGCCGGCCGAGCGGCTGGAGGGCGGTCGTCATTGCCCAGCTCCCTTCCAGAGACGGAAGCCGCCCTCGAACGCATTCGCGTTGTTGCCGAGCCGGCATCCGGACGGGAGTTTCTTCAGCTTCTTCGCGTTTCCTCCTCCGAGGACGACGTCGTCCAGAAAGAGAGCCGACGAAAACCGCTTCACGATCTTCGCGACGGCCTGACCCCACTTCTTCTTGCCGTCTCTCTCCAGCGCACGGACGCCCGTGTAGTCCTCGAACGTGCCCTTCTTGTACGGGAGGTGCGCGAGCTCCATCGGGACGACGGTGCCGTTCGCGATGAGGGTCGAGCCGAGGCCCGTCCCGAGGCCGAGGAAGAGCATCGTCCCGCCCTTGTAGCTCCCGAGAGCCTGCATCGCGGCGTCGTTCACGACCCTGACGGGACATCCGAACGCCTTCTCGAAGTCGAACCCGACCCAGCCGCGGCCGAGGTTGCGAGGCTCGGAGACCGGTTTTCCCTCGACGACCATGCCCGGATACCCGACCGAGACGACCTCCCAGATCCAGCCCTTCGCCGCCCTCTTGACGCCGGAAGCCATGAGCGCGGGCGTCAGTCGCTTCCCGGACGGAAACTTCCGCGGTTCGCTCTCTCCTGTCGCGAGCATCTTCACGTTCGTCCCGCCGATGTCGACGACGAGGACGCGCTTTTCGGGCTGAGAGTCTTTCGCTTTCATGACCTATCCCTTCAGCGCGACGGTCTTTGAGGCGACGATGCAGTCCGTTCGCGCGCTACCGCAGGAAGGTGGCGACCGACTCCGCCCGATCGCGCGACAGCGGCAGGTTCACGTCGTCCGTGCCCATGCGCCCAGGGCCGAGGCCGCCGGCACCGAGAGCACCGCCAGAAGCGCCCGCGTGCCTCGAATGGTCCTCATCGTGACCTCCCAGGATCGTCCCCGCCGGGCCGCTGCTCGATGACACCGAAAGCGGCAAAAACCCGCGGGCGCCCCGAGAATGAAAACCCGGCGCCGGCGCGTTCCTGGTCGGCCCTCTCGGATGGTGCCATGCCGGTTGCTCCGGATCAGACTATCAACATCAAGGCTGCTGGATGACCGCTCCAACGAGCAGGGGCGTCTGCACCTTGGTTCGATTGATCCGGCCGTCCGACTGGATTGAACTTGTGCTCGAGAAATAAGGGGGTTTCCGATGCGCAATTCCGTCTACCGGCGGACTCGGTTGGCTCTTGGAGCGGCGGCCCTGTTGCTTGCGAGTCTTCCCGCTTATGCCCAGTTCCCGGACGAGATCCCGGACAATTTCAGGCTCTCGCTGGGAGGGATCTTCGCGTCCTTCCAGAACGAGGTGGCGATCAGCGCCCAGGGCGCTCCCGGAAACGTCATCAACCTGACTGGGGACAAGCTGACTGCGGACAACAAGAACACGTTCCGGGGAGAGGGCTACTGGAACTTTCTCGGACGCAGCTACGTCGATTTCGGATACGTGGACTTCAAGCTCGACGGGTCCCACTCGATCACGAGGGACATCGAATTCAACGGCCTGATCTACACCGCGGGGGCCGAGGTCAGCTCGGAGACGCGCAGCCGTTACATCTACGCCGCGTACCGTTACGGCATTCTCAAGAACGCCAACGTCCACTGGGGTATCTCTCTGGGCATCAGCTACAGCTCGCTTTCGGCGCAGCTCGCGGCGACGGCGGGAGTACGGCGGCCCGATGGGACGATCGTCCAGGGGGGAGCCACGACCAAACGGGAGGTCAACGTTCCGATCCCGCTGATCGGCACCGAGCTCGAGTTTCGGATCGCGCCCCACATGACCCTGCTCGGCCGAGCTCGCGCGATCGGCGCCACGGTCGATCCGTATTCCGGCTCGTGGGTCGAGTTTGCGGGCCAATTCAACTGGTACTTCGCCCAGAATTTCGGCGTCGGGGCTGCGTACGAGTACCAGAAGATCCATTTCAAGAAGGACGAGTCTCAGCCGAACGCGTTCCGGTTCGATTCGCGCTACGACGGGCCCCGGGTCTACATGACCGTCACTTTCTAGCCCCGGTGAACAAGCGGACCGCCGCTGCGATCGCGATTGCGATCAGTTGGTGCGCGACGGTCCGCGGGCAGGAGCCGCCGGCACCCCCGCCGGCGGCGAATGCCGGGGAAATTCCCATCCAGGCGATCGCCCCCGTCAGCCCGGCGGACGCCCCGGGGCCACTCCCGCTGGCGCCGAGCGCCATCGCGCCGCCTGCTCGAAAGGCTCCCGTTCCGGAAAGAAAGGGCCTGGACTTCATCGCGGCGCCGATCCCTATCTCCAACCCGACGATCGGAACCGGTCTCGCGGCGGTCGCCGCGATCGTCTTCCCGCTCTCGAAGGAGGACCGCGTCTCGCCGCCGACGACGATCGGCGTCGGAGGGTTCTACACGGATAACCACAGCTGGGCGCTCGGGGCCGGAGGACGGCTCTACCTCTCCGAAGACCGCTGGCGCTTGATGGGCGTCTTCGTCAAGGGCAACATCCACTACAACCTCTCGGCCCTCGACGAGCCGTCGGGCCGCGGACAGATCTCCATTCCCATCCAGCAGGCGGTCACGGGCGACGTCGCCGAAGTGCTCCGCCGCGTCACGGGAAGGCTCTTCGTGGGAGCGCGCTACACGCACGCCGACACGACGATCGGTCTCGACGCCTCGGACCTGGGCTCGGAGGCGGCGCCGCCGCCCCGCGACCGGCAGATCACGATGGCCGCGCTCGGACTTCGCGCCCAGACCGACTCGCGGGACTCGACGTTCTACCCGCGGAATGGAACGCTCTTCGATCTTTCGGCCGATTTCTACGACCCCTCGTTCGGCGGAGACCGGGCCTATCAGTCCTACAAGGCATCGGTGAACAAGTACCTCACGCTCGGAGACCGGAGTGTCCTCGCCGGCCGGCTGTCCGCCTGCGACATTCGCGGCGACGCGCCGATCTACGCCCTCTGTCTCTTTGGCCGAGAAGGCGACCTGCGCGGCTACGAGGTCGGGCGCTATATCGACCGGACGATGTGGGCCGCGCAGGCGGAGTACCGCTGGACGCTTCCCGAGAAGCTCGGCTTTTTCGGCCGGTTCGGGTTCGTCGGCTTCGCCGGGGTGGGCGAAGTCGCCCGGTCCTTCTCGGACCTGGGCTCGGGCGATTTACTTCCGGGCGGCGGTGTCGGGATTCGCTACTTGCTCTCCCGGACGAACCCGATCAATTTTCGGATCGACTACGCCTGGGGCAAAGCCGGGAGCAGGGGGCTCCACGTCGGAGTCGGGGAGGCCTTTTGATTCCGGAGACCGCCGCGGCGCGATCGTCTCTGCGACTTCGAGCCTCGCAGGATTACCGACCAAAGTGCAATGGGGCGAGGCCTCAGGTCCAATAGAAGTCCCGCGCGGTCAGCTGTTACGGTCGAAACCGCTCCTCGTTGGGACGCCCTGGCTGCTCTTCGTGGCGGAGTGAAGTGAGGGGAGGCGACCCGCATGACCTACCTGACGGAAACCCTTCGTCGGCACCCGGAGCTCGCGATCTTCCTGACGCTGGCCCTGGGTTTTCTCCTCGGGCGCCTGAAGATCGGCAGCTTCCAGCTCGGTAACGTGGTCGGGACGCTCTTCGCGGGCGTGCTCATCGGGCAGCTCGACATCCACGTCGACCCGACCGTGAAGATCGTTTTCTTCGATCTCTTTCTCTTCGCGACCGGGTACAAGGTCGGCCCGCAGTTCATCCGCGGGCTCGGGAAGAACGCGCTGCCGCAGGTCGCGCTGACGGTCGTTCTGTGCGTGACGAGCCTCGCCACCACCGTCGTGGCCGCGAAGATCTTCCGCTACGACTGCGGCACGGCGGCGGGCCTCATGGCCGGCGCGTTCACGGAGTCGACCGTGATCGGAACGGCGGGCGACACGATTCAACGGCTCGACCTGCCGGAAGCCGAAAAGACCGCACTCTTGAATAACATCCCCGTTGCCTATGCCGTCTCCTACCTCGTCGGCACGGGCTTCGTCATCTGGTTTCTCTCGAGCCTCGCGCCCCGGCTTCTCCGGGTGGACCTCAAGGCCGAAAGCGCAAAGCTGGAGCGTGAGACCACGGGAGGGCATGGGCTCGGGCCCGATGCGCCCTCGGCGTATCGGGAATGGGACCTGCGCGCCTACCGGATCAAAGACGCTCGGTGGGCCGATCGAAGCGTGGCCGAGTTCGAGAAGACGTTCGCTCCGGAGCGCGTCTTCGTCGAGCGGATCCACCGCGGCGGAACGATCTTCGCGGCGGAACGAGGAACGATCCTTCACGAGGGCGACACCGCCGCCGTCGCCGCCCGGCGTCGGGTGCTCTCCGGCTCGACCTCGATCGGCGTCGAGGTCGAAGACCGCGCGGTCCTGGACTTTCCGGCCGCCGTGCTGGACGTGGTCCTGACGAACCGGAATCTCGCCGAGCGGACGATCTCGCAGGTCGCCGAGCTCCACGGACGCGGCGTCGCGCTCGTCAAGCTCGTCCGAGGCGGCGAGGAGATCCCCTTCGCGGCCACGACCGTCTTGAACCGCGGCGACCTGCTGACGCTGTCCGGCGCCAGGCGCGATGTCCTGCGCACCGGCAAGGCACTTGGGTACACCGAGAGGGCTTCGGAAGCCACCGACGTCGTCTTCCTCGGGTTGGGCATCGTCGTGGGCGGCCTCGTCGGCCTCCTCGCCGTGAAGGTCGGCAACGTCCCGCTTTCCTTAACCGCCAGCGGCGGAGCGCTCGTCATGGGCCTCCTGTTCGGGTGGCTGCGGTCCGTCCGGTCGACGTTCGGGCGGATCCCCGAGCCGGCCCTCTGGGTCTTCGACACGATCGGGCTCGCCGCCTTCCTCGGAGTCGTCGGTCTCGGCGCCGGCCTCGGCTTCGTGGACGGCCTTCGCCGGACCGGGCCGACGCTGCTCTTCGTCGCGCTCGTGGTCGCCGCCGCGCCTCACCTGACGGCTCTGCTCTTCGGCCAGAAGGTCCTCAAAATGAATCCCGTCATCCTCTTCGGCGCCTGCTCGGGAGCCGGGACGGTCACGGCCGCCCTGCGGGCGCTCCAGGACGAGGCGCAGAGCAAGCTACCCGTACTCGGTTACACCGTGCCCTATGCGATCGGAAACATCCTCCTGACGGCATGGGGGCCAGTCGTCGTCTTCTTGACGATCTAGGAGGCATTGGAGATCTGCTCGCCCCTCAGGCTTGTTCAGAGGCGAGGCGCCTCCTTGTTGGCCACCACCGCGTGTAAGGACGCTCTTCCATCTTTATCGACATGGAAGGGTGCAACAGCTCGCCGCGGGCCGCCCGGGAAAAGAACGTCTCAGTGCGGCTGGGGCGCCGCCCTGGGGACGTCGCCCGGGTGGCTGATGACGGCCGACGGCGGAGCCCAGGCGTCGGTGACGCCGGGCACTCCCTCGTAGATCCAGTTGCCCGGAGCCTGACTCTGGCCCGGAGGCGCCGCGCCCTGCGAACCGGAGGATCCGCCTCCCACTATCGTCACCGTGCCGCCGCCCTGCATGGGAAGGTCGGCGTTCGCCTTGGCGCCGTACTGTTGAAGGTGGATCTTGAGAGCGTCGAGCCCGGCGACGCGGGTGACCTTCTGGACGTCCGCCCGCCGCAGGCTCATCAGAGTCCCTCCGTGATAGGCGTGGAACAGGTAATTGTTTCCCTTCAGGGTCGGCTGCTCGCGGGAGTACCGGACCCCGGATGGGACGAGTTCGATCTGGTAGATGACTTCGCTGTTGATGTCCTTGGTCCGGCGGACCATCTTCTTGACGCGCGACTTGGGCAGGCGCACGACCGCGCGGTCCGGCCAGACCTTGAACACGTACACGTTCCCCTGCTCGACAGGCGTGGTCAGGGAAAAGCCACTCCCGCTCGGGACGAGATCGATCTGCCAGATGTCCAGAGGCTCCTCGGACTGCATCTCGAGCGGTTTCTGCAGCACGGGCTTCTGCGCCGGTGTCTGCTGGGCCGGAGTCCCGAGAGCCGTCAATAGCGAGATCGAGGCGAGGGCAACGGTATAGCGCATTCTCATGCTCCACCCCCGGGTCCTGTATACCGCGCCGCGATCGATCCGCCAATAGGACCAAAGGTCTCACCGCAACCTGGAGGCCGCCCCGGGGAGGCTTTGGAAGCGGCCTCATCGTGCAACGGACCCTGGGAGTGTCCGGTTGTATCTCTCTAGCTTGAATGGCCTGAGCCCTTCCGATTTTCGACGTCCCTCACAAGAGCGACTTCGATACCAACTACATGAGGGCGCTCTTCGAGCTGGGATATCGGATGTCCTCGATCGGACATCTCTTTTGGTACAAGGAGCCGCCGGTCATCCTGTCGGGTCAGGGGGACGAGCAGCAGAAAGGCGGTTATTAGCCGGTTCGCGCAGGCGAAACGCCGCTGGCAAGTTCGTATCGCAAACGTCCGTCAGCGGCCGGAACCAAAGGGACGGTCTCCAAACGGACGGCGATGGTATATGACTCCTTCACCGGGGTGGAGCCGACGGCGCTCCGGTGACTCAGAGCCCGGGCGCGGCAAGAGAAGGAGGAATCATGTTTCGTCTTCGTTGGCTCGTCATGGCCTTCCTGGTGGCCCTTCCCGCGCAGGCCCAGCAGTCGTCCGCGCCGTCCGGCGACAAGCCGGCTGACAATATGGATATTGTATTGGCGAAAGTGCAGGCGGACAAAAAGCTGCTGGTCGCCGAAAACATGGACCTGACCGAGTCCGAGGCCAAGGGCTTCTGGCCGGTCTACCAGAGCTACCAGAAAGACCTCGCCGCGATCAACGAGCGGCTCGTCGCCACGGTCTCCGGCTATGCCGACGCCTACAACAAGGGGCCGATTCCCGACGCGACGGCGACGAAGCTGACCGATCAGTATCTTCAAATCGAGCAGGACGAGGTCAATCTAAAGAAGGCCTACGCGAAGAAGCTGAGCGGCGTGATTCCGCCGGCCAAGATCGCGCGGTACCTTCAGATCGAGACCAAGATCCGGTCGGCGATCAAGTTCGACATGTCCAAGAACATCCCGCTCGTCAAGTAGTCGCGGGCGGCTGCGGACGGCCTCGTTCCTGATCCCCGAGATTCGGCTGTAGATTCGCTCGGAGCCGTCGGCATGTAGCGCCGGCGAACCCGGCGCTGCCTACTGCCGGGGTCTACCTTCGGTGGGCGGCTCCCGCTCGTCGGCACGCGGCGGCCCGGCCGCGCAGAGTCTTCTGCGGGCCGCCTGCGGTCGCTCGAGCACAGACGCAGCTTCGCAAGAAAGACCATCCCGGCGTGTCCCCTCGGACAAGCTCAGGAACAGGAAACTAAAAGCGGAAAACCGGCACCACGGCGACATACCACCCACCGTGGAAGTCGGTGCCGAAATCGGTCGCGAGATCGATCCGCCGGGACAGGCCGTACGACAGGCCCGCCCCGTAGGTGTACGGGTGGAGCGGCCCCTGATCGACCTCGAAGGACAGGGTGCCGCCGTCGGGATCGGCGACCGTGCCTCTGGCGACGGCGAAGGTGTCCCAGTAAGTGGCGTTGAACCAGACCCGCAGCGGGCGCGAGGAGAGCTTG
>JBKPDV010000265.1:0-6548 GCA_046728075.1 Acidobacteriota bacterium | reverse complement strand
ACGGCGCGATGCTCGGTCTTTCCCGTCACGATGTGATTTCCCTTGGACCGGTACATCCTCGCCGTGCCCAGGATCGCGAGATCGTCCGACTCGGTCGCCCCGGACGTGAAGACGAGCTCTTTCTCGGAGGCGTTCATGGCGCGCGCGATCTTGTGACGCGCCTCGTCCACGGCCGCCTCCGCCTCCCAACCGAAAATGTGGTTGCGCGAGGCGGCGTTGCCGAAGGCCGTCGTGAAATAAGGCAGCATCGCCTCGAGCACGCGCGGATCGACCGGCGTGGTCGCGTGGTTGTCCATGTAGATCGGCAGCTGCACGGGAATAACTATGGCCCCGCGGGGCTCGTCGTTGCAAACGTGTAAACCAACCTCCGCCACGGCGAAATCCAACTTCCGAAGCTTTCAGCTCACAGCTTTCAGCTCTCAGCCAGACGAAAGCGACGACCGGCATTTGGCTGAAAGCTGTTAGCTGATAGCTGTTAGCTCGAGACTAGAATGGGTAGATCAATGTCCAGCCTTCCGCATCCTGAAAAGGCGCTCTCTTTCCATTCGCCACCCCCCCGCGTCCGCCTGGTGCACGCCTTCGAACGTCCGTTCGAGAACGTGGTGGCAACCGCGAGGACCTGCTACTCGTCCAAGGGGATCGTCACCGAGGACCAGGCCTCGGCGCGACCCGAACGGCGCGACGCGCTGGCGCGGTCGATCTACGAGGCCGGCCACCACACGACGTTTCAGCATGCGCATTTCCAGTTCTCTCTCGAGAACGTCTCGCGCCAGTTTCTCTGGACGTTCCTGCACTCGCATCCCTTCTACAACTCCGAGCAGGTCTCCCAGCGTTACGTCGAGGTCAAGCCCGGTAACTACGCCGTCCCTCCCATGCTCCCTGCCGAGCGGGAGCTGTACGAGGGGGCGGCCCGGCGCCAGCAGGCTGCCTATGTGCGGTTGACCGAGCTGCTCACCCCGCTCGCCGCGGATCGCTACTTCCATCTTTTTCCTGGCCGCCTGCGCGGAGAGGGGCCCAAGAAATTCGGCTCGGCGGTCCAGAAGAGGGCACAAGAGATCGCGCGCTACGTGCTCCCGGTGGCGACGTTCGCGTACCTCTACCATACCGTTTCGGGCGTCACGCTCTTCCGCTACTGGCGTCTTTGCGAGTCGTTCGATGCGCCGACCGAACAGCGCGAGGTCGTCGGCCGCATGGTCGAGGAGGTCCTGCACCACGATCCTCTCTATTCGGCCGTGCTGCAGGATCCGATTCCGCTCGAGGAGACCCCCGAGTTCGGGGTGTTTCAGGGTCTGGCGGGGACCCGACCTCGATCGGACAACCGCGAATTTCGAGAGGAGTTCGATCGAGAGCTCGCCGGCCGAACCTCGCGGCTGGTGGACTGGAAGGCTGGCAACGAAGAGCTCCTCGCCTCCGCCGTGCGCGAAATCCTGGGACTCCCGCGATCGGCTCTCTCCGACGCGGACGCGATCGGGCTCGCGCTCGATCCGGCCAAGAATCGGCTTCTCGGAGAGACCCTCACTCTGACGACTCACGGCAAGCTCTCACGCGCGCTCTTCCATCCGTCCTACACGTTTCGCAAGAAGCTCTCTCACACCGCCGATAGCCAGGACCAGCGCCACCGCATGACGCCGGGGTCCCGGCCGGCGCTGCCCGCCTATCTCTCTCGAGAGCCGGACTACGTCACGCCGATGCTCGTCGACGATCTGCCGGAGGCGGCCGATCTCTACCGCCGGACGATGGAAGAGACCTGGGAAGCGATCAACACTCTGCGCGGCCGCGGCGTTGCCGACGAGTACGCCGCGTACCTTCTCCCTAACGCAGTTGCGATCCGCTTCACCGAGTCGGCGGACCTTCTGAATCTTCATCACAAGTTCGCCATGCGCCTCTGTTACAACGCGCAGGAAGAGATCTGGCGCGCCTCGCTGGAGGAGGCGCTGCAGATCCGCGAGGTCAACCCTCGAATCGGACCGTGGCTGCTGCCTCCCTGCACCCTGCGAAAACACGCGGTCGTTCGCCCGGTCTGCCCGGAAGGGGACCGGTTCTGCGGCGTCGTCGTTTGGAAGAAGGACGTCCCGGAGTTCGTGCGGACGCTCTGACCGCACCGCGCTGTCCAGGCTGTCGGCTCAAGAAGTCTTCAGCGTCTCCTGTCGGATTTTTTCCTGGCCACCTTGACAACGGAAGTTGCTCCGGACGCCTGTCCCAGCTCTCGTGAGCGGGCGGTCGCGACTTCGACCGCGTCCATCAAGATCGCCCGCAACCGGTTTCTTTCCAGGCTGTGCAGCGCGGTGATCGCCGTTCCTCCCGGCGAAGTGACGGAGTCTTTGAGAACGGCGGGATGGATCTTCAGTTCCTCGGCCATCCTGGCCGCCCCGAGCACCGTTTGGATCGTCAGCGCCGTCGAGACCTCGCGAGAAAGCCCGACGCGCACTCCCGCGTCGGACAACCCCTCGATGATCTGGAAGACATACATAGGACCCGAACCGCTCAAGCCAGTCACGGCGTCCAGCTGGTACTCGGGCAGCTCCACAACGAGGCCGATCGATTCGAAGATGCGTCGAGCGTCGGCGAGATGCTCGGCTGTCGCGTTTCGACCCGAGCAGAGGACGGTTGCGCTCGCCCGCACGACCGCGGCCACGTTTGGCATGGCTCGGACAACCGGAGCCGAACCCCCGAGAGCCGCCTCGATGCGGGACGTCGGAAAGCCGGCGGCGATCGAAATGAAGAGCGTGCCCGGGCGCCGAGCCGGCCGAATCTCCTCGAGCACGGACTCTAAGATTTGAGGCTTCACGGCGAGAATGACGATTTGCGCCTGCCGCGCTGCCTCGTCGTTGCTGTCGGTGACGGTGATGCCCAGGTCGAACGCCAGCGCCGCGCCCTTGGGACGTTTGGGATGTGACGCAATCAGATTCTTCTTCGTTCCCCACCCCGAGGCGAGGATGCCCCGCAGAAGCGCGGTCCCCATGTTCCCCGCTCCGATAACGGCAATTCTTTTGGCGACCATTTCAGCCTTTCTGCCGCGCCCGTCGGTTCCCATCGATTCCCCTTCGACAGAGGAGACCTCGAGCGAGAGACTTTCATTCCACCGAGATTATGAAAAGTTCGGGTCCCTAAACCTAACAAAAGATGGTCTGGAAGACAGAGCTGGCGCAGTTCGTGAGAACGCTCCAAAAACGGAGTCCTGCGTTCGATGTTCTGAATTCTGAGTTATCGGTCGATTCACTCCACGTCGAACATAGAACTTCCTCTTCGCACTTCATTTCGGCACACCGGTTGCAGCTTTCCTCTTAGGAGGAACTGTCTATGGACTATCAACGCGATCGAGAGCGCTCGCGCCGGGAAAACGATTGGCGCGAGCGCGAGGAGCGAGAGCAGCCGCCAGTACACTATGGAGACCCTCTCTATGACGCGCGCTGGGGCAGGGGCTATCGCCACGGCTTCGGACGATGGGGTGTGGGCTGGGGTCTTCAAAACTTCGGCGGCGGACCTCAGGGCTATGGTTGGGGTGGAGGCTGGCTGGGAGGGCATGGCGAGCTCTACCGGCCCGATCGACTCGCAGCAGGTCCAGCGGTCTCCGGCGAACTTCCCTCGGGAAGCTACGCTGGGCGCGGACCGAAAGGGTATATGCGATCGGACGAGCGCATCCGGGAGGACGTGTCCGAGCGACTCTGGGCCGACCCGTGGATCGACGCTTCCGAGATAACGGTCACCGTCGCGAAGGGGGAGGTCACTCTCGAGGGCACGGTCGAAGATCGGTGGACCAAACGACTGGCCGACGAGATTGCGGAGGGCTGTCCGGGCGTCAAAGACGTCCACAACCGACTTCGAATCGCGCCGACTAAAGGGGGAACCGAGACGATCAGCCCTCTCGAGAGCGGCTCCGCGAGCACACGCCGGCGGCCCTAGCCTTCGAGCCCCTGAGCCGATCGTCCAGCGCTCCGGTTCCGACGGACTCTTTACGGCCGTCGCTTTACGGAGAGCGTCAGCGTGAAACGCGCGACGGGCTCGGCGCCGAGAAGCTCTGGCACGGTCGCGACGATGTGGACCGGAAGACTCTCGCGCTCGCCCGACGTGCGCGCCCGATCGAGCAGGGCCAGAATCTCGCGCCCTTGCTCGCAGACGAAGTGCGTGTCCCCCTCGGCGCGCTTGAAGAACTCCCCGCGCACGTCCTTGAAGAGGATGGAGAATTTTTCGCGCTGCTTTTCGACCGCCCGCAGCCCGATCACCGCCGCCGCCGCATCGGCGCCCGTGCAGAGCGCGCCGAAGTACATCGATCGCAGATGATTGCGGGTCCGCCAGGACAGCGGGATTCGGATCTCGCAGCGCTCATCCGTCAGCTCCACGACCGTTGGCCGCACGTAGGAGATCAGCCGGATCTTCCGGAAAGCCCAGGCTCTTAGGGCAAGAGTCTGGCGGATGAGGCCGAGGCGCGGCATGTAGATGGCGATTATCGGCCATGGTATGGACTGGGGGACGGGGGGACTGGGGGACGGGGTGATGCTCCGCCTTTCCCCCCGTCTCCCCGTCTCCCCGTCACCCCGTCACCCCGTCTCGATGTCGAGGCCCTGAAATAGACTCTCGCCCGAAAGGAACTCCAAATGAAAAATGCTGCGCGTGCCGCGGCGCTAGCCGCGCTCCTTGCCTGCCCCGTCCTCGCAGCCGGCCCGGTCCCGTCCCCTTCACAGTTTCTCAACATGGAGATCGGTGCCGACAAGAAGCTCGCGGACTACAAGCAGATCGTTTCGTACTTTCAGGCGCTCAAGGCGGCCTCGCCGCGTGTGGACGTGGAGGTCCTCGGCAAAACGACGCTCGGCGAAGACATGTTCATGGCGATCATCTCCTCGGAAGACAACATCCGAAACCAGAAGCGCATCCGCGAGACGGCGAAGAAGCTCGCGGACCCCCGTGGCCTGTCGGAGAAGGAAGTCGCGGCCCTGGCGCACGAGGGCAAGCTCGTTCTGCTCGTGACCTGCAACATCCACTCGACGGAGATCGGCGCCTCCCAGATGGCGATGGAGTGGGCCTATGGGCTTGCCACTGCGACCGACGCCGCCACCAAGAAGCGCCTGGACGACGTCGTGCTGCTCCTGGTCCCCTCCCTGAATCCCGACGGCCAGACGATGGAGACCGAGTGGTACCGCAAGAACCTAGGCACGAAGTTCGAGGGGAGCCGCATGCCCTGGCTCTATCACCACTACACCGGCCACGACGACAACCGCGACTGGTTCATGCTGACGCAGAAGGAATCGCAGGCGATGAGCCGCGCGGTCTACAAGGAGTGGTTCCCGCAGGTCTGGCTCGATGAGCACCAGATGGGATCCACGGGCCCGCGCATCTTCGTGCCCCCGTACGCCGATCCGGTCTCGACGGAGGTCCATCCGCTCGTCTGGCGCGAGGTGAATCTGATCGGGTCCAACATGGCTCTGCGCCTGGAGCAGGCCGGCAAGACCGGAGTCATCTACGGTTTCTCCTACGACGCCTACTGGCCGGGAGGAACCAAGAACACGGCGTGGTGGAAGAACATCTCGGGACTGTTGACCGAGGTCGCGTCCGCGCGCCTGGCCACTCCGATCACGATTGCTCCCGGAGAGCTCTCGGGCGGACGCAAGGGTTTGGTCGAGTACGGCGCCCAGACGAACTTTCCCAACCCCTGGCCCGGCGGGGTGTGGCGGCTGCGCGACAGTATGGACTATGAGCGTCTCGCCTCGGATGCGATCCTGGAAACCTGTTCGGAGCGGCGGGAGGATTTCCTGCGCGACATGGCGGCGCGCTCTCGAGCAGCGATCGCTGCAGCCAAGACAAATGAGGCCTACCGCATTCCGATGAATGCCGCCGCCCAGCGCGACCGCGCGACCGCGATCCGGCTGGCTCGTCTGATGGCCGACCACGGCGTTCAGGTCCAGGAAGCCGGAAACGGCGACATCTACATCCCCCTGGCGCAGCCGTACGGAAAGTTCGTGTCGGAAATGTTTACGACGCAGCGATATCCCGAAGTCAAGCTCGTCGCCGGCAGGGAGATCGTGCGCCCCTACGACGTCGCCGCGTGGACGCTGCCGCTGATGATGGGAGTCACGGTCGAAAAAGCGACGCTGCCCGCCGGGCTGCGCCCCTTCGGAGAGCCCGCGGTCGAAGCCCCCAGGAGCGCCGCGGCGATTCTCCCCGGCAGCCCCGAGGGCGCCAAGGCGATCAATGCCGCGCTGCGAGGCAACGGGAGCGTCTCGATTCTGCGGACGGCGGCGAAGGCCGAAGGGCGCGAGTGGCCGGCGGGGACCGTGTTTCTCGACGCCGCAGCCGCGAGCTCCGCGTCCGGAAAGTTTTCACCGGGCCTCGCAGTCGCCGGGGTCTCGGCCGTTCCCTCTTCCGCAGAAAAGCTTTCCGCGCCGCGCGTGGGTCTCTACAAACCCTGGGCGGCGTCGATGGATGAAGGCTGGACGCGGTGGCTCCTCGAGCAATACGGCTTCGATCCCAAGACGCTCGACAACAAGACGATTCAGTCCGGGAAGCTCCGCGAGAAGTTCGACGTGATCGTTCTGCCCGACGTCGAGAAAGAG
>JBKPDV010000264.1:0-12568 GCA_046728075.1 Acidobacteriota bacterium | reverse complement strand
TCACGCCTTCGCGCTTGAGGTAAGTGATGTGCTTCGGCAGCGGCGCCGACCGGAAGCGCGCTCCCTGGTGGCGGACCACGCGCGCCTTCATCACCACGCGCCGTGCGTTCGATCGCAGCCGGATCGAGACCGCCGCCCGGCGGCCACGGCCGAACCGGGAGCGGCTCCGGCCCTGGCTCGATCGGAAGCTGTTGCCGACATGCCCGGCCTTCTTCGCGGCCCTCATCACCTCGCCAACAAAGGTCTGCGGGCGCTTGGCGCCACGGTTGCCATGATGGATGCGCCCAGGCCGGACGCGCAGGTCGTCGTCGCGCGTCGTCATGGCCCCGCGCCTCGGGGCGATCCGAGGCGACGGCGCTCGGATGCTTGAAATCCTTCGACTATTTGGTGAAAGCGCCAGCAGGGGGTATCGGTGGCGTTGGCGAATTCCTCAATCTTCCCAACCACATGCGCCGGACCGCGGGCCGGCCTTTTCCCTTGCCGTCCGTGGGTTGGTCCTGCGCCCACACCCAAGCCTATCCGATAGCCCCCTAAACGCCGATGAGACCGAAGGGAGCTCATAACCTGGGCTCACGCAGCGACAGAGGCGCAAACAGCCCTTCGGATTGTGGCGCAAGGCCGGTCCAATCCGTCGCCGGCCTTACCACGGATCGAGGTTTCCCAAGGTCGCCGGAGGACGTTGCGCCTGTGCTCGAGGCGTCGTTCGCGCGCACCGGAAACAACGGCGAACTGGTCCAGGTCCGGATGATCGCGGTGATGAGGTTGCCCGGCGCCGATCCGTCTTCGCGCAGCAACGGTGCGACCGCGGCGACGTAGGCTTGCGTCTCCACCGGCAGTGGACGGCCGCTCGTAAGATGATCATCGTAGCGTCCAGGGCCGGCATTGTAGGCCGCGAGGAAGCCGGCCGTGCCGTAGCGATCGTGCAGCTCGCGAAGATACGCTGCGCCCGCGACAATGTTGTCGTGCGGATCAAAGGGATTGGGGCCAAGGCCGTAGCGCGACCGCAAGGCGGACCAGGTGTCGGGCATGATCTGCATCAGGCCCATCGCACCTTTCGGTGAGACGGCGCGCACGACGCCGCGACTTTCCACCTGCATGACAGCGGTGATCCAGGATGTCGGAATGCCGAAACGCAGCGCGGCTTCCGCGACGAAACGCTCAATCCGATCACTCTTCGACGTCACGGTTGATTGCGCGGCGGCGACAGGCTGCGCGTTGGCGATGCCGCACGCGGCGAACAGCACCACCATGACCACGACATTGAGATGGCGGCGAAAGCGGCGTGCGTGATGTGAGCCGGAACGGCGAGCGGGATGCGCAGCGCTGGCCGGGAAGAAGGAAGGGACGCAAGCCCCGGAGGACTGAATGGGCACCGATTGTGAGGACGGTCGAGGCATGGTCAGTTCTCCTCGCGCGTCCAGATCGGATCGGCCCGGCCGACGATGGTGGTGAGTGGCAGTGGTCCGAAATACCGACCGTCGAGGGAGTCCGGCGGGACAGTGTTCATGAGAAAGACTTCGCCAGACGCGAGCACGCGGCAGCCCTGCCAGTCGGGCAGAACACGGCCAAAGCGGTCGTGTTCGAGCGCCTCGCCCACGGTGATGCCGTCGACGGAGATTGCGCGTCCGGTGCGGCAGACGGTTTGGCCGGGAAGCGCAAGGACATGCTTCACCAGCGGCACGCCGAGCGGTAGGTAACGACGCGCCGCGAAGAACTGCGCGAGCGGCTCGGGCGGCGAGACGACGACGAGTTCGCCGACATAAAGCGGAAGGGCGCGGCGCACCGCGTAGAGCCCGATCGGCACGCTCGCGCTGGCGTTCCAGAGCAGCTTCGGCGCGGGATGGAACACGCTCGTCAGCGCGACGAAGAGCGTCGCGGTGTAGGTAGTCATGACGAAGCCGAAGCGCGTCATGGCGCCAGCCTCCGGCGCAGCAGCCAGGCACGATGTTGGTCCCGGCTGTAGGGCCGCGGCGGCTCACCGGCGATGAGGCGGTTGTGGAGATGGCGCCAGTGATCGGGCGCGGTGTCCGCTGGATCGATGCCGAGTGCCTCTACGGCATCGATCGCCTGCAGCACGCGCTCGACTTTCGGCCACCCGCTGATCCGCAGCAGAATCTCGCCGCCGGGGCGAACGAAGGGCAGCGTCTGATAGGACTCGCGGCGGTCGATCGCGCGCACGATGTCGATACGCGAGACGATCGTGCCGAAATCGTTGGAAGCCCAGCGCACGAACGCGAAGACGCTGACCGGCGCGAAGCTGAGCACGCGGCGCCGACGATCCAGGATCGTTTCGCCAGCGTCGCGGCCGAAGCGGATCCAGTGCTCGATGCGTCCTTCAAGCCAGGTCAGCTCGACCTGCGTCAGCAACGGTCCGGCGTCGGGCCGTGGCGCCCGACCGGCGTTGGGATCGGCTTTCATGAGCGCTCTCCATCGGCGTCGGGAAATTCGCGGGCCAACAGATCGCGCAGCATGTCGGCGACCGTGACGCCGCGCTGGAAGGCGGCGATCTTGATCCGGCCGCGCAAGCCGGGCGTGATGTCGACGGTGAGCCGAGCCGTGTAGAGGTCCGCGGCCACCGAGCCGGACACGGCGGGATCGGGCGATTTAATCCAACTCTCCGCGTTGCGAGGACGCGCGGCGAAACCGCTGTTGGGACCGCGCGCGGTCATGGCGCGAGCCTTTCGACTTCGGCCGCCAGCGCCGCGATCTCGCACGCGGCTGAACTGCAATCGTCGTGCTCGAAAACGAGCTGGCCGGCGCGTGCCGCGTCGGCGAAGACAACGCGCTGGCCGATCCGCGCTGCGAGCGCCGGCGGATCGTGTTCGGTGAGGCTATGCGCAGTCTCGCGGGCAATGACCGTGCGCGCGGGACAGCGGTTGAGAACGAAGCGGGCTACGAGTGCGGGGCGAAAGACGCGCGCTTCGGCGATCAGCGCGAGCATTTCGGCCGATGCCCAGCCGTCAAAGGGCGACGGTTGCACGGGGATCAGCGCGAGGTCAGCGGCGAGCAGCGCTGAACGCAGCAATGCGGCGACGCGCGGCGGCCCGTCAATGATGACGTGATCGGCATAACGGCCGAGCTCGGGGGCTTCGCGATGCAGCGTGTCGCGCGCGAGGCCGATGACGCCGAACAGGCGGTCATGGCGCCGGCGTGCGCGCTGCTCGGACCAGTCGAGCGCCGAGCCTTGCGGGTCGGCGTCGATCAGCGTGATCCGCTTTCCTTGCCGGGCCCATTGGCCGGCGAGATGCAGGGCGAGCGTCGTCTTGCCGACGCCGCCTTTCTGATTGAGCAGCGCGACGATCATCGAGCGCCGCTCCCGGTTTTGCACTGGGTCGCGCCGTCGCCAACAACAGACTCGTTAGATTCTTCTTGGTTAGAGTCTAAGTTAGGCGGCTCGCAAGCGACGGAATTGTCAGCCGAAAATGTCGATGCGGGTTCCTGATGGCACGCGGCTTCGGTTCCTGATGGCACGCGCTTCGAGGTTCCTGAAGGCACGACGGCGTCAACAACTTGTCCACAGCCCGCTGTGGACAAGTGGCTGCGGGCGAAGACGAGTAGCTCGCGGCCTGTGCGGTCGCGTTCGACGCCAAGACGGTATCCGGGCAGCGGTTGCCGGCGCGCGAGGTCGCGCAGCTCGAATGCGAAGCGTTTGAACGGCGAAAGGCTCGCCGACTTGCCGTGGAGGTGACGGAAGTCGAACCGCCAACCTGCGCGCTGCCTGCCGGCATGCTTGCGTGCGATGCGATAAAGCCAGCGCTCAAGGCCGCCGGTCAGCTTGAAATATTCGCGGTCGATGGTGAGCACGAGCGCGTCGTCGAGCACGGCGCGGTAGAACCAGTCCGGCACGATGAGATCGATGCCGTCGGCGCGGCCGTGCGCATCGGCGCGTTCGGTCCATTCGTTGATCCAGGAAAAGCGGTGCATGCGCCGCTCGCTCGTCTGGCGCAGCGATGTGGCGACCGTGGTGGATTGCAGCCGGTCGAGCGCCGCCTTCAGGCGGTGATAGTCGCGGGCGCTGACGCCGCGGCCGATGAACGTCAGAATCTCGTAAGGGGTGGCGGCCATCAGGCGCGACGTCCGCAGGCCGGCGTCGCGTGCCTCGACGATCTGGCTGGCGGCCCAGATCAAGACGTCGGCGTCCCAGATGGTCGCCATGCCGTGCTCGGGCACGGCTTCGACGCGGATGGCGATGTCGTTCATCCGGTAGTCGATCGGCGTCGTGCGATGCGTCTTGGCGAGGCTGAAGAAGGGATAGGCCATGAGGTCTTGCGCGTCGCGCGGCGCGAGATCGCCTGGCAGGGCCCGAAACAATTCGAGCTGCTCGCGCTCTGATCGGGTGAGGTGCCGCCGCGACATGAGCACTGTCAGCGGCGCGGATGGCGTGCTTGCGCGAGTTCGGCCGGCGTGTGGCGCCGCGCAGGCAGCACGACGACCTTGCCGGGGTCTGACGTCGACGCTTTGGCGGCGGATTGGACCCAGCTCTGCAGATCTTCGACCGCATAGACGACGCGGCCGCCGAGCTTCGAATAGAGGGGGCCCGTGCCGTAGATGCGGTGCTTTTCGAGTGTGCGGATGGAAAGGCCGACGAAACGCGCGGCCTCGGGTGTACGCAAGTAGCGCGGCGGCAGGCCGGCGAGAGTGGTGGACAAGGGATACCTCCGTGATCTTGTCGAGGGCCGCCGAGTGATGGCGGCTTGTCTCGGATCACCGTGGCGGACGGCGTGCGCCCAGGGGGATGGCGATCTCGGGGGGTAGCGAAATCGCCACCCCCGCCGACAGCGGCTAGGTTCGGCCGCGGAATGGATAAAGCAGCAAGCGTCGGTAGCCGCCCTGCATCAGCGAGAAGCCCAAGCGTGCCAGGCGCACGGTCCGATCGCGAATGTCATGGGTCTTCCAGCCACGGTCTGGCATTCGGCTGCTGCCGAAGAGCGCCTCGGCGATGTCGCGGTAACTTGCCTTGTCGAGCCGGCCGTCGAGCGCGCGCAGCGCCAGGACGAGTCGTTCGCGCCGGCTGGCGGGCAGCGCCGCCGGGTCCTGCCCCGGCGAGCGGCCCGTCAAGCCGCGCCACAGCCGTAGCGCCGCCGCCACGCGGATCTCGAACAGACGATCGAGCGGCAGGACGACGCAGGGCGTCTCCTCTCCTGGCGCTTCGAGGATGTGAAGGCGGAACAGGCTGTCTCGCCGCAGCCGCTCGGCGCCTTGCTCCGCGATGGCCGGGCCGAGCGACCAGGCATCACGTTTGAGGCTCGGGTCTGCGAGATCGGGTGGAAGCCGGGATATCGGGATCACGCTCGGCAGGCTCGCCGGCGTCCAAAGAGCTGGGTGGCCGCGAAGCTCGGTCGCACCCCCAGCGCCGCGCGAAATCCTCCTGTTCGCCGGCGCTGTGGGGGTCCTGGTCGTCGGCGTGTTCGAGCCTCTTGCAGTCGCGCTCGAAGGCGGGGTTGCGGGTGAGAAATTCCCAGGCGAAGCCGGGGGCATCGAGCGAACGCAGGTTCTCATAGGCTGCCGGCGAACGCCACTCGGCACGAGGCATAAACCGTCACTCCTCCATCCAGCACGCTCGTCGGCGTCTGGATGGATGATTCGCTTATGGGGACCAGAATCGCCAGTGACACGCCCCGCAACGGCCGTTGCCGGTCCGGCAAGGAAGGACGGTCAGTGCGGGGCGCCGCCGCGCAGGAGGTGGCGGTAGCCGTTCTCCGTCATCCAACGCGCCCGCGCCAAGTGTGTTTCCCACGCACGCCGGGCGCGGACGGGCTCGCTGACGGGATCGATATGAAGCACCAGCTTCGCCACTTCTTGCCAGTGCGCGCCGTCCTTCTCGGCGTCCAACAGGCGAAGGTAGGTTACGAGGTGCTGCTCGTCATAACCGGTCAGGGCGCGGTCCGTCGGCGCCGTGTCTGCAACGGGTGGATCGAGCGGTGGAGTTTGCATCAGTGGCGAATCCATCGAAGTCGGTCGGTGTTCATGTCCTGTAAGCGTAGCCGCATTCAAGCCCGCGCGCGTGACGCTCTCCGCACCGAACTGGCGGGTGCTTCGTTCAGGAGTATAACGCCGCGACCGCGGTCGGACTCGACGAACAGGATGCCGACGGCTTCCAGCGCTCGGCGGACCTGGTCGCGCGTGCCCTCATGCACCGGGAGACCGCGTTCGGACTCCAGGCGTTTGAGGGCGGTCAGTGCCACCAGGGCTTTCTCCGCGAGCATTTCCTGCTTCCAGTTCAGCAAGGCTCGCGCCGCCCGAACTTTTCGGCCGGTGATCATCCATGATCACCTCCGACAGTCGATCCGCGCGCACCAGAAAAAGACTATAATAGTCGCTTTAGCGTGCTTCAACGGCTCTGGCCCCTTATTTGGGTGTCCGGCAGGGTCGCTCTGGCAGGATCTTTGATCCGACTGATTCGGTCGTCCGAAAGCGCCCGATCCCGAGGCACTGCGGAGGTATTAGACCCTGTCCGGGCATGTTTTCGACGCGGGTTGTCGGAAGAGGGCACCCCTGGATGCGCTCGGCGATGGCGCGAATGACAGCCTCATAGGGTGATGGCTTGAGGATGACCGGGATGTCCGGGTGCGATCGTTGCAGCTCGGAGGGAAGGCCCAGGCCCGTAAACACCACCAGTGGAACGAATCTATCGCACAGGGCGCGGGCAACCGGCGTGATCGGGCCGTCGAGGAGATTGCCGTCGAGGATCGCGCCGTCCGGATGGTCGTCGATCAGTGCAAGAGCTGCGATGTTCGTCTGCGCCGAGCCAAGGGCGATCCCGCGATAGTCGGTAATCGTCTGGACGAGTGCTTCTGCGATCCAATCATTGTCCTCGGCGACGAGGATTCGTATTCCGCTCAGCATGGCTGTCATCTTGGTCGGCGACGCGAAAGCCCCGCCCGGCGGAGCCGGACGGGGCGTTGGCGGAGTGGCCTCAGTCGTTGTTCTTGCGGGGGCGCGACCAGATCAGGGTGTAGCCTTCGCCGTCCTCGTCGTTGAACAGGTTCGCGTAGATCGGCGCGTTGAAGGAGGGATCGTCGAGCTTGAGCGAGAGGTAGTCGCGGCCCTCTTCGGAGCGCTTCGACCAGGCGGCTCCGATCTCGGCCCGGCCCACATAGACGCGGTGGCTCGGGGCGTTGTCGTTGGAGCGGTTGGTCTCGGGGACGATGCGGACGCCTTTGGTCTGGACGCTCAGGGTGACGATCTCGCCCTGGAACTCGCTGCTGCCGACCTTCTTGAAGGAACCGATATTAGCCATGTCACTTCTCCTTGCTGTTTTCGAGCCCGCGACCACCGCGGCCTCGATGGCGATCGACAGGCCGAGGACGATCGACGACGCACCCGCTCGCGGGCCGGAGCGCAGCGGAGGATGACGGCGGGAAGACTTTCTTGCCTCGCGAGGAATGGGCTTTAGCCCAGGGGAAGAAAGTCGACCCGACGGCGTTGCGGCTCAGGCGATCGAGGCGCAGCCGGTCTTCGGCCAGATCAGGCCATCAAGAGGCCAGGTGCTCGCGTGCGCTGAACAGCATCCTCGGGAGAAGACGTGGCGGATGTCGGTTGTCCCGCACAAGATGTCGGACAGCTCGAGCGTGGAGAAAGAAACCGTAGCGTAGGAAAAGGCGGGTCTGCTTGCCGCGGTATCACCGCGTGACGACCTCGCGCACCGCGAATCTATGGGCCGGCAGATGCGGGAGATGGCACCGGCGATGCGCGTTGTCCGAAGAGAGCTCGGCTACCGATTCAAACGCACGGTCCCGCTATCGCCGATCGCCCGCACGAAACGATCAAACGAGGAGGGCGTGGCCTATCCCTGATGCGTCGCGCCAGTCAGAACCGGCTGAGGATCGTTCCGGGGTGCCCCGCGGGATCGCAACGGGAGGGGCTCCGCGAAGACGGTCATGCGTGCCCAAGCCGTGCCACCGATGACGATCGCGCCGATCCAGGCAAAGACCTCGCGCCAGACGAGCGACGGCACTCCGATCTGTGACAGGCCGAGGACCGCGTGATAGCCGGCGAATGCCGCCGGGACCGCGAATGCTGCCGCGATCACGGCACGAAGGGCCACGGGACGAACGACGGCGAAGGCGACCTGCCCAATGCCGAGTGTGAGCGCGCCGGCGACGATGCCGACGAGCAAGGCGCCGATGACGCCCGCGCCGCTGTGAAACGCCGCCATGCCGGCCGTCAGTCCGACGAAGAACGGCAAAGCGTAGACAGCGAGGGTGAAGATCAGCCAGCAGAACAGGCCGATCCCGAACATGCTAAGGATGAGTCCGATGACAAGCATGGTGGAAGCCTCCGTGACAAAAGATGTGACGGTCGCGCCTTCCACCACCACCACGGCGCATCGCGGAGTATAGCCAAACGTGGGCGGTCATGGGAGGGGTAAAACCGTCCTGCCGGCTCCTGCAGCGACCGTGGGCATCCGACGGGCTCCGCCGCGGATGCGCGCCCAAGCGTGCGGAAGAGAGTGACTTTCCGGTGTCGCGGATCGAGCGCGAGTTGGGAGCCGGGGCCGGTCGTGCTGGTCCATCGGCCCTCGCTGACGGGCGCAACATCATGGGGTAACGGCGGCGCTCACTTGGCTGTGTGAAAACATCGGCGCCTTGTCTTAGCGGGCGCCTTCGTTGCTTGAGAAGCGACCTCGTTCAGCTCGGCTTCGCGGCACTGATGGAAAGCTATTCTTGGTGCCGATCGCTGCATCAAGAACTCTATGATAGAGCTTCAGCGTAGCGGATGATGCTCTGATTTTGGACGCTTTCGACCAATTCGTCTGAACGAGATAATAGTCGGCGGAGCAAGGGCGAGCAATTTGCCTCGTTGTATCCCAAGGTGAGGTCGATTGTCGGAGGGGCGCCGTCCAGGGCTCGGGCGACGACATTCGGCGTGAGCATATTTTGCGCATAAAGTGGAATAAGCGTAACCCCGCCGGTGGACACGACAAGTGACATCGCTGAATGTAGGGTGTCGCCTTCGTATTCGGCCCTGAGCGTGATCCCGACCTTCGACGCGTAATCCTGTATTACGGCGTGCAACACCGGAGCGATTTTCGCCGAACTGACGTAAATTTCGCGAGCGAGATCCTGCGGTCGGATTTTTTTGCGCGACGTCAGGCGATGGTCCGCCGGCAGCACGGCGATCAGAGGCTCCTTCGCCAACAATTTGAAGGACAAACCAACCGTCTGCGCCTCGTGCCGAAGAAAGGCCACGTCCAACTTCCCTCGCATCAGCGCCACCGCGAGGTCCGGCGAGGCCTGGCTGCAAAGCGTGATTTCGACCTCTGGCGCCTCCTCGCGGATTATGCGCAGGGCATGGGGTAGCCACACGACTTCCTGCCCGGCCAGGAAGCCCATCGAGAACGCGGGCTTTTCCGGCTGTTCGACGCGCCGGGCGCCGTCGGTCGCGGCCTCGACTTGCAAGAGCGCCAGCCGCGCGTGATCGAGAAAGACCCGCCCGGCGGCGGTCAGGGCCACGCCGCGCGGCTGCCGCTCCAGCAGCTTCACGCCGACTTCGGATTCCAGATCGCGAATCTGGCGGCTCAGTGAAGGCTGCGAGGTATTGAGCCGCCGCTGGGCAGCGGTCAGCAAGCTGCCTTCCTCCGCAACGGCAACGAAATAACGCAAATGCCGGAGTTCCATCGCCAGCGTCCTATACCTTTCAGGCATAGGTCGAGCATAGAAGGTCTTTGTCACGGAGAGAAGCCAGATTTAGCTTCTCTTGCGCGCTCTCCTCGCCGTCGCCGACACTTTCGTCGCGCCTTAGTCGATGGGGCGGTGCAGGCATAGCGATTTCGGCGGGCCGCGCTGACGAGGTTCGACGGAATTTTCAGCAATCAAATCAGTCGGATCAAAGAAGGAGAAGTAAAGTGTCTATGAAAAAGCCCACCATCGCGTTCTGTCACGGACTTTGGGCTGACGGTTCGTGCTTCAGCAAGGTGATCCCCGCGCTACAGGCTGACGGCCATGAGGTGATCGCCGTTCAGTACGGGCTCGACAGCTACGAAGAAGACCTCGCGACCGTGAAGCGCACGCTCAACCGTGTTGGCAACCCCGTCATCCTCGTCGGCCACTCTTACGGCGGCGCCACTATCACCGGCGCGGGTACCGACGATCGCGTCGTCGGCCTCGTTTATATCGCTGCCGTCGCCCCTGACGCCGGCGAGACCGTGCAGGACCAGCTCGACAAATATCCCTCGGACATCTTCGGCTATGTCGAGATCGCGGACAACCGTGCCTGGATGCTGCCGAACGGCACCGAATTCTTCTGCGGCGATCTGTCCGCGAAAGACCAGAAGCTGGTGTGGGCCACCCATATTGCGCCCGTCGCCGACCTACTCCAGCAGCAGAAGCTCACGGCCGACCAGGTCGCCTGGAAGACCAAGCCGAGCTGGTATGTGCTGGCGACCCGGGACCACACTGTGCATCCCGACTTGCAGCGCTGGGTGTCGAAGCGCATGGGCGCAACCGTGACTGAGGTGGCGAGCAGCCACGTGCCGATGCTCTCCCAGCCTGACGTCGTCATCGACGTGATCCGCAAGGCAGCGACTGCGGTTCAAAAGGCCTGACGACGGCCGTCCGTCGCCTGATGGGTGTGGAGAGAATCGTAACATGGGTCTCTCCTACCCGTATAGAGTGTCGCGGAACGCCTGAGCGTTCAATGTGAGCGAGCGACCGTCAGCGAGGGGGACCGGTCACTCGCGGCCGCGATCCCTCGCCCACAGGTGACGCTCCGGGATTTTTCACACAGCCTGTCACGCGCCGCCCTCGCCGAATTTCCACACCGGGATGCCGAGCTTCTTCGCCTTGTCGGCGAGATTGCCCTGGATGCCGGTGCCGGGGAACACCATGACGCCGATCGGCAGCACCTCCAGCATTGCGTCGTTGCGCTTGAACGGCGCGGCCTTGGCGTGCTTCGTCCAGTCGGGCTTGAACGAGACCTGCGGCACCTTGCGATTGGTCGCCCATTTGGCGGCGATCAGCTCGGCGCCCTTCGGCGAGCCCCCATGCAGCAGCACCATGTCGGGATGCTTGGCGTGGACCTTGTCGAGCCGATCCCAGATCAGGCGATGGTCGTTGAAGTCGAGCCCGCCGGTGAGCGCGATCTTCGGTCCTGCCGGCAGCAACACCTCGGTCTCGGCGCGACGCTTGGCGGCCAGGAAATCGCGGCTGTCGATTATCGCCGACGTCAGCGTGCGGTGATTGACCAGCGATCCGGAGCGCGGGCGCCATGCCGATCCGGTGTGAACTTCGAAGCGTTCCGCGGCCTGATCGCGAAAGAGCTCCATGCTGTTGCGGCGTTCGATCAGCGTGATGCCCTCCGCCGTGAGCCGTTCAAGTTCGACCGATCGCACTTCCGAACCGTTTTGCTCGCGCTGACTCTTCTGCTGCGCCTGCTCGTTGTCATCGAGCTCGCGTCCGATGCGGTCGACGGCGCGGTGGAACAGGTTGACCGTCGACCAGAGCAAGTCCTCGAGGTCGGGTTCGAGGCGGGTGTCGCTCAAAGTCGAGACCAGGGCGTCGAAGATGTCGGCGACGGCTCCCGTGACGCTGTCGCCTTCGGGAAGCGGTCTCGGGTCCGGCTCGTCGTGGAAGGGACGGAAGCCATAGAGCTGAAGCTCGCTCAGGACGTGATCGGTCGGGGATGAGCTATGCGGCGGCTCGAATTCGGTGTCGTCGTGGTCGGTCGTCATGGTGAGGTCCTTTGGCGGATCGGCCGCGCCCATCGCGGCCTTCGTGGCGATCACCAGACGGCGGGCGGAACGGACCTGCACCCGGAGCGAAGCGGAGGGCCGCAGCGCCAGCGGAGGATGGCGAAGCCCGGCTATTTTGGTTCGCGCTGCAAAGGCCCGAAGGGCCGGCGGAAAATAGCCGGGCGCAGCCATTGCCGGGCCGGGCCGCCTGCCGTCCGATCGCCCTCTAGAAGGCCAGGGCGCGACCCTGTCCGGCATCGTGGGCCACGCCCGACAGACCACGACGACATCGACGGGCCGACGTTCACCCCGTCTCGGCCGTCGCCCAGAGCAGGAAGCGGACGACGTCCTGCGGCGCGAGCTGGGTGCGCAGGGCAGCCCGAAGGTCGTCGATGCCGAAGGTGCGCAGATCCTCGTTGAAGTCGCCGAGCCTGGGCGACCATGCGATCGCTTCGATGCCGGCGGCATCGGCCCGCTCGGTCAGAGCCGTCACCGCCGCGTCGCCGGCCGCATCGGCGTCGCGGGCGATGTAGAGCCGGCGCAGTGTCAGCGGGAGCAGCATGGCGGCGAGGTGGTTGGCAGACAGCGCGGCGGCCATCGGCAAGCTCGGCAGCACGCAACGCAGCGAGAGCATGGTCTCGATGCCTTCGCCGGCCGCAAGCACATCGTTCGCCACCCCGAAGCGCACCGCATTGCCGAGGAGGTCGCCCATCGCTCGTCGCGGCGTGTCGATCGGCGCCTTGCCGAGACGGATGGGGTCGAACCCATCGGGGTCGAGCCAGGTGCGATGCGCGCCGGTGATCCGTCCCTCGAGATCGGTGACGCGCGCGATCATCGCGGGCCAGGTCTCGGTCGGCGAGTTGTCGTCCGGGCGATAGTAGCAGCGTGGGTGGAAGC
>JBKPDV010000263.1:0-7763 GCA_046728075.1 Acidobacteriota bacterium | reverse complement strand
GAGCGGAGGGGGAGAGGGGGAAAAGACGTGAGGAGCGGAGAGGGGGAGTGGGAGAGGGGGGGAGGGGGAGAAAGCACGTCTCCCCCTCGCCCCCTCACCCCCTCTCCCACTCATTCTTCTGGGCCGCCACAAATTCGCCATAGGTCAGCACGTGTTCGCCACACGCCTCGAGCTCTACGCCTCACGGACCGGGCAGCCTAGTCCCATGCTCTACTACCTTCTCTTCCCGCTGGCCCGCCGTTTCCCCCTTTTCAACGTCTTCCGCTACATCACTTTTCGCACGGCCATGGCGGCGGTGACCGCGCTGCTGCTGGCGTTGGTTCTCGGCCCTCCGATGATCCGGCTGCTCAAGCGCCGCCAGATCGGGCAGTCCATCCGACAGGAAGGGCCCAAGTCGCACCTCTCCAAGGCCGGGACCCCGACAATGGGCGGTCTCCTGATCCTGCTGGCCGTCTTCGTCGCGACCCTTCTCTGGATGGACTTGTCCAACCGCTTCGTCTGGATCGGCCTGGCGACGCTGCTTGCTCTCGGCGTGGTGGGCTTCGTCGATGACTTCGTCAAGTTCATGCGCCGGAGGAGTCTCGGGCTGACCGGCAAGGGCAAGCTCGTCCCGCAGTTCATCGTGGCGTTCCTGATCGCCTGGGCGATCGGGCAGTGGGCCGGGCGCGGAGCGATCTCGACCGTCGTGACCTTTCCCTTCCTGAAGCGGGCCTTCCTCGATCTGGGGGTTCTCTACATTCCCTTCGTGGCTTTGGTCGTCGTGGGCTCCTCCAACGCGGTCAACCTGACGGACGGATTGGATGGCCTCGCGATCGGGGGGGTGGGAATCGCCGCCGGGACCTACGCGATTCTCAGCTACGTGACGGGCAACGCGGTCACCGCGCGCTATCTCCAGATTCCATTCGTCGCGGGCGCAGGAGAGCTCGCCGTCTTTTGCGGAGCCCTCGTGGGAGCCTCGCTCGGCTTTCTCTGGTTCAATTGTCACCCCGCGGACATCTTCATGGGTGACGTCGGGTCGCTGCCGCTCGGCGGCGGGATCGCGGCGATCGCGGCCATGACGAAGCACGAAATGCTTCTGGCGATCGTCGGAGGCCTCTTCGTGATGGAAGCATGCTCGGTCATCGTCCAGGTGATCTCCTTTCAGACGACCGGACGCCGGGTTTTCCGGATGGCTCCCCTGCACCATCACTTCGAGCTCGCCGGCTGGGCGGAATCGCGCGTCATCATCCGGTTCTGGATCATCGCGATCCTCTTTGCCGTGCTGGGTCTCTCGACCCTGAAGCTGCGATGAACACCGGGCGAACGGCGAAGGGCGAAGGGCGAACGGCGGGGGAAGGAGGCCTTCCCAGGAGCGTGGCGATCCTGGGGTTTGCTCGCAGCGGACAGGCGCTGGCCGACGCCTTGCTCGCTCGCGGCGTCGAAGTCCGCGTCGGGGATATGAAGCCGGCCTCCGCGTTTCCGGAGGAGACAGCCTGGAGGCGGCGGGGCGCCCGTCTCTTCTTCGACGGACCGCCGGCGGGTTTTCTGGAAGGCGCCGCGTGTCTCGCCCTCTCGCCCGGAGTCCCCACGACCGCCCCGACGGTCGGGGAGGCGCGAGCCCGCGGGATCGAGGTCCTCGGAGAGATCGAGCTGGCCTGGCGGATCGCCGAGGCGCAGTCGCCCGGGAAAAACCGCTGGATCGCCGTGACCGGCACCAACGGAAAGTCGACGACGACGGCCTGGATCGCCGAGATGCTGCGCCACGCGGGGCGGCCGGTGGCGCTCGCTGGCAACATCGGCGTGCCGCTGTCCTCTTTCCTCAAGGATTCCTCGCCTCGCGACTTCGTCTGCGAGGTCTCCTCCTTCCAGCTCGAGACGATCGAACGCTTCCGGCCTCACGTCGCGGTTCTGACGAACGTCACGCCGGACCATCTCGATCGCTATGCGACCTTCGAGGATTACGCGCGGGCGAAGGAGAGAGTCTTCGAAAACCAGTCCGAGGAAGACGCCGCCGTCGTCAACGCCGACGACCCGGTCTCCGCCTCTTTTGCGCCGCGCTCCCGCCGCGTCCCCTTTTCTCGCGCCGGCCTCGAGCGGTCCGGAACGTGGTCGCGGGACGGCTGGCTCCGCTCCGCGATCCTCGGAAGCGATCGTGGAGTGATCGAGCAACGCCGCCTGGCCCTTTCCGGCGCGCACAACGTGGAGAACGCGCTCGCGGCGGTAGCGGCCGCCGACCTGCTCGACACGCCCGGCGAGGCCGTCGAGCGGGCGCTCGCGACCTTCCCGGGCCTTCCGCACCGCACCCAGGTTGTCGCGAGCCAGGGAGGAGTCCAGTGGGTGGACGATTCCAAGGGCACCAACGTCGACGCGACCCGCAAGTCGCTCGAGAGCTATCCGGATGCAAGCGTTCTGCTGATCCTCGGCGGCCGAGACAAGCACGGAGACTTTGCCGCGCTGGCTCCTCTCCTTGCGCGCGTCGCCCGGCGGGTCTTCACGATCGGCGAGGCCGCGCCCGCCATCGAGTCGGCTCTCGGCGCCGAGGTCGAGATCGAGCGCGCCGGCGACATGAAGCGCGCGGTCGCGCGGGCTGCCGAGCTGGCGAGACCCGGAGACACGGTCCTTCTCTCACCAGCCTGCGCCTCCTTCGATCAGTATCGAAACTTCGAGGAGCGCGGACAGCATTTCGCGCAGCTGGCCCGGCAAGCCGCGGAAGGCGGAAGGCGGAAGGCGGGAGGCGAGGAAAAATGACGAGACGGATGAGGCGACGCGGATCGGCCTTGGTCCGCCTCCCGCCTCCCGCCTCTCGCTTCCCGAGGACCTATGGCTCGTAAGCTCTCCTCCGACAAGGTCCTCTTTGCGGCGCTCGTCGCGCTGTCGCTCTTCGGCTGCGTGATGATCTACAGCGCCTCGGCCGTGTCGGCGGCGGCGACGGCAGGCAGCCCCTACCGCTACCTGCTCAAGCAGATCGCGGCGCTGGCGGTTGGTGGAACAGCGGCCTTCATCATCTACCGCACGGACTACCGCGTTTTCGCGCGGCCCGTCGTCGTCTATGGCGTCTTTGCCGCGGCCTTCCTGGCCTGTGTGGCCGTCCTCTTTTTTCCGCCGATCAACGCCGCACGGCGTTGGATCCCGGTCGGCTCATTCATGTTTCAACCTTCCGAGCTCCTGAAGATCGGGCTGGTGCTGCTGCTCTCTTACCAGATTACGCGCAAGAGCTCGACCAAAGGAGATCCGGAGCGGGCCCTCCTCCCCGTCGTCATCCTGACCGGTCTCGCGGCTGGTGTCGTTCTGCTCGAGCCCGATCTGGGGACCGCCACCTGCTACGTTCTCCTCTGCGCGGCCCTTCTCTGGGTCGCGGGAGTCCGGACGCGATTCTTCTGGATCGGAGCCGCCTGCCTGCTTCCGCTGATCGCAGGATTCGCCCTCTCGGCAGGTTATCGCCGGGCCCGCCTCTTTGCGTTCTGGAAGCCGGACGCCGATCCGCTCGGGGCCGGATTCCAGGCCATTCAATCGCTGATCGCCGTGGGAACGGGGGGGCTGCTCGGCAACGGCCTGGGCAGCGGAAGGCAGAAGCTCTTCTTTCTTCCGTACCCTCACACGGACTTCATTTTCGCCATCGTCGGCGAAGAGTTGGGATTCATCGGATCCGTCGGAGTGGTCCTCGCGTTCGCCATAGTCGCCTGGCGCGGTTTACGGGCGGCTCGCCGCGCCCCGGAACCCTTCGCGGCTGTCCTGGCCGCGGGCGCAACGGCCCTTCTCGTGGTTCAGGCCGCGATCAACTTGAGCGTCGTGCTCTGTCTGATCCCCACAAAGGGCATTCCTCTTCCATTCGTGTCCTATGGAGGGTCGTCGTTAGTCGCATCGTGGATCGCGGGGGGGATCATCTTGAATATTTCGCAGCATGAGGTCGAAGAGAGATGAGCTATCAGCTGTCGGCTATCAGCTTTCAGCCAGGACAAGGCCTTACGCAGGATTTCAGGCTGAAAGTTGTGAGCTGAAAGCTGAGAGCTTGTGCCTTCAAGAGACGATGAAACCGAAGGAACGTACGTGATAGCCGCAGGCAAAACGGGCGGCCACATCTATCCCGGCATCGCCCTGGCGCGGGAGATCCGGGCTCGGCGGCCCGACGCCCACATCCTCTTTGTGGGGACGGCCGGAGGTCTGGAAGAGCGGCTCGTGCCGGAGGCCGGATTTGCGCTCGAGCGTGTGGCCGCCTCCGGTTTCGTGGGCAAGAGCGGATGGAATCGCGTCGGCGCCCTGGGGCTTCTCCCCATCGGCTTCTTCCAGGCTCGGCGGCTGCTCGTACGGCATCGGGCGCGCGCCGTCGCCGGGATGGGAGGGTACGTCATCGTGCCGGTTCTGGCCGCCGCTCGGTCGCTTGGCGTCCCAACGCTCGTTCACGACTCCGACTCGTTGCCCGGAATCTCCAGCCGGATCGCGAGCCGCTTCGCGACGCGCGTGGCGGTGGGTGTCCCCCGCGCCGCGGAGCGCCTCGGCCGGCCCGCCGTCGTGACCGGAACCCCTGTCCGGAGTGAGTTTTACGCCATCGAGCCTCTGGAGCTCGAACGGTCATCCGGCCACGGGCGGCTTCTGGTTTTCGGGGGGAGTCAGGGAGCGGCCATCTTGAACCGAACGGTGGCTCGGGCCGCTCCGCTCCTTGCGGGAGAAGGGCTGGAGGTGGTGCATCAGGTTGGCGATCGGCACCTGGAAACGACGCGCGAAGCCTACGGAACCGTGCCCTCCGGCTGGCGGCTCGAGCGGTTTCTTCCGCGGCTCTACGAGGATCTCGCCTGGTCCGATCTGGCGGTAGCGCGCGCCGGTGCGATGACGCTCGCGGAGCTTGCCGCGGCCGGCCGGCCTTCGATCCTGGTGCCGTTTGAATCCGCGGCTCACGGCCACCAGCTCGCCAATGCCCGCGTCTTCGAGGAGGCGGGCGCCGCCGTTGTGATCGAGGAGAAGGATCTGTCTCCCGGTTCGCTCGCGGCGGCCGTCCGGCATCTGCTCGTGGATCGCTCGATCCTGGCCGAGATGGGCCGGCGCGCTCGCCGCCTGGCGGTACCCGACGCTGCCGTCCGGCTGGCGGACCTCCTCTTCGAGGCCGAGCGAGAGGGGACCGCTTGAGATTCCTCCGACTCCGCCGGATCCACTTTGTCGGCGCCGGAGGTGTTGGCATGAGCGGGCTCGCGGAAATTCTGCTCCTGTCCACGCCGCTGGAGATCTCGGGCTGCGACCGGGAGCGCAGCGAAAACACCGACCGGTTGACGAAGCTCGGAGCCAAGATCGCGTACGGGCACGACCCCAGGCACGTCCTGGAGACCGACCTGCTGGTGACCTCTGCCGCCGTTCCCGACTCGAGCCCCGAGGTCGAAGCGGCCCGGCAGCGCGGCGTGCCGGTCATTCGCCGGGCAGAGATGCTCGCGGAGATCATGCGGTTGAAGCAGGGGATCGCGATCGCCGGCACGCACGGCAAGACGACGACCACCTCGCTGGCAGGGATGGTCCTGACGGAAGCGGGGCTCGATCCGACCATCGTCGTGGGCGGACGCGTTCGAATCCTCGGGACCAACGCCCGGCTGGGCAAAGGGGATTTTCTGGTGGCCGAGGCGGACGAGTTCGACCGCTCCTTTCTGAAGCTCACGCCGGTCGTCGCGGTCATCACGAACATCGAAGCCGATCATCTGGACTGCTACAAAGATCTCGACGACATCCTCGACTCCTTCACGATCTTCGCCAACCGGGTTCCTTTCTATGGAGCGGTCATCGCGTGCATCGACGACGAGGGGGTGCGCCGCGTCCTTCCCGCGATCAAGAGGCGTATGGTGACTTACGGCGTCTCGCCGGAAGCCGCGCTGCGCGCGCAGCAGATCCGTCTCGAGGCATCGGGGACCACCTTCGAAGTGTGGGAAGGAGAGACCTGGTCCCTGGGATCCGTCCGGCTGAGCCTGCCGGGAAAGCACAACGTCGAGAACGCGCTTGCCGCGATCGCCGTAGGGCGGGAGTTGTCGATTCCGTTCCCGACGATCGCGCGCGCTCTTTCGGAATTCACGGGCGTGGTGAGGCGGTTCGAGACGAAGGGAGAGCGAGGGGGAGTTCTCGTGGTGGATGACTACGCGCACCATCCCACTGAAATTGCGGCGACGCTGGCGGCCGCGCGGCAGGTCCATCCCGAGCGGCGATTGGTCGCGCTCTTCCAGCCGCACCTCTTCTCGCGCACGCGCGACTTCGCGGCCGAGTTCGGCCGGGCTTTGACGGCGTGTGATCTGGCGCTGGTGACGGACGTCTATCCCTCGCGCGAAAAGCCGATGCCCGGCATCACCGGCCAGTTGATCGTGGACGCGGCCCGGCAGGCGGGGCAGGCGAATGTTCTGTATCTCTCTGATAAAAAGGAGGTTAATGACGAGCTGGAGGGCCTTCTCCAGCCGCGTGACCTCCTTCTGACGCTCGGAGCGGGCGACGTCGTGCGTTTCGGCGAAGAGTTCCTGACCAGAGGATCGGGTGGATAGCGAATCCCCGTTTCTCCGGCGCGGCCACGTCCCGGTCCGGCGTCGGAAGTCCTCTCGCTGGAAGAGAAGAGTTTTTTTCTCGATCGTCGTGCTGGCTGCGATCGCCGGCCTCGCACGTTTTCTCGGCGGGTCTCTCTTCGCTCTCGAGAGATTCGAAATCGCCGGGAATCAGCGCGCACGGACAGAAGAGATCCTGCGCGCGCTCGAACCCTGGCGCGGACGCAACCTCGTCATGCTCGATCTGGCTCCGGCTGCCGATCGTCTGGCGAAAGTTCCCTGGATCGAGCGAGTCACGCTTGCCAAGCGCTTTCCCGACGGTCTCTCCGTCCGGCTGACGGAGACCCGAGCCGTCGCGGTGTGGAAAACAAAAGAAGCGCTCTGGTGGCTCGACGCGCGCGGCCGACCGATCGCCGCGTACGATGCCCGCGCCGATTCAATGGATTACGTCGTGGTCTCGGGCGAGCAATCCGCTCTGCCGGATGCCGTCGGCCTCCTGGAAGATCTTCACTCCGGCGTTCCGGAGTACTTCGCGGCGCTCTCGGAAATCGACGCGTTGCCCGACGGCGATTTCGATATGATGGACTCCATCTTCCGGCGACCTGTTCGGGTTCTTCGACACGATGCTCCGAAAAAAATCGACGCGTTGCTCAAGGCTCGTGGTTTGATGCAAAGTCGGGGTTGGGAGGCGCGGGCCATCGACCTACGTTTCGCGGACAGGATCATTCTCGAGGGTGCCTATGGGGCGGGGCACTCGCTCTGATGCGCCACCGTTTTTTCATCTCACGTCTCACGTCTCACGGCTTCGGTTTCTCTAATGGCTAAGCCCGAGAACTTTCTCGTCGCCTGCGACATCGGCACGTCCAAGATCTGCGTCCTGATCGGAGAGCAGAGCGCGGGCGGATCGCTCGACGTCATCGGAAAGGGGTCCTCGGCCAATCGGGGAACCCGCAAGGGGAATATCGTCAACGTCGATGCCACGATCGAGGCGATCAAGCGGGCCGCGGAAGAGGCGGAGATCATGGCCGGGGTCCAGATCGCTCGAGCCTGGGTGGGCGTCTCGGGCTCCTCGGTGCGCTCCTTCAACAGCCGCGGCGTGGTCGCCGTGGCGGGCAAGGATCGCGAGATCGCCAAGGAAGACGTCTCGCGGGTAATCGACGCCGCGCGTGGCGTTCAGATACCTCAGGACCACGAAGTGATCCACGTCGTTCCGCGCGAGTTTTCGGTGGACGGACAGGATGGCATCGCGGACCCGGTCGGAATGGTCGGGTCGCGGCTGGAGGC
>JBKPDV010000262.1:0-9810 GCA_046728075.1 Acidobacteriota bacterium | reverse complement strand
CGCCAGATCCACCCAGTCCGTGAACTCGAGCCCGTAGCCGAAGGTGCCGCTTGCAGTGACGACGGGGTTTTTGAGACTGAGCGGACCGAGTTGGACGTTGAGCAGCTGTGAAGAATCGGAGGGGGAGAGGGGGCGAGGGGGTGAGGGGGTGACGGTTTTCTCCCTCTCCCCCGCTCTCCCACTCCCCCCCTCCGCGTCTTTCACCACTTCACCTTCTCCGGCGGCAGGATCGGCCCCTCCGTACAGCTGATGATGAACGCCTTCTCCACCCCCGGGATCACGCAGCCCAGACAGGCTCCGAAGCCGCATCCCATGTCCGCCTCGGTGGAGAACTCCGACGGCAGGCGAAGGCCGGCGACGATCGGCGCGAGGGCCGTGAACATCGGCATGGGACCGCAGGCGTAGAGCCGCTCGTAGCGGCCCACATGCGTGCGCCGGCGGAAAAGATCGGTCACCCGTCCTCTCTCCCCCGCCGATCCGTCGTCTGTCGAGAGGAATGTCTCGCCGGGAACGTGCCCTTGGAAGCGGTCGAGCAGGGCCAGATCGCTCTCTCCGCGACCGCCGAAGAAGAAGTCGGCGGCAATCGAGCCCTTGTCGAGCGCGCGCAGGAGAAGCGGAAAGGGGGCCGCGCCGATTCCGCCGGCAACCACGGCGACGCGCGCGCCGGCGGCAAGGCCGTCGATCCCGAATCCGTTGCCCAGGGGTCCGAGGAGCCTGACTGTGGATCCCAAAGGGAGCTCTTCGAGCGCGGCCGTTCCGGCGCCGATCGTCTTGACGAGAAGCTCGACCTGGCCCGTGTCGGCTCGCGCATCGGCCACCGAAAAGGCGCGGCGCAGGTAGGGGCGCACCCGTCCCGGGACTTCCAACATCACGAACTGACCGGGCTGAATTGTCGAAGCGAGGCTGGGGGCTGAAAAGGTCACCGAAAAAAGACCGGGCGTGAAGAGCCGGCGGGCGAGGAGAAGGGCTCGGTGATCGGACCTCACCGCCGCGGATTCTAGCTTGAACGAAAAAACGGGGCGGGCGCGGGGCCCGCCCCGTCGGAGAAAACGAGGAGTTGCCTTACAAAACGATGCTCGCCGGTCGGCGATTCAGATCCTCGTCCGAATCCTCGCGCTCGCGCCGCGCCTTCTGAGCACATCGCTCGCAGCGGATGGTGCCGTCCACCTCGTCAAACGGGCGCGTGTAGGAGCCGCAGCCATGGCAACGGCGCAGGGCTCGGTGGTTGGCGTCGTGGTCGACACTCAGCTGGAGTTGGCTCTGGACTTGGCTTCTCATGGCCTTTTCTCTTCTTTCCGACCGGGCTTGCCGCGGTCACGCCCTACAAGAGCAGGGGCCGTACCAAACGGAAGGGCGTTCTTTTTCTATGATTTAGGGGGTCGCCGGTCCAGGAGGGTTGTCTACCTGGAGAGGAACTTGTCCTTGCGAGAGGCCAGCTTACACGAATTCGAGTTTAGAAGCTGTCAGAAGGCGGTGACTTTCTCGAGGGCCTTTCGGATGTGCCCGGCCTGAGGAAGGATGAAATCCTCGACACGGGGCTGATAAGCGACGAATGTGTCGGTCGCCCCCACCCTCTCGACCGGCGCGTCCAGATACACGAAGAGCTCGGATGAGATTCGAGCCGCGATCTCGGCCCCGTAGCCCCAGGAGATCGGGTCCTCGTAAACGACAACCGCACGGTTCGTCTTTCGGACAGAGTCGGCGATCGCGCCCCAGTCGTAGGGAGAGAGACTGCGTAGGTCGAGGATTTCGACGGATCGCCCCGTCTCCTCTGTGAAAGCCTTCGCTGCCTGCCAGGAACGGTAGACGGTGGCGCCGTAGGTCACGAGCGTGACGTCGCCTCCCTCCTGCAGGCGTGAAGCCTTGCCGAAGGGGACCATGTAGTCGGGTCCCGGATAGACCCCTTTGTTATGTGTCTGGCGGTAGAGGTGTTTGTGCTCGAGAAAGATCACCGGATCATCGCAGCGGATCGCCGTGCGCAGAAGCCCGTTGGCGTCCAGCGCGTTGGAAGGCATGACGACGCGCAGACCCGGAATGTGTGTCATCAGGACCGCGCCGGACTGCGAGTGGTAGACCGCTCCTCCGCCGATGTAGCCGCCCGCCGCCACGCGAATCACAACGGGCGAGGAAAACGCATTGCCCGAGCGCCAGCGCATGTTGGCGAGCTCGTTGTGGATCTGCATGTAGGCGGGCCAGATGTAATCGTAGAACTGGATCTCAACGACCGGCTTTAATCCCCGAATCGCCATCCCGATCGCGCGGCCGACGATGTTGGCTTCCGCCAGCGGCGAGTTGAAGACGCGTTCCTTCCCGTAGAGCCGCTGAAGCCCGGCCGTGACTTTGAAGACTCCCCCTTTTCCCTTGCATTCCGCGAGCACTTCCTCGCGGGAGGCGTCGGCCACGTCTTCACCGAAGAGGACCATCGCCGGATCGCGCCGCATCTCGTCGCGCAGGCAGGCGTTCAAGAGATCGACCATTGTGGTCGGGGCCGTCCCCGGCTGAAAGACAGGAGACGTCTCGAACGCAGGCGAGGTCGGATCAACGTCGGGAGAATAGACATACTCGAAGGCGGACTCGGGCTTCGGAAGCTCGGCCGCAAGAGCCCTGTCCGCCGCCTCGTTGACCTCGGCGTCGATCTCTTCCTGCCACTTCGCGAGCTCCGCTTCGGTCGCGATCCCCTCGTCGATCAGAAACCGTGTCAGCTTGCGAATCGGATCCCGCTCGGCGTCGCGGTCGCGCTCCTCCTTGGGACGGTAGTTGGATTCGTCGTCGGAGAGGGAGTGGCTGTACGGCCGCACGACGTGCGCGTGAACGAGCGCGGGCCCCATCCGGGATCGGCAATACTGCGCCGCGTAGCGCAGCGCGTCGTAGGACTCGAGGAAGTCGGTCCCGTCCACCTCGGCGAGGAAAAGGTTTGGGAACCCTCGCAGGAGCTTCGAAATGGATCCGCCCGGAGTGTTGACCTCGACCGGCACCGAGATGGCGTAGCCGTTGTCTTCGATCAGGAAGAGGACCGGAACCTTCAGATTGCAGGCGGAAGAGACCGCCTCCCAGAACTCTCCCTCGGAGGTCTGGCCCTCTCCTCCCGAGACGAAGACCATCTCATCCGCATGGAATCCGCCCTTTGGGACCAGGTCGGCGATCAGGCTCCGGCGCCAGCCTCCTTCCGCCGCTCCGACCGCATGCAAAAACTGGGTGCCCGTGCAGGAGGACTTGGAGATCAGATTCAGACGCTTCGACCCCCAGTGAGAGGGCATCTGGCGGCCGGCCGAGGCGGGGTCCTCGCGGGCGCCGACCGCCTGGAGAAACATCTCGTAGGGAGTCACCCCGATCTGAAGGCAGAAGGCACGATCCCGGTAGTACAGGTCGAACCAGTCGTAGCCGGGCCGCGCCACCATTCCTGCCGCTGTCGTGACGGCCTCGTGCCCGACGCTATTGATCTGAAAATAGATCTTGTTCTGGCGCTTCAACTGGATCTCTTTGTCGTCGACACGCCGCGAGAGCATCATGTTCCGCCACGCGGCGACGAGATCGCGCGCCTCAAGACCCTGGTACCTGCCGGAAACCACCTCGGTCGCCATGAAACGGTCAATATACACGTCGCTACGCGCTCTGTGAACGACGCGGCTACGGCTGTCGCCGGTCGACGAATCGAGAGGGTTTTTGGCGCGAACTTTTTGAGGCGCCCCCCCCGGGAGCGAGAAGGTTCGACCGCGTCGGGTTAGCGCAAAAGGGACCCGATGGAGGAGCGGATTCCCCAGACTTCGAGCACCAGGACCGCCAGCGTCAGCAACAGAAACGCCAGGGCGAGTCGGTTCCGGTTCCAGCGAGAGCTCGAGCCGACAGGATTCATGGGAAACCATTTAGCAGGAGACATGCCACGGCCCTTTCCGGGGCGAAAGGATCGGCTGCCGCTTCTTGTTGTTATCCTCGAATGGCCATGGACGTCGATTTTCCTTCGAGTTTGCCCGTCCCGCTCCCCCGACCGTCCCCTCCGGACGTGGGATCGATCGATCCGACGCTCGATCTCTCGGAAGAGATCCGCCGGCTAAAGGGACAAAAAAGAGCTGTCCTTCTCGCCCATTACTATCAAGAAGAGGAAATCCAGGACCTCGCCGATTTCGTGGGGGATTCGCTCGACCTCTCCCGAAAGGCCCAGCAAGTGGATGCGAACATCATCGCATTCGCGGGGGTTCGCTTCATGGCGGAGACGGCCAAGATCCTGAACCCGTCGCGCAAAGTGGTCGTGCCCGACTACGAGGCGGGCTGTTCGCTGGAGAACTCCTGCCCGCCGGAGGCGTTTGCGGCCTGGCGCGAGCGGCATCCGGGCGCCGTCTCTCTGACCTACATCAACTGCTCGGCAGCCGTCAAAGCGCTGTCGGACATCATCGTCACTTCCTCCAACGCGGAGAAGATCGTTCAGTCGATTCCACCCGACAAAGAAATCCTCTTCGCGCCGGACAAACACTTAGGCGCGTTTCTCGCCAAGAAGACGGGCCGCCCTATGACGCTCTGGCCGGGCACGTGCATCGTCCACGAACAGTTCTCCGAACGGGAGATCGTGAGACTCAAGGCGCGGCATCCCGAGGCCAAGCTCGCAGCCCATCCGGAGTGCCCGGAGCCGATCTTGAAACTTGCCGACCACATCGGCTCGACGCGTTCGATCTTGAACTACGTGACGACCGCGCCCGGCAAGACGTTTCTGATCGCGACGGAGGAAGGAATCATCCACCAGATGAAGAAGCTCGCGCCCGACCGCGAGTTCATCCCGGTGCCTCCCGACAACGGCTGCCAGTGCAATGAGTGCCCATTCATGAAGCTCAACACCCTCGAGAAGCTGTACCTGTGCCTTCGCGACGAGCGCCCGGAGATCGTTCTGCCCGAAGAGCTGCGGGCAGCCGCCGAGAAGCCGCTTCTGCGCATGCTGGAGCTCTCCTGATCGTCGGCTGAGTCTCCTCGGCCGCGAGAGGCTCGCGGGTTTCGACTCCCAGGCTACCCTCTTTCGTGGTCCATTCGCTCCGAGCCGATCACCGATCGGCAAAAGCGCTGTTCGGCACCGCTCTGGGAACCCCAACCGACTCAAGGAATTATGAATAAAACGAAAGTTTATATTGATTATAATATAAATAAAATCAATAATTACTTAACTTTTATGAAGGACCGGCAGGAACGAAAAGCGGGACTCCCGCAGCGGGACTGGATCCAATCGCTCGACGAAGAGGATCGGGCTTTCGTGAAGCGGTTCATCCTGGCCTCCGGGTCATTGAAAGAGCTCGCTTCCGCCTACGGAATCAGCTATCCGACAGTTCGCCTAAGGCTCGACCGGCTCATCGCGAAGATCAAGATCTTCGAGGACCATCGATTCACCTCGGAATTCGAGCGGCTCGCTCGAGCCCGCTACGCAGAGGAGCGGTTGGACAAAGAAACGCTTCAGGAGCTGCTCGAAGCACACCGACGAGAAATGGAGGCCTCCAATGAAAAGGGACAGTGATGCGCCGAAGGCCTGGAAGAGGGGACTGGGACTTGCCGGAGTGGCGTTGCTCCTCTGGTCTGCCACCGGACTATCGGAGCAGACTCTCTCGAAGATTTCCTGGTCGCAACTGGAGCGGGAGGGAAAGCTCCAGTCGGCGCGGGTCCTTCCCGCAGACGCTCGGACGCGCTTCGAGACCCTCGAGATCGAGAACGTGCGCCCCGAAGGTCACCGCGTGACGCTGCTCGTATTGAATAAGCCGGGAGTCACGAGCCCGCGGTACGCCGTGCGCGGCCAGGTGCGCTATGAGCGGATGGAGGGGACCAGCTACCTGGAGATGTGGAGCGTCTTGAAGGGCGGCGGAGAATACTTCAGTCGAACGCTGGCCGGCGTGGGCCCGCTCAAGAGTCTGACGGGGTCATCGCCCTGGAGGCCGTTCTTGCTCCCCTTCGACACGAATGGGCAGGGCATTCCGGAGCGCCTGATCGTCAATGTCGTCTTCGGCGGACGGGGGACGGTTTACCTGAGTCCTCTCGAGCTCGTCCAGTACTCGGGATCCGAGGACCCTCTCACTCCAGCGGGCGCGTGGTGGAGCGATCGACAGGGAGGATTGGTCGGAGGCATTGCTGGTGGCTCGCTCGGGGTGCTCGGCGCGTTGGTCGGAGGGCTAGCGGGGACGGGCCGAGCGCGGCGCCTGGTTCTGGGCCTACTGAAGTTCATGATCGCCGCGAGTGCAGCAGCTCTGCTGCTCGGCGGCGCGGCCCTGGCGATGCGCCAGCCCTACGGCGTTTACTACCCGCTCCTTCTGATGGGTGTGATCGGCGTTGCGGTGCCGGCGGGTCTCCTCGGCACCTTGCGAAAGCGGTATGAGCAGCTCGAGCTCCGAAGAATGAGCGCGTTCGATTCGCCCGGCGCCTGAGCGCTGAAACGGCCGGCGCGGCTTCTTTTCCCTGGGCGCATTTCTTGCTTCCTTCTCTCCTTGCGAAAGGAGTCCTTATGCCTCAGTACGTTCTTCCCGACCTGCGCTATGACTACGGCGCGCTGGAGCCCCACATCTCCGGCAAGATCATGGAATTGCACCACGACAAGCATCACGCCGGCTACGTCAAGGGCGCCAATACCGCGATCGAGAAGCTCGACGAAGCGCGGGAGAAGGAAGACTTCACGCGCGTGGCGGCGATGGAGAAGGCTCTCGCCTTCAACCTGTCGGGTCACGTTCTCCACTCCCTCTTCTGGCAGAACCTGACCCCGAAGGCCAACGACCGCCCCGGCGGCGTGCTCGCCGAGCGGATCAAAAACGACTTCGGGAGCTTCGAGAAACTGAAGAAGCAGATGAACGAAGTCGCCGGGACGATCATGGGCTCGGGTTGGGCGGCCCTCGTCTGGGAACCCCTGGGCGGACGCCTCCTGACCACACAGATCTACGATCACCAGTCCAACCTAGCGCAGGGGGGAATTCCCCTGATGGTCATCGACGCCTGGGAGCACGCCTTCTATCTGCAGTATCAGAACCGAAAGACGGAATTCTTCGAAGCCATCTGGAACTGCTGGAACTGGAAGGACGTCGCGGACCGTTTCGAAGCCGCACGCCAGGTGAATGTGGAGCTGACCGGAGCCGTGAAGGGGTAAGAACAGTCGGTAGTCGGTCAGGAGCAGTCGGTAGTCGGTAGTCGGTAGTTTTGGAGTCGGTAGTTTTGGAGGGCATTCGACTACTGACTGCCCCAACCGGTTTCCCCTACCGACTATCGACTACCGACTACCGACTCCTCTAAAGATATCCTCCCCGAACAATGAACCGGCTTCCGGGGCCCGAGCTCGACCTGCGGCTTCGCGAGTTCCTTTCCGAGGATGTGGGCCCTTGCGATGTCACGACGGAGGCAACGGTGCCGGCTTCCTCCCGGGCCCGCGGGGCGCTCGTCGCTCGATCCGGCTGCATCGTGTCCGGATTGCCGATCGCGCGACGGGTCTTCGAGCTGCTCGACCCCGAGCTCGCATGGGAAGAGGTCGTGGCGGCCGGATCTCGCGCGCAAACGGGTGCGACCCTGGCGAGGATGACCGGAAAGGCTCGCGCGATTCTGACGGCGGAGCGAGTGGCCTTGAACCTGCTTCAGCGCATGTGCGGCATCGCCACGGAGACCCGCCGCTTCGTCGACGCTGTCGCAGGCACCGGCTGCCGGATCCTCGATACTCGCAAGACCGCACCCGGCCTGCGCGCATTCGATCGGGAGGCGGTGCGCGACGGAGGAGGCGAGAACCACCGCGACCGGCTGAGCGACATGGTCCTGATCAAAGACAATCACCGCCGGTTGGGGGGCGGCGTCGCCGAGGCGATCGGCCGCGCCCGACGGGAAGCGCCCTCCGGCATGACAATCGAGGTCGAGGTCGAGAGCGAGGAAGATCTGCGGGAAGCTCTGTCGGCGGGCGCGGATGCGATCTTGATCGACAATCAGACGCCCGAGACCGTCGCCAGCTGGTGCGCGATCGCGCGGGCGGCGCCGCGTCCTCCTTCCATCGAGGCTTCGGGCAACATGAGCCTCGCCAACGTGCGCGCCTATGCCGAGGCGGGCCCGGACGCGATCTCGGTTGGCGCGCTGACGCATTCGGTTACCGCCGCCGACATCGCGCTCGATCTCGAGATGAGCCCTTGACGGACGAAAACACCGAGGTCCTCGTTCTCGGCACAGGCGTCGCGGGTTGCGCCGCCGCGCTGGCCGCGGCGCGCGAAGGCGCAAAGGTGACGCTCGTCACGCGAGCCGCGGAGGCGCGGGAGTCCAATACCTATTACGCGCAGGGAGGAATCGTGGCGCGGCCGCCGGGCGACTCGCCCGAGAAGCTCGCGGCCGATATCGAGCGGGCAGGCGACGGGCTCTGCTCTCCGGAGGCGGTCGACCGGATCGCCCGGGAAGGGCCCGATCTCGTTCAGAAGCTCTTGGTCGAGGAGCTCGCCGTTCCCTTCGACCGGGAAGGCGCCGGCTTCCACTGGACGCTCGAAGGGGCGCACTCGGTTGCGCGCGTCCTGCACGTCAAGGACGAGACCGGGGCGCCGATCGAGCTCGCCATACTGGACGCCTGCCGGCGCGAGCCGAACATCTCCTGGCGTCCGTCGACGACAGCCGTCGATCTCCTGACGCTCTCCCATGACTCCGTCGTCGCGACCGACCGCTACCACCCTCCTGCGGTCGTCGGCGCGTACCTGCTCGAGCGATCGGACGGGGGAGAAGTTCGTCCGCTGCTCGCCCGGGAAACCGTGCTCGCAACGGGAGGTCTGGGCCAGGTCTACCTCCACACGACGAATCCTCAGGGGTCCCGGGGAGACGGCATCGCGATGGCGCGGCGCGCCGGCGCGAGACTCTTGAACCTCGAGTACATCCAGTTCCACCCGACGGCGCTCGTGCACGCCCGCGGGCGGCTGCTCTTAACCGAGGCCCTTCGGGGCGAGGGAGCGCGTATCACCGACGCGCAGGGGCAGGAGTTTCTTCGCGATGTGCACCCCGACGGAGAGCTCGCGCCGCGCGACATCGTCGCCCGGGCGATCCATCAGCGGATGCTCGAGAAGGACGAGGCGTACGTTCTGCTCGACATCTCGCAGAAACCCGCCTCGTGGATCCGTGAGCGTTTTCCGGGGTTGACGAAGCGTTGTCTCGAGCTTGGATTTGATCTGACCGCCGGGCCCGTGCCCGTCGTGCCCGCGGCCCACTATTCCTGCGGCGGCGTCGCCGTGGATGCGAACGGGCGCACCACGCTTGGACACCTCCGGGCGGTCGGTGAAGTCTCCTGCACGGGCGTCCACGGGGCCAACCGCCTGGCCTCGACGTCCTTGCTCGAAGGACTGCTCTGGGGTTGGCGGGCCGGAAAGGCGGCCGCGGCCGAGGCCCGCCGTACGAGCGCGCGTCCCTTTCCCGCGGTGCGGCCATGGCAGCCGGAGCATGAGCCCGTCGACCCGGCTTTGATCGCTCAGGATTGGATGGTCATCCGCCACACGATGTGGAACTACGTCGGCCTGCTTCGTTCCGAGCGCCGTCTCGACCGCGCGCAACGGATCCTCTCGGAGCTCCAGGTCGAGATCGAGGATTTCTACCGCCGCGGGACGATGTCCGACGCCCTCATCGGACTGCGCAACGGCGTGCAGACGGCTCTCGCGATCCGGCGCGCCGCCTCGGACAACCGGGTCTCCAAGGGGAGCCACTATTGGGAAGATTCGACGGGGCGACGGGGCGACGGGGCGACGGGGGGAGAATGATCGATACGGGATTCCCCCAGTCCCCCAGTCTCCCCGTCCCCCCGTCTACTTCTCGAAGCGAAGCGATCCGAATTTCGGCGTGAAGTGACTGACTTGCTAT
>JBKPDV010000261.1:0-5875 GCA_046728075.1 Acidobacteriota bacterium | reverse complement strand
ACTCGAGATAGTGGGAGCCGCCAAACTTGTTCTTCAGCGCTCGAAACACGTAATCTTCCAGCCAGCCTTGTTGATTGGCACAGAATTCGTCGTAAGCAGAGCGGAGATCGCGTCGCTCGCCAGCATCGAACCTTCTCCATGCCTTCTCGAGCAGCTTCTCCTTAAAAGGAATAACGGAATCCTAGTCGACAAGATCTGAAGAGAAGTCTGACGCGCAGTCAGTCGCGTTGAGCAGTCCATCCTAAATTAGGCACTCGGGGCTGATGAGCAGACCATTGCCCGCAAAGGAAGACAGAGATTGGTATGGTGAGTTTCCATAACCGGTCGGCCCAAGCGGTAATGCCTGCCACCATCCTTGCCCACTGTCATGGAGTCGGTCGACCCAGGAAAACGCGGATGGTCTCAAATCACCGATCCCCATAAGGCGATGGCAGGGACGTAACGTGTAGCAGTATGCCGGAACTCCGGTATTTCGACGGAAACCGTGGAACCATGCCGACCTCGCCGGTGATGTTCATTGCTGACCCGCTGCTGCTGAACGCTACGCGTTGTTCAGTATCTCTTGGGCCTGAGCCACGATGGAGTTCAGGTCTGCTCTTGAAGCTCTACTGTAGATGTCTGTGGCCGAGGGGCGAGCCGCGAACCATCCGCTTCTCGCCAGCACTTTTAGGCCTCCAATGGGGACATTGTTGCTCGGGCGCCCGGGTCAGCTTGGCGGTGGATCATTATCGGATCTTGCATTCGCCGTCCGGCATGCATCGTAGTCCCGCACGGCGAAGAGCACCACGAGCGAGCGCGCTTGCAACGTGTGGCTCGTTCCCTCCACCGTAGGGCCGCCGGGCCAATCGTAGATGTCGTGCGGCGCATCTTGGTACGTGTCGATCCAGCGTCGCCACGGCCCATGAACGCCTGACACGACGGGCGGCAGCTCGAAGACCAACGGCTCCCAGTATGCGTTGAACATAGCGTGAAACAGCGCCGTCCGCCCTCTGCCGCGCACCGTGATCGCGAGACTGTGCGACTCGGGGCTCAGATCGGGGCTGTTCAACTTGACACCATGCAGCTGGATCTCCGCCTCACGCAAGATCTCGTTCAGGCTCACGCCCTGGACGCCCAGCTCGTCGCCGAGCATCAGCCGCTGGCGGACAAGGGTCTTCACGAAGTGATGGAGACCCCGATGTGCCTCGAGGAACGTCCAGTCGAGCCAGCTGGTCTCGTTGTCTTGGCAGTACATGTTGTTGTTGCCACGCTGCGTCCGTCGCACCTCGTCGCCCATCAACAGCATCGGCGTGCCCAGTGACAGCAGCGTGATGGCCAGGAAGTTCTTAACCTGGCGATTGCGCAGCCGCACGGTTTCCGGATCGGCCGTCGGCCCTTCGACCCCGCAGTTCCAACTGAGATTCAAGTCGCACCCGTCGCGGCTGCCCTGACCGTTGGCCTCGTTGTGTTTGTCGTTGTAGCTGACCAAGTCGTTCAGCGTGAACCCGTCGTGACAGGCGATGAAGTTGATGCTCTGTTCCGGTCCGCGTTCATCCTGAGCGTAGAGATCGGGACTTCCGAAACAGCGGTAAGCAAAGGCCGTCACGGTATCGTTGTCCGACTTCACGAACCGCCGGACGTCGTCGCGAAACTTGCCGTTCCACTCCTGCCAGGTGTCGCCGGGAAAGCTGCCCACCTGGTAGAGGCCGGCCGCATCCCACGCCTCCGCGATCAGCTTGGTTCCGGCCAGGACCGGATCCGACTGGATGTCCCACAGGACGGGAGGGCGCCGGAGCGGCCGGCCCGACTCGTCGCGCGACAGAACCGACGCGAGATCGAAGCGAAAGCCGTCCACGTGCATGTGCGCCACCCAGTAGCGCAGGCTGTCGAGGATCATGCGCCGCACGACCGACGCGTTCGCGTTCAGCGTGTTGCCGGTGCCGCTGTAGTTCGCGTAGCGGGCGCGGTCGCCCTCGAGGATGTAGTAAGTTTCGTTGTCGAGGCCGCGCAAGGACAACGTCGGTCCTTCGTGGTCGCCTTCGGCCGTGTGGTTGTACACGACATCCAAGATCACCTCGATGCCCGCGCGATGCAGCGCTTTGACGAGGCCGCGGAACTCGTCGACGGGGGCAAGTGGATCGTGGCGCGAGCTATAGCCGGCGTGCGGCGCGAAGAAGGAGACCGGGGAATACCCCCAGTAGTTGACCAGGCCGGGCGGGCAGTCTTGCCGGTCGAACTGGAACACCGGGAGGAGCTCGACCGCGGTGATCCCGAGATCCTGCAGGTAAGGAATCTTCTCGATCATCCCGGCATACGTGCCTCGCCGTGGAGGCGCGACGCCCGAGCTTGGATGCCGCGTGAAGCCGGCGACGTGCATCTCATAGATCACCGTCGTGGCGAAAGGCCGCCGCAGCGGGGCGTCGCCTTCCCAGTCGTAGGTGTCGGGATCGACGACCACGCTTCGCATGGCAACCGCGGTGTTCTCGCCGGGGCGGCTTGCCGCGGCGCGATCGTATTCGTCCGGCACGACGACGCCGCGGGCATATGGGTCGAGGAGGACCTTCGCCGGATCGAAGCGGAGTCCACGCGCGGGGTCGAAGGGGCCCGTCGCCCGGTATGCGTAGACTTGCCCAGGGCAAAGGCCGGGAATGAAGGCGTGCCAGTAATGGTAGCTCCGGTGAGTGGACGCCTCGAGTCGAACGACGCGGGCTGGCTCAGCGTCGGTTGCGCCATTGAACAGCAGGAGCTCCAACTGCTTCGCGCGCCCGGAATAGACGCAAAAGTTGACGCCACCGTCGACGACGGTGGCACCGAGCGGAAAACTCCGGCCTGGAGCAACGGTCATGGCGGCGGTCCGGGCGACGCGCGACGGTGCAACCTCACAGCTGCCCCCGGAGCGCCAGTCGATACACGAAGAGTGCGAAGAACAGCACCATCGACAGCGCATAGAGGACCGGGAAGATCCACCGGAAGGCGGGGTAACGTGACAAACGACCTTCGAGCCGCCCGAGCGCCATGAAATCGTTCACCTGCGCCCGCGCGACCATGGCCTGAATTTTCTCCAGGCACTCCTCCAACTCGGCCTTCAAGCGCAAACTGATGAGTACTCCGATGGCCGAGAGAACGCACATGCACAGGAGCAACGACAATTGAAGTACGAATTCGCCATGAATAGTTTGGAGCAACGACAGGGTGCCGGCGCTCGTGATGGCGTGTGTGTTCAAGAACCACATGCGTTCGCTCTTGATATGGCGCACGTTTTCCCAGTTCTGCTGAAATATCGCCGCAAACACCTCGGTATTGTGGCTAAGCGCTCTTCGCCGCTCGTGGTGGACATGGGCTGTTCGCGCCTCATGCTTCTCCCCCTAGGGCACCGAGGGATCCGGCCTCCCAGTGTAATATGCCGTCACCAGCCGCGAGACGTCGACGAGAATCGATGGCTCTGCGGGCTTCCCTGCAAGCGGACTGATGAACATTGCTTACCTCCTGACACGGCCATGATCATCTCTGTCCTACTTCACGGGACAGGGCTTCGCGTTCCAGATCTCGGCGGCATACTGGGCGATGGTGCGATCGCTCGAGAACTTCCCGGAGCCCGCTACGTTGAGGACGGCCTTGCGTGTCCACGCTGGAGGGTCGGCGTAGAGCTTGCACAAGCGCTCGTCCGCTTCGAGATAGGAGCGGAGGTCCGCCAGGTGCATGTAGTGGTCCCCGTGCGTCAGAAGCGTGTCGCGCAACTCGGCCGCGACGGCCGGCTCGTCGCGAGTGAAATGACCGGAGAAGATCATGTCGAGCGCCGCCCGCGTCTCCGGCTCGTTGTCGTAGTGCCAGTGCGGATCGTACCAGCCGCGGCTCGCGGCCACCTGCTCGGCCGTCAGCCCGAACAAGAAAAAGTTGTCCTCGCCCGCCTCCTCGGCCATCTCGATGGTCGCGCCGTCGCGCGTGCCGACCGTGAGCGCCCCGTTCATCATGAACTTCATGTTGCTCGTGCCGCTCGCTTCGTAGCCTGCGGTCGAGATCTGGTTCGAGACGTCGGCGGCCGGGATCAGGTACTCGGCGAGTGAGACGCAGTATTCGGGGAGAAAGACGACTTTCAGCCGATCCCGCACGGCATCGTCGCCGTCGATCGTGCCGGCCAGATTGTTGATGAACTTGATGATGAGCTTGGCCAGGCGGTAGGCGGGTGCCGCCTTGCCCGCGAAGAAGAAGGTACGCGGCGGGATGTCGAGCCCTGGATTCTCGCGCAGCCGGCCGTAGAGCACCACGGTCCGCAGCGCATTCAGCAGCTGGCGCTTGTACTCGTGGATTCGCTTCACCTGGCAGTCGAAGATGGTGTCCAAATCGACCGTCTGGCCGGAGGTGGCCTTGAGCCAATCCGCAAATCTGCATTTCGCTTCTCGCTTGGCCTTGCGGACCTCGCCGCGAAAGGCGTCGTCCTCGGCGAGCGGCGCGAGCTTGCGGAGCTCGGCGAGGTCGGTCACCCATCTTTCGCCGATCGCGTCGGTGATCGTGCGGGAGAGCGCCGGGTTCGCCAGCAGCAGCCAGCGACGCGGCGTCACGCCGTTGGTCTTGTTGTTGAACTGCTCGGGAAACATCTCGGCGAGGTCCTTGACCGTCACCGTGCGGAGCAGCTCGGAGTGGATCGCGGCCACGCCGTTCGTGCTGTGCGAGCCGACGATCGCGAGGTTGGCCATGCGGATCTTCAGCTCGGCGCCCTCCTCGACGAGGCTCACGCGCGCGACCCGCCCGTCGTCGCCCGGGAGGCGCCTGCGGACGTCGTCGAGCAAACGCCGATTGATCTCGAAGATGATCTCCAGCTGGCGCGGCAGCAGGACCTCGAAATACGCGAGCGGCCACTTCTCGAGCGCTTCGGGGAGCAAGGTGTGGTTCGTGTAGGCGAGCGTCCGCTGCGTGAGATCCCACGCCTCGTCCCAGCCGAGATGTGCTTCGTCGAGCAGGACCCGCATCAGCTCGGGGACGGCCAGAGTGGGGTGCGTGTCGTTCAACTGGATGGCAACCTTCTCGGGAAGAGCGCTCCAATCGGCGTTGCTCCTCCGGAAGCGCCGCACGAGATCGGCGAGCGAGCACGCGACGAGGAAATACTCCTGCACGAAACGAAGTCCCTGTCCCATGCTCGTGGAGTCGTCGGGGTACAGGACCCGCGTGAGCGATTCGGCGGCGAGCGTCTCCGCCAATGCGCCGACGAACTCGCCACCGCTGAACTGCTGGAAGTTGAAGAAATCGGGCGCGGCGGCCGCCCAGAGGCGCAGCGTATTGATCGTCTTGCCGCCGAAGCCGACGACCGGACGATCGAACGGGATGCCGATCAGCATGGACGGGCGGCCGGGAACCGGTTGCAAGCTCCCGCCGCGCAGCTCGAAGGCGCAGTTGAGCTTGACCTCGACTTGCTCGCCGAGACGCGCGACCTCCCACGGATCCGGGTAGCGCAGCCAGTTGTCGGGCCGCTCGAGCTGCCACCCGTTCTCGAGCGACTGCCGGAAAATTCCGTACTCGTAGCGTAGCCCGTAGCCCATGGCCGGCAGCTCCATCGTCGCCATCGAGTCGAGAAAGCATGCCGCCAGCCGCCCGAGCCCGCCGTTGCCCAGGCCAGCGTCCGGCTCCTGCTCGAGCAGGCCAAGCAAATCCAGGTTCTTCTTCTCGACCAAATCCTTCGCCACTGGATCGAGCAGAAGGTTCGTCACGTTGTTCGCCAGCGAGCGGCCGATGAGGAACTCCATCGAGATGTAGTATACACGCTTGGGATTCTCGTGCTCGTAGGTCTGCTCGGTGCGCAGCCAGCGCTGCGAGAGAATGTCCCGCACGGAACGGGCGATGGCCTCGTAGCGCTCTTGCGGACCCACAGCCCCGGGAGCAACGACGTTGTCGAACATGAGAT
>JBKPDV010000260.1:0-21704 GCA_046728075.1 Acidobacteriota bacterium | reverse complement strand
GAATAAGGTGGCGAGCCGGCGCATGGGTGCCTCACTCCACGACGATCGTCAGCTTCATGTTGGCGTGCTGCGCGCCGCAAAAGTGGTGGCAGATGGCAAGAAATGTTCCGGTCTTTTCCGGGGTGACGGTCATCTCCTGCGTTTGCCCCGGCGCAAGATCGGTGTCGAACTTGAAGGCACGCGAGAAGAAGCCGTGCGTGACGTCTTCGCTCGTGACACGGAGCTTGACGGCCTCCCCCTTCTTGAGCGTGATCGTCGCCGGAGAGAACTCGAATCGCTTTGCAGTGATATCGATGACGCGCGGCTCGTCGGCGCGGCCTCGCGAGGCCACGGCGAGCAGAGCGGCGAGAGCCATCGTCATCGTCAAGGCAAGAGCTCGAAACTTCGTCATAGAGACACTCCTTCTTTTAGGAACTGTTGAATGCCGACGGTGCCCGCGTATTCGCGCAGCGTCAGCTCGACCTCCTGGACGCGTGGCTTTCGGCTGGCGTCGCCCTCTTCGAGGGTCCGCACGCCAAGGTTTTGGAACGGCTTCTTGGGATCGAACGGAATCGGTTTCTTCGGGACACCGGCCTCGGGATCGGGAAAGGCGAAGATCAGGGAGCGCGCCGCAAGGTGAGTGGCGTGACCCTCGGTGTGCGAATGCTCGCGATGGATGTGGCCATAGAGCACGGTGACGTTTTCGTAGGGAGCGAGCAGGTTCATGACCTCGTCGCCGTCGCCGGTGAACCACTCCCAGTCGGGCCGCAGGTCGAAGAGAGGCCGGTGGGTGAAGACCACGATCGGCGCCGTCTTCGGAAAGCGCGCAAGGTCCTTGCCCAGCCAGGCGATCTGCTCGGGTCCGACGTTGGGCCGCGCCAGCGAGACGTTGTCGAGGGCGATGAAGTGAACGCCGCGATGGTCGAAGGAGTAGTGGCTGTCGCCGAACGTGTCGCGGAAGAGCTTCCCGCCGTCCAGCCCCGCGTCATGCTCGCCTGGCACGTAGCGAACGAGCGGCGCGCGCAGGCGCCCGGCGATCTGCTGGAATTTGTGCATGCGGTCGGCATGCTCGCCCGGGTTCTCGGAGTCGTGGGTCAGATCGCCGGTGAAGAGAACGAGCTCCGGCTGGCGCGGCAGGCCATTGATCAGCTCGACCGCCCTCTCGAACGCCTGAGTGCCGGTCGGGTTGGGTGGTCCCGAGAAGCCCACATGAGTGTCGGAGAGCTGCACGAACGAGAACGGCGTGGGGGATTCGCCATTTTTCTTTCCGAGGAGCGAGGCCACCCGGCGGCCGGCAGCCGTCTGGGCGAGCAAGGGCGTCACCTGGAAGAGTGCGCCCACGCCAATCGAGGTGCCCGCAATCTTCAAGAATTTCCGTCGGTCGAAGTCTTCCTTCATGGATCCTCCTGCGAAGCGGGCAAGAGGGCCGCTTCAGGGAGGACTACACCGGCCGGCGGCGTCTGGATGATTTGGAGCTTGCCGGAATGAATCTCTTGAGGATTTCTTCAGACTGGCACGATCGGCGGCCGGATAAAACGAATCGCGCTCCGAGCCGGATGGCCGCGGAGCGCGAGAGGGGAAAGAAGAGATTCTTAGAACGAGCCGTGACGGTGCAGGCCCTCCGAAGCGTCGGTCTTCGAGGCGGCGACGCAGGCCTGGAACTTGGTCTGCTGGTCGCTCGTCAACTTGCTCGCGACCTGGGCCTGAATTGCAGAGATGGCGTTCTTGATCTTCTGGTGGTCGGCGCGCACGTTCAAGAAATCCTGACCGATGACGGCCTTGTCGGCGCCGGCATCCGCGTCGGCCTTGAGCTTCTGCCAGTCCGCCTTGACGGTGTCGTGCAGCGGCTGGAGGGTCGAGCGGGAATCCTGAAGGATCGTCTTGATGTCCGCCTTCTGTGCATCCGTCAAGTCCAGACCCCGCAGACATCGCAGAGCGCCGTGAGCGCCGCCGCGGTGTCCCTCCATGCCCGCCGCGGGCTGCGCGGCCGCGGAGAGCGTCAAAACACCGGCCACCAAGCCGGCCAGAGCGATCGTTCGAACGAAACGTTTCATGGGAAAAGGGCTCCTTTCAACCCGGCCCGGAAGAGCACCTGCTCTCGGGCTCTCTCTATAGACGACCTTTCGGTGGCCGAGGATTACAACCTGGAGTGGAACCGCTTTTCGTCATCCTCTGGAGATAACTTGCCTCGCCTTTCGCGCCCGGCGGAAAACGCCTTCCGCGCGCCGGCCTCCTGCGGAGAGTGCCCTCTGAAGAGATCGCAGCGTCCTCTGGAAGTTGCGCAAGGTCCGGAGAAGAGAAGGATTCTTCCTGGCCACTTCCCCCTGAACTCGGTAGGCGAATCCGGCGAGCCGAGTCGCGTCGGCGACGCCGCGGCCCGCCAACCGCCGAGCCAGCGGCCCCGCGTCGATCGCGGTCAGCACGAGGGCGCTCGCGACGATGTAGGGAAGGTGGGACACGGCGGCGACCGCGCGGTCGTGGGCTGTCGCGGTGCTGGGGATCACGCGCGCTCCGAGCGCTCGATAAAAGCGACCTGCCATCCGGATGGCTTCCGGCCCGGCGAAATCGGTGCAAACGGCAACCGTGCCTCCTTTCCAGAGTTCCCCGCGACCGGCCGCATAACCTCCCTTTTCCCCTCCGAACATGGGATGTGCGCCCACGAAGTGGACCCCCGGCGCGACGTTTTTTCGAGCGGCGGCGACGATCGGTGCTTTTACGCCGCCGACGTCGGTCAGCAGCGCTCCCTTCCTCATCCGGCGCGAAATCGGATCGAGCAGACGCAGGATCGCGGCGACCGGCGCGCACAACACGACGATCTGGCATTGAGCCAACTCTGCCGAAGGCCGCGCCAGGAGGCGGTCGAAGATTCCGTCTTTTGCAGCGAGGCGCCGAGTCTTTGCGCTCGGCTCGACACCGATCAAGACCCTCTCGGGATAACGCTCTGCGATCGCTTTCGCGAGCGACCCGCCTATCAATCCCAGGCCGACGATCCCGACCGCATTGACGTTCTTTCGAGTCCCGAGTCCCGATTCCCGAGTCCCGTGCGGCAAGCGCGTCACGCCCTTCCTACGGCATGCGCGATCGCGCGGACCTGAGCCATCGTTTCCGCGAGCATCGCAAGAGTCAGCGACTGCGGCCCGTCGGAAAGCGCGCGTTCGGGGTGCGGATGAACCTCGATGATCAGGCCGTCTGCTCCGGCCGCGATTCCCGCCCGCGCCATCGGGGGCACGAGGGAACGCTGTCCCGTGCCGTGGCTCGGGTCCACCAGGACCGGGAGATGCGACCATTCTTTCAAGACGGCCACAGCCGAGAGGTCGAGAGTGTTGCGGGTTGCGTGCTCGAATGTGCGCAGCCCGCGTTCGCAGAGGATGACGTTACGGTTCCCGGAGGAGAGGATGTACTCCGCCGCCATGAGGAGCTCTTCGAGCGTCGCGGAGAGCCCCCGCTTCAAAAGGACCGGCTTGCTCGACTTGCCGACCGCCTGCAGCAGATTGAAGTTCTGCATGTTCCGCGCGCCGATCTGCAAACAGTCGGCGTACTTCTCGACTAAGGGAACGGCCTCCGGCGTCATGACCTCGGTCACCACCGGAAGCCCCGTTTTTTCACGCGCCTCGGCGAGAAGTTTCAGGCCCTCTTCCCCGAGACCCTGAAAGGAATACGGGCTCGAGCGCGGCTTGAAGGCTCCTCCGCGCAACAGCTTCGCGCCACAAGCCTTCGCGGCGAAGGCAACCTCCTCCAATTGCTCACGGCTCTCGACCGCGCAGGGGCCGGCGATGACGACGATCTCGTGCCCTCCGACCGGCACGGTGTGACCCGGGCTTCCGACCTCGACGATCGTTCGCGTCGTCACGAAATCGCGGGCGGCCAGCTTGAAGGGCTTCAGGATTCGAACGCACTCGGCGACTCCAGGCAACGCCTCGAACATTCCCGCGTCGGCGACTCGGCGGTCGTCCCCGACGACGCCGATGATCGTCCGCTCCTTTCCTCGAGAGAGGTGCGGCGAGAAACCGAGCTCCTTGATCCGCGCCTCGACTCCCTGGATCTCCGCGTCGGAAGCGCCCATCTTCATCACGACGATCATGAGCGGGAGGACCTCCGTTTTCTGGTCCCTCTCCCCCCGGCAGAGGGTCGGCGTGAGGGTGCCTCGCGGCGCCCGGCGGAGCGCGGCGTCGTCGGAAGATCGGGCCGCAGCAACACGCCGGCTCTTCCGAGATAGACGTGCCGCGGCTTGTGGCGCCCCCGCGCGTGGACGAGGGCGCGGCAGATCCGCGGGGGGGCTCCGGGCACGGGTATCTCCTGCGCGCACAGCATGGGCACGTCGGACCAGCCTTGCTCGCGGGCCGCGCGCGCCGGAAAACCCGAGACGAGGTCGGGCGTCACGGTGAAGATCGCGGAGACGATTCTCTCCGCCGAGAGCCGGTTGGCCCGCGCGATCTCTTTGCAGAGCCTGGCGACGGCGGCGGCGATCGCCGCCGGGGAATCGCGCTCGACCTGGACGGCACCTCGGATCGCGAACATCTTTCTCCTAATCCTTCTCCCCAATCCCGACGCCGGAGCGGCGGGGCCGGGCAGCATAGCGTAAGGAGCAAGGCTAGCCCGGATTCCGCGCGGGGAGAGGCTCTGGAGAAGCCGGGCACAGCTCCTGCTGGGAAGGACGCAGGGCAACCGCGGCTTCGCGGACCGGAGGGTGGCTCGCCCGGCACCAGGTGCAGTCACAGCCGGCGTCCGGGCAGGCGGGTGCGGCGCGGCGTGAGCGCACGACACGGCGGGCAATCGGCAGCAACGCCAACTTGGTCCAGCCCGGGGCGTAGTGGCCGGCGAGCCACCGGCGCGCGTCGCGGCAATGCGCGATCCCCCGCATCAGCCGCGAGTATCCGCGATCTCCCATGCGGGTGAATGCATAACGGTTCACTATGGATGTTCGGAGCAGCCCGCCCAGACGAGCGCGCCAGGCGCGGTCATAGGACTCCGGGTGTTTCTCCAGGAGCGCGCGAGCAGCGAGGTGGCCCGACAGCATGCCGATGCGGATTCCAAATCCCCACAACGCGTCCTGAAAGCCCGCCGCCTCTCCGACGAACAGAATCGATCCCTGGCGCGCGGTCTTTGGGACCATCGCATTGCCCGCGCCTCCGAAGCGGACAGCGTTGCGCATCGTCAGGCCCGCGCGAGACTGGAAGAACTCGACGGCGCGTTCGAGATAGATGCGCTCGTTGTGGAAGTCCTCGAAGAGGCAGCTCGCAACCGTGCCACGGCCGCCGCAGATCAGAAGATAGGCATATCCCTTCGGGGCCAGCCGGTCCGAGAGCACCGCGTACACGCCGTCGGCCCGGTCCGTCTCGAAGACGTAACCGACGGCGATCACGTCCGCGCCGCGCGGGCCGCCGGCGACGATTCCCCCTTGCGGTAACCGCGCGCAGGGCTGGCCGAACCGAATCTCCACGCCGGCCTTGAGCGCTTGGTCCTTCAGCGCGGAATCCAGTGTTCCCGCGTTCGACCCGCGGCGGACAAGGTAGAAGAGGGGATCGGACGAGGAGTAGCGATACTCCTTTCCAGCGGGATCGAAAAAGACTCCCTCGCGGACAGGCCGTGCTTCGAACTTGAGAGAGATTCCCAGCGCGTCGAGCTCTTCGAGCGCGTCCCTGCGCGTCGTCCAGTTCTCGATTCCCTGCAGGTCGCCGTGAAAGCGCCCACCCACGTCGCAGCGTTGCTCGTGCACGATCGCTTGCTGCCCGGCGCGCGCGACGGTCAGGGCCGCAGCGAGGCCGGCAGGCCCGGCGCCGACGATGTGGAGGGGTTGGAGAATCGCGGCGGACGGCACGGACTTCAGCGCTTCAGAATCGCCGGCCGGGCTCTCTCGGCCCGCCGCTGGCGTTCGAGCTCGATGCGGTGGTACTCCGAGAGCGCTCGCCGCACGATGCGTTGCAGGTTTTTCATTCGCCGGGCGGATCGCGCGCGCTCCCGCTCGGCCAGGGTTGCCGCCTGCCGCCGGCGCACCGTCTCGCGCCAGAGGATGTCCATGGCGCGCTTCCAGCGGGTATAGAGGAGCTCGGCGGCGAGATCGAGCGTGTCGGCCACACAGCCTCCCGGCCCATTCTCTCCCCATTCGTTGCCGGAACCGGCAATGAGATTCGCTCGACCGCACGCCGCGCTTCCCGGCGCGCGAGCCCCATCGCATAGACTGCCTCGCACTGGCTTTCGCGTAATTGCAAATGAACGAGGCTTCTTCCCCCGTCGTTGCGGCTGTCGGAGTCTCCCGGTCCTACCGGCTGGGCGCGGCCGTCGTTCCCGCCCTGCGCGACGTCACGCTGTCGATCGGGGAAGGGGAGTTCGCCGCGCTCCAAGGGCCCAGTGGATCGGGCAAGACGACCCTCTTGAACCTCCTGGGCCTTCTCGATTGGCCCGATTCCGGCTCGATCCGTGTCGACGGGGGAGACGCTGGAGGTCTCTCGGAGAATCTTCGCTCGGACCTGCGCCGGGACCGATTCGGATTCGTTTTCCAGACTTTCAATCTGATTCCGGTTCTTTCCGCTGAGGAAAACGTCGCCTATCCCCTCCTGTTGGCCGGAGCCGATCTCGACCACGCGCGGGATCGCGCGCGCGAACTGCTGTCCGCCGTCGGGCTGGCGGACAAAACCACCGTCCGGCCCGATCTCCTTTCGGGCGGACAGCGACAGCGCGTGGCGATCGCGCGGGCGCTCGCAAACCGCCCGGCGGTCGTCTTCGCCGACGAGCCGACCGCCAATCTCGACTCGAAAACGGCGGAGGAAATCCTGGATCTCATGCGCACCGCCTCCGACTCGAGCCGCATCGCCTTTCTCTTCGCGACCCACGATCCGAGAGTGGTGGCTCGCGCACGCCGCGTCATCGAGCTCCACGACGGCCGGATCGAATCGGATCGGAGAGTGGCATGAACCCGTTCGCGCTCGCGCTGCGCAACCTCGCGCGCCAGAGGCGCCGCACCGGCCTGCTCGGGGCAGTCGTGGCGTTCGGTTTTGCGGCGTTCGCGCTGGCCGGGGGGTTCATTGCCCAGTCCTTCGAGGGGCTCCAGGAAGGAACGATCCGATCGGTGGGGCAGCTTCAGATCGTGGACCGGCGCGCGATCGCGCGCAACGAAGAGACGACGCTCGAGTTTGGCCTGCATGACGCCGCCCGGGCTCGGGGCATTGCCGCCCGCGTCCCCGGCGTCTCATCCGTCCTGCCTCGAATCGACTTCGTGGGGCTCGCGACCAATGGGAGCAAATCGGTGCCGTTCCTCGGGGTCGCGGTCGACCCGGAGCCGGAGGCAGCGGCCACTTACGCCAGGGAGCTGATCACGGCCGGGAGCTTCCTCTCGGGCGACGGAGGCGATGGTGTTCTGCTCGGCACCGGCCTCGCTTCGGCGCTGGGAGTGAAGGTGGGCGATCGCGTGACCCTGATGTCCACCACGCCCGATGGCTCGTTGAACGCCGTGGACGGGATCGTGGTCGGCCTCGCGGACGTCCGAATCAAGGAGCTGAACGACCGTTACCTCGCCGCCGGCATCGGGCTGGTGTGGCGCCTCCTCCAGAGCTCGGAGATCGTCTCGAAGCTCGTAGTCTTCTTGTCGCCCGGCACGAACGAGAATGCGGTGGCCCGCGCTCTCGAAGACGCTCTGCACAAGGCGGGTTACGACGTCGCGATCCGTCATTGGAGGGAGCTCGCCACGTTCTACGAGCAGGTGAAGCTGCTCTACATCGGCATCTTTGGTTTCGTCGGAGCCGTGCTCGTCATCATCGTGATTCTTTCCGCGGCGATCGTCATGACGATGGCAGTCAGCGAACGCACGCGCGAGATCGGCACTCTTCGGGCGATCGGGACGCGTCCCGCGGGAGTCCTGAAGATGTTTCTGGTGGAGGGGATCGCGCTCGCGTTCGCGGGCTGCATCGCCGGCATGCTCTTGGCCCTCGTGATCCGCGCGGCGTTGAACGCATCGGGCATCATCCTGCCGCCTCCGCCGGGAGCGACGCACGGGATGCCGATCCACGTCCGCTTCTACCCGCTGGCCTATGCCGCGGGCCTCGTCGCAATGGTCGCCACGATGGCGATCGCGTCCTATTTCCCAGCGAGGAAAGCCTCGCGCATGTCGATCGTCGAGGCGCTGGCGCATATCTAGCACGTCGCTCCGCTCTGCGCGCGTCCTCTCTCGGGGAAACTTCGCGCGCCGCGACCCGGACTGTTACGGGTTCGGCGAGGCGAGAGGGAGGTCGTTCTGGGGACGATTTCCCCGAGCAAGAACGGGGGCTAATGCCGTAGCGATGGCGTCGGCGATCTGGGTTGCGGCGAAGGCATCGGGATGGCCGTCGCGGGGAATCAGGTGCGCGGGGTCGATGTCGACGATGACATGAGGCAGGTCGTCTAGAAGGGCGTGGACGACGAAGGCTTCCGGGTGCGCGTCGAGGGGCCGGGTGGGGCCGATGCTCGGCATGACGAAGAGGGGGACGGCTCCCCGCGCGCGCGCCGCTTCGGCGGTGGCGTGGAGGATTTTTCGTGTGAGATCGAGACTTCGCTGGAGTCGAGCCTCGCTCAGATAGGGGATCTCATCGACGAAGACCTGCCGCAGCCGGAACGGCGAGCGCGATTTCGGCTCGACGACCAGAGCGCCGTCGCGGACAACCAGACGGGAACGGTCATCCTGGACGTTGCGGTGGAGCTGGACCGGCAGCACGAGCGTCACTACGGCGACAGGGTGGGCGAAACGCCGCAGCGCGTCGACCGCGCGCAGGTGAGCCTGATCGCTGCCGTAGCCGCCCTCCGCGACATTGACGACCTGAAGGCGCAGCATCCGGGCGAGCTTCGCCGCGAAAGTCTCTTCCCATTGGAGTCCGTGGCCGACCGCGGTCGACTCGCCTGTAATCAGGACAGTGAGCGCCTGCGGGTCTTCGATCCAATCCTGCGAAGAAGCGCGATCGCCGTGCGCGTCGATCGCATAGAGCGCGCGGCGCTGTGTCCCGCGAGGGGGCAGGACCATGGTTCGGTTGGGCACAAACACCCATCCGGTGCGCGGATCTTCCACGCCGAGAATCCACTCGAGGCGAGGGTTGGGCATCTGAGGCTCTGGCCTCTGAAAGAATCGCAGAACGAGCTCGGAGACGCAGATCGAGAGAATCACCGCGACGACGACTCGAGCCACACTCCCCGCGGTCGCCCGCCGGCCCGCGGCGGCCGCGCAGGCCAGGAGGCCGAGGCCGAGCGCGATCGCGGTGATGCGCAGCGCCGGCAGCGTCCAGGCGGGAGGCGGAAGCCGGTAGGCAGGTACGACGACATGGCGCTCGAACCACGCGCGGTTGGAGATCGCCGCGAACCAGAGAAGGGCAACGGCGGGCGCGGCGATCAAGAGTCCGACGGTCCGCCGAAACATCGATGCGAGCCTACCAGCCGCCGGCATGCGTCGTGACATTTGTGACCGCGACGAAGCCCTCATCGAACGTAAAGAGTTCTTAAAACAGCGAAGACATTTTGCGAGCGTGGCAGGTAATTCGCATCGAGCGATGCCTGCATGCGCGCCTCACCTTCGACCGTTGATCTGCTTCTCGTGCCGTTGCACCGCTGGGTCTGGTCGGATGTGGACCGCCGGGCGCGCAAGCTGCTGCGCTTCTCCGAGACGGAGGCGGACGGCGCCCGCGATATCACCCGCGCCGCGGAGCTGACGTCCGACTCGTCACTGAGAAGCTTGTATCTGCGGCACGCCGACGACGAGCAGCGGCACGCGGTCCTCTTCCGCCGCCGTGGGCAGGAGCTGCTCGGTTCCTCCCGCGCGCGCGTCTTCGAGGCCAACTGGCTCGCGCCGGGCGAGCGCGGTCTCGATGACCTGAACGTCGGATCGGAGAGCGATGAGACGCTGCTGGCATTCCTGCACTTGTCGGAGAAGGCCGCCGCCGGACGGTTCGTCGTGTACGAGAGAGTGCTCGACGGCGATCCGCAGACGCTAGCGGTGTTCGCACGCATCCTGAAGGACGAGGAGTACCACATGAGCTATACGCGCAAGCAGCTGGCGCGCCTGGCGCCCCGGCAACAGGGGCTGCGTCTGTGGCAGGCGCGCGCGGGAAGAGTCTGGAAGGCCTACCTGAGGATCGCCAGCGCCGTGGCCGGTCTGCTGGGAACCGTGATGCTCGCGATCCAGTACTTCGTGATCCTGCCGCTCTTCGCCGCGCTCGCCAAGCGCGCGGCGCGCCGAGAGCCGGACGGATTCTCTCCATCACGGTCGCGGCTGACGCTGGAGGGTCAGTACTGATGCGTATTCTCGGCATCTCGGCGCACTACCACGATTCGGCGGCGGCCCTGCTCGTGGACGGCTTCCCGGTCTGCGCGATCCAGGAGGAGCGCCTCTCCCGACGGAAGAACGACGCGTCGTTCCCTCTCGCGGCGATCGAGTGGTGCCTCGATCACGCCGGGCTCGACCCGAGCGAGCTCGACGCGGTCGTCTTCTATGAGAAGCCGATGCTCAAGTTCGAACGCATCCTGACGATGGCCCTGCGCGGCTTTCCTCGAACCTGGCACAGCTTTCCGCGCGCCATGAAGAACTCGCTTGGCGGCAAACTCTGGGTCAAGGGCATCATCTCCTCGCAACTCGGTGTGCGCAGCAATCGGATCCTTTTCACCGAGCACCACCAGTCGCACGCGGCGGCGGCCTTCCTGACCGCGCCGACCAGGCAGGCTGCCATCCTGACCGCGGACGGTGTGGGCGAATGGGCCACGCTGTCGCTCGGCCGCGGCTCCATCGGCGACGATGGCGCCGTCCGCCTGGAGCTTCTGCGGGAGCTCCACTTCCCGCACTCGCTGGGAATGCTCTATTCGACCTTCACGGCGTTCCTCGGCTTTCCCGTCAACGAAGGCGAGTACAAGGTCATGGGACTCGCTTCCTACGGAAAGCCCTCCTTCGAGCCTCAAGTGCGCAAAATGGTGCGACGCACCCCCGACGGTGCCCTGGCTCTGGATCTCTCCTATTTCGAGTTTCACGAGGGCGCGCGGCGAAGCTTCTCCAATCGGTTCCTCTCGGAGCTCGGGCCGCCGCGCGATCCGTTCGATCCGATCGATCTCGCGACGCCGGAGGGGCGGCGCTACGCCGATATCGCGGCCAGCGTGCAGCGGGTGCTGGAGGACATTCTGGTCGATCTGGCGCGCTCGCTGCAGCGCGAAACGGAGCTCGAGGATCTGTGTCTGGGCGGCGGAGTGGCGTTGAACGGCTGCGCCAATGCGCGCATCCTGCGCGAGTCAGGTTTTCGCAACGTTTACGTTCCTTCTGCTCCCGGCGACGCCGGTTGCGCTCTGGGCGCCGCCCTGGCGGCGGACCGGCTGCACTTCCGCCAGCCTCATCGCGAAGTGCCCGATCATCCCTACTGGGGACCGTCGATCGACGCACAGGAGCTCGCCCGCCTCGCCCGGGAGGATGGGCTCGAGCTCCAGGAACTGGCGCGCGAATCGGCGGTCACCGACCAGGTCGCTCGCGAGCTCGCTCGAGGCCGCATCGTGGGCTGGATGCAGGGCTCGACCGAGCTCGGTCCGCGCGCGCTCGGCAACCGCAGCATTCTTGCCGCGCCGCACAGCGTGGAAACGCGCGACCGGCTCAATCGCAGTATCAAGTACCGGGAGGAATTCCGACCCTTCGCGCCCGCGGTCCCGATCGAGCAGGCGGAGCGCTTCTTCGATCTGCCGCCCGGCGGCACGCGCCTCGGGCGTTTCATGTCGGGGGTCTTTCCGGTCAAGCCCGAGTGGCGCGAGCGGCTCGCTGCGGTCACGCACGTCGATGGAACCGCGCGCGTGCAAACGGTGGATCGGAAGATGGCCCCGCAGTTCCACGCGCTGTTGGAAGCGTACGGCGCCTTGACCGGCATTCCCGTGCTGCTCAACACGAGCTTCAACCTGGCCGGTGACCCGATCGTCAACCGCGCCGTCGAGGGGTATTCGACCTTTCGCCGTTCCGGCATCGATCTCTTAGTCGCGGGCCAAACGATCGTCGCCAAGCCGCGCGCGGCGCAGGTCGCGCCCGAGGCCGTCGCATGATCCGGCGCCGGGGCAAGCTGACGCGAACGTTGCTGATCCTGGGAAGCGCCTTCCCCACGATCGCGGAGGGCGCGCGCGGACTCTGGCGCAGCGAATCGGGGCGCAAGTGGATGGTGCCGCTGCTCGTCTTTCTCTGCGTGACGGGACTGGTGCTGGTGATGGCAGCCGCCGTCGAGGCGCTGGCGCCGTTTATCTATGCCATCTTTTGAGGATCTTCTGGCCTGCCCGCGTTGCGACGGTGGCGCCCTGACCCAACTGCGCTGCGCCGCGTGCGGTCAGCAGTATTACGCTCCGGCCGGGATTCCCGATCTTCGAATTCCTTCGGATGCCCGGACGGAGCAGGTGCGCCAGTTCTACGCGCGCGCGCCTTTCCCGGGTTACCCGCCGCGCGACAGCCTCTCGGCGCTGCGCGCCCGAGCCGCCCGGAGCGAGTTCGCGCGGCGGTTGAACGAATCGATTCCGGGCGACGCGCTCGTGCTGGAGCTCGGCTGCGGGACCGGCCAGTTGAGCCTCTTTCTGGCGAGCGCCGACCGCACGGTCGTGGGCGTTGATCTGGCGCGTCCTTCACTCGAACTGGCGCGCGGGGCGGCCGTCCGCTACGGATTGAGCGACGTCTATTTCGTAGAGACCGATCTTCGCAAGCCGGGCCTCTCCCGCGGGGCGTTCGACGTGGTCATCTGTTCGGGCGTGCTGCACCACACGCCCGATCCTCGGGCCTCCTTCGCTTCGGTCGCGCGCCTCGTCCGGCCGGGCGGCGTGCTGGTGATCGGCCTCTACAACGCCTACGCGCGTCTGCCGATGCGCTTGCGGCGCGCCGTGGCCCGCCTGACCGGCTATCGCTGGATCCCCTGGGATCCTGTCTTGAATGACCGTCGCGCCGAACCGGACCGACGCGAGGCGTGGCTGCGCGACCAGTACCACCACATCGAGGAGCACCGACACACCCTGAGCGAGGTGCAGGGCTGGTTCCGCGAAAATGGAGTCGAGTACTTGCGCGCATTCCCTAGCGCCCTGCTCGCCGGCGAGTCGGACGAGCTCTTCGCGCAGTCGGAAGACGACTGGGCGCTGGAGGCCCTGATCGCGCAGATTTCCTGGATGTGCGCTCTCGGCGGCGAAGGGGGCGTTTTCGCGACCGTCGGATGCAGGCCGTCGTAGCGCGGCTTCCCGAGGTCCCCAGCCTGGTCGCCCGGCCGAACAGCGGATCTCGACAGTCATTCGTTGCCTCGTTGGCCGGATGCCTGCTTCTGGCCGCGGTTCTCGCTTTTTCGGGTCTCGGCGCGCGTCCATTGATCAGCCCGGCCGAGGCCCGCTATGCGCTCATCGCCCGAGAGATGCTCGAGAGCGGCGACTGGATTCAGCCTCACTTCAATCACGCCCGCTACTACGAGAAGCCGCCGCTGACCTATTGGACGGTTGCGGCCTCGTACTGGCTCTTCGGGTTCACCGAGTTTGCCTCTCGGCTGCCCAGCGCCCTGGCCTACATCGGGACGGTCCTGGCCACCTTTCTTCTGGCCTTGGAACTGGCCGGAAGAAAGACCGCCCCGGTTGCCGCCCTGATCTACGCGACCTCACTTGGCCCCTTTCTCTTCGGTCGTTTTCTCTTCACCGATACGTTGCTCGTTTTCTGGTTGAGCGTTTCGCTCCTGGGCTTGGCGAGGATGACCCGCCGGCCGGTTTCGATTGCTGGGCCCCTGATGTTTTACCTGGCGGCTTCCCTGGCCGGATTGACCAAAGGACTGATCGGGCTTCTTTTCCCCTTCGCCGCGGCCGCCGGATACGCGTTCTTTCTCGGCGGCCGGGGTTTCGTTGCCCGGCTGCGCCCGTGGCTTGGCATCGCGATCGTTGCCATGGTCTTCCTGCCCTGGCACATTCTTCTGGCCTGGCAGGACCCCGCGTTCCTTCGGTTCTATTTCGTCAACGAGCAGATTGCTCGATTCCTGGGCCGCCGCGATCCGATCAACTACACGCCTCTTTCCGTGCCCGCCTTCTGGACGTCGACACTACTCTGGCTGTTTCCCTGGTTTCTGTTTCTTCCGGGCGCGCTGCCTCGTCGCGCGGGGCGGTGGCGTCGAAGACTGGCGCTCCCCTGGATCTGGTCGATCGGGATTCTGCTCTTCTTCACGCTGACCGGTTCTCGGATGGAGTACTACGCGCTCCCGGCTTTTCCGGCGCTGGCGGTGATTTTGGGATCCGGTTGGCGGAGATTCCTGATCAGCGGGCGGCGAACTCGGGCCATCCTCGTACCCGGGCTCATCGTGGCGGGAATCGGGTTGGTCGCGGTCCCGATTGTGTTTCTCTCGGCGAGGAATGGCTCGGCCGAGCTGACCGGCCTGGTTTCCTATCTCGACGGCTACTACCGCGAGTACTTCCTCGAGCACCCTGGCAGCGCCATGGTCTTTGGGGCCGAGATGCTTCGAAGGGCCCGGCCCTTTCCGATCGTTCTCCTGTTGCTGGGTACAACGACTCTCCTCGCGTTGCGGGCGGAACGCCGGCGGCTCGCGCTTGCGCTCTGGGTCGCCGGCGCCGTGCCCATCCTCGGTCTGGCGGATGGAGGGATGCGGCTCGTGGCCGAGGATCGTTCTCAGCGAGCGGCCGCCGCGATCGTCCGCCGGAATTGGGCCCCCGACTCCCGGCTGGTGGTGGCCGAAAACTACGAGGAGGCGTGCGGAATCACGTTCTACACTGGCCGATCGACCGAGGTCCTCGGAGGACCAGGCCCGGAGCTGCGCTTTGGTTTTCGCCGCGGCGACGCCCCGGAGCTTTTTCTGACGGCCGACGCATTCCTGCAGATCTGGGATTCGCCCAAGCGCGTCTTCGTTCTGGGGGGCCGAGACTTGATGCTCCCGGGAGCCACCGTCCTGCTCGAGGGTCCTCGCTGCCGTCTCCTCCTGAGCGGCCAGTGCACGGCCACGGAAGAACCGACGGTTCTTCAGGTAGCCGACAGAGGCGGCAAGGGATCCCGCAAGCTGTGGCCGGCCTTTATGCTGGCGATCCCTTGAATCGGCTGCATCCGGAGCTCAGTCAACCTGCCGGGAAACTGTGGTCCTCCTAGAGCTCGCGCATTCCCTTCCGAAGGTCATTCTTTATCGCGGCGAAGACCTGAAGAGGCGGAAAGCCAGTGCCAGGACAGGGACGATGGGGATCGATGCCGATTTTCTGCTCATGGATTCTTGCAGAGTCGACGGGAGGGTTTCCGTTACAGGTTTTTTCCGACCGCTTCCGAAAGAAACGGCAAGCGCTCTGCGCCGCTCCGGCGCAGCGGAGCCGAAGGCCTCGGAAGACGGGAACGGACCTTGCTGTTGAAAGGGGTAAATGGGGATCTCTGCCTTTCTCGCGGTTCTGTTGAGCGTCGTCGCCTCCCCGGCGCAGGCGGAGGACGTCCATCAACGGCTCGTCAACGTGGACGCGGCGCGCAACGCGTTCGAGGAAGCGGTGATCACGGCTCGGGCCACGCAGATCGAGAACGGGAAGCCCGTCGGAACGGCCGACTTCGACGTATACGTCAAGGGGCGCGAGCGCGGGTTGATCGTGTTCCGCGGGGGCAAGAACAGCGGCCGGAAGATCCTGACGTCGGGCGACAAGATGTGGCTGATCGTCCCGGGCGCGACCAACGCCGTTCCGATCACGCCAAACCAGCGACTGGTGGGCGGCGCTTCGGTGGGAGACGTGGCGCGGCTGCGTCTGGCGGAGGACTACGACGCGGTCGTCCGCCCGGGTACGGAGGCCGTCAACGGCAAGACCTGCCGGGTGGTCGACCTGACCGCGAAGTCGCCGCGGGCCGCTTTTCCCCGCGTTGTCCTCTGGTATGACGAAGCGGACCGGCTTCCGGTACGACTCCTTTTTTCTCTCCCCTCCGGTAAGCCGGCGAAGGAAGTGACCTTTACGAAGTTCACGAAGGCCTTCGGCAAGACGGTCGTCGCGGAGATGGAGGTGCGCGATCTGCTCGCCAAGGACGCGAACACGATCACCCGCCTCGAGTACCGGGACGTTCGCCCCGCCAAGCTCGACGACAAGATCTTCACGCCGGAGGGGGCCAAGGGGATTTGAGATTTGCGATTTAAGAATAACAATATATAAATTGTGACTCGCAAGCGAGCTGCGATTCTTCAGCCGGCGAGGCGTTTGAGTGTCATCGAAACCAGCTGATCGCCGGCTAGGCGTGCGCCCAGCGAGCCGAGCGAGGGGGTGAGCATCAATCGCCGTAGAACACGGCCCCACCCAAAGCGGCGCGCGAATCGAAGTTTCCAGGCGCGCGCGTACTCGTGCGGGAGCGCTTCGAACGGGATCTCGCCGCCGAAGGCGCGCTCGATCGTCTCGGCCGCCAGCATTCCGGAGGCGAGCGCCATCGTCTGCCCTTGCCCCGAGAACGGGTCGAGAAACCCCGCCGCGTCCCCGGCCATGAGGATGCCTCGTTCGACGCAAGGCTTGCGGGTGAAGAAGACGGGGCCGGTGCCGAGGAAACCGATCGGTCCCGGCGAGAGGTTGGAAAGATCCGCATCCAGCGCCGGGTTCTCGCGCCGGCCGTGGACCATCACAGCGTCCCAACTGTTCCCCAGCCGTTTATACCAAGACGCGGAGACAACGCCCGCGAGATTGACGGCGCCTCCCTCGACTCGAGACAGCCCGCAATAGCCGCCTCGAAAGGCATAGAGGCGAACTTCTCCGGCGAGAGCGGGGCTTTTCTCGTAGTCTCGGCTCCACCCGAAATAGCGCGCTCGATCGCCCAGGAATCTCCGTCCAAGATTCCTGTCAAGAGAATCCCATCGGCCCCAGGCACCAATCACCGCCGCCGCGCGAACCTCGCTCTCGTGCGCCTCGGTCATGCACCGGATCCGAAATCCTCCGTTCTGGGGGGACGCGGAAAGAACGCGCGTTCCGAACGAGACTCGAGCGCCGGACACTTGCGCGTGAGCGGCCAGCAGGTGATCGAGACTGTAGCGAGAGAGACCCAGGGCGGGCTTGCCCAGCCGAAAGGCAACCGAGCTCCCGCCACGAAGCTCCAGACGGCCGGCGTGGATCTCCTCCGGTCCGCAGGCTTCGATCTCTCGAGCGACGCCGAGCCTCTCGAGAAGGGGGAGCGCGCCAGCCGAGAGAAATTCCCCACAGACCTTGTTTCTGGGAAACCAATCCTTCTCGATCAGCAGAACACGCCGCTGCGCCCTGGCGAGGAGAGTCGCCGCGGCGGAGCCGGCGGGCCCGGCTCCGATGACGACGGCGTCGAATTGCGCAATCATGGACGCGTCGAGGTTTGGAACTTTCCACTCGCGACGGATCCCGGGCCGGTGATCAAGAGGCGGAAGGGGAACACGCGCTCGACCTTCGTGCCCGGCCACGCCTCCCGGGCGATCTGCTCGGCCTCCGGCTGGGTATAGGCCTGCCGCACGGAAGCAGGCCCGTCGGCAACGGAAACCCGGCTTTCGAAGAGCAAGGGACCGGCGATCGAGACGAAGAGCAAGGGAAAGAGGTGGCGCCGCAGGTCGAGAAGCGCAAAGCCGCGCCGCGCGACACGCGCAAATTCGCGCAGGAGCAGGACATTCTGCTCGGGCGAGAAGTGGTGGAAGATGAGCGTGGAGACGATCCAGTCCACGGCCGCGTCCCCCATGGGGAGCCGAAAGGCGTCCCCGGCTACATTGGCGCGGGCGCGTCCTGCCCGCAGGTGTCGCCATTGGAGATCGAGAGCGATCACGTGGACGCGCGAACCGTCGCGCGAAAGGACATCCTCGAGCCGCCCGGCGAGCGCTCCGGTACCGGCTCCCACGTCGAGCAGCAGGAGATCCCTGCCGGCGGAATTGCGTATGCGCGCCAGCAGATGCTTCTCGAGAGCGTGCGACGCTCCCCACTTGCGGTTCACGCGATCGATATCGGCGAGCGAGCGGATCATCTCCTCGAAGGGGAGATTCTGGTCATCCAGGAGCTCGCGGCTCGGATGGCGGGGAGGGACGAGGAAAGACATGTTCAAAGTTCAAGGTTCAGAGTTCAAAGTGGCGCGAGCGTTTTCGAACCTTGAACCTTGAACGTTGAACGTTGAACGTTGAACTCCTCATTGTGAAACCACCAGCGCGCTGTTCTTTGAGCCGAAGCCGATGCAGTTGCAGAGGGCGTTTTCGAAGGAGAGAGCGCGCGATACGTTGGGGACATAGTCCAGGTCGCACTCGGGGTCGGCATTGTCCAGATTGATCGTCGGCGGAATGTAAGAATCGCGCATCCCGAGCAGGGTCGCGGCCAGAGCGGCCGCTCCGCAGGCTCCCTGAGGATGGCCGATCATCGACTTGATCGACGATCCGGGCAGGCGCTCAGCAACGCGCCCGAAGGCCAATCGAACGGCCCGGGTCTCCACCCGGTCGTTCAACTCCGTCGAAGTCCCGTGGTAAGCCACGTACCCGAAGGCCTCCGAGGGCAGACGCGCCTCCTCCATCGCCAGGGTCATCGCCCGCGCTGGCTCGTCTCCGCTCTCGTTGAGGCGCACTCGGTGGTGGGCGTCGCACGTGGCTCCGTACCCCCGGATCTCTCCATGGATGCGGGCACCGCGGGCGATCGCGCGTTCGCGCTCCTCCAGAAGAAACATCCACGCTCCTTCTCCCAGCACGAAACCGTCGCGGTCCGCGGAGAAAGGGCGCGAGGCGCGGCGCGGCTCGGACTCCCGGGCAGTCGAGACGATCCGCATCATCACGAAACCTTCCATGATCCCGCGGACGACGGTCGCGTCGACGCCGCCCGTCAGAAGAAGGTCCGCCGTCCCGTACTTGATCGATCGAAACGCATTCCCGATCGCGTCGGAGGAGGAGGTGCATCCGGTCGAGATGACGTGCGAAGGCCCGCGCAGCCCGAAGTGCATCGAGATCTCGGAGGAGAGGGTCCCGATCGTCCCGGAGGGGATCGAGTACACCGACGCCTTCTTGACCTGATTGGTGTAGTAGAGGTGATACATCCTCTCGGAGAACTCGATCGGGCCGCCGCCGCTCCCGAGGATGACGCCGAGCGCGCGACGCTCCGTCAGCGAGAGAGACTTCGTGTCGATCCCGGCGTCGTCGAATGCTTCCTGAGAGGCGGCGATCGCCATCGGAACGGCGCGGGAAACGTGGCGGATGTCCTTGGCCACGACGTGCTCGGAAGGATCGAAATTCTTCAACTCTCCCGCGATCGTGGCGGGGAGCCCCTCCGGGTCGAAGAGCGAGATCCGGCCGACGCCGCTCGTCCCTTCGCGCAGCGCACGCCCGTACGCCTCCCTCCCGTTTCCGTTGGGAGACAGGCATCCAATTCCGGTGACGACGACGCGGCGGCTCACGCCGGGATTCTATTTGCAGGAAACGGGCCGGCCTGTCGCTTAAGAACTTGTTAGGAGAGCAAGAGCGGGGCGAAGGGCAAAGGGCGGAACGCGAAGGGCCTTGAGCTTAGAGCTTTCTCGATTCGCCATCGCGGTAACGATCTGCTCGCGGCGCGCGAAGTCTCCCAGAGGCGAGGAGGGGCGCGCCGCGAGCCGGTGCGCCCGCAGGCGCAGATCCCGAGCAAGCGGAAGCGACGGTTCAGGGCGGCGCGTTTTCTTTGAACCACCGCGTCAGGACCCGGAGAATCCGCAGGGGCAGAAAGCGAACCAGCGCATCTCCGTGGAGAGAGCCGGGTATTTCGAGATGGACGAGATCCACGGGAGGCGCCGCGGCTGTCGCCAGCAGACGTGCATGTGAGGGGTCTACGAGCCAGTCCCCTTCGGCGCTGACGATGAGCTTGGGCATCGTGAGGCTCGCGACGGCCTCGGCCGCCTTCAGCTTGCGTCCGAACAGGCCGCGCGCCGAGAGACGCGGCGCCTTGACCGCGTTTCGCAGGCTGATCTGGCGCAGCGCTCCGGCCTTCCATGGCCGCGGGCGCAGCGAGGCCACATCGGCCGGGGAAGAGATCATCGCGAGGGCCCGACACGGGAGCTGCGGGTGTTGGGCGAGCGCGTCGGCTGCGATCGAGCCGCCCATCGAAAGACCGAGCACCGCAAACCGGGCATAGGGGCGTCCGTCACCGGCGAGCTGGCGCACGACCGCTGTAAAGTCCTCCGCTTCACGAACCCCGAGGGTGTAAGCGCCTCCGCTGTCTCCATGGCCGCGAAAGTCGAAGACGGCGACGTCGTAACCGCGCCGGACGAAATAGTTCGCGAGAAAAAGATTCTCCCGGGCGAGCCGGGTCCGCCAGAAGCCCGGAGCCAGCAGCACCAGCTCCGGGCAACCGTTCCGCCACCACGTGTAGGCGATCGAGACGCGGTCGGCCGTGCGCACGCGCCGGTGAAGGATTTCGATTGAGGGCATTTGCGAAACGGCGCTCACCGCGAACTGTCGACTGTCGACTGTCGACTGTCGACTTCCCCGAGCAGCACGCATTCCACCATCGAACCGGCGGCGAGCGGGCCCGAGCCGCCCGGCTGCCGCAACAAGGCGTTCGCGCGCGCATGCGCCGCGATGTCGTGGCTTCCGCGTGTGGCCAGAGGCTCGACGCGGAGCTCGCCGTCGCTCCCGCGGACGATGGCATCGCGATAGGCTTCCCTCGGCCCGGTAGGGCGCAGGGCCGTAGCCAGTCGCGCGGAGACCCGCGGCGCGCCGGGCCGAGCGTTTCCTTCCAGACGATCCAGCGCATAACGGACGAAGAGCTGGAAGCCCACTGCCGTCGATACCGGATTTCCGGGCAACCCGAACCAGAGCGTGTCGTTGCGGCGGCCAAAAGCGATCGGCTTGCCGGGTCGCACGGAGACTCCATGAAAGAGGATTTCGAATCCACAGCCGCGGGCGACTCCGGGCAGCAGATCGAGATCGCCCGCGGAAACACCTCCGGACGTCAGCAGAACGTCTTCGCCTGCTCCCGCGCTGCCGAAGAGCCGCTTCAGATCCTCGACCCGGTCGGCGACTCGGCCCGCCCGAGCGGGAGACAAACCCGACGCGCGGCAGAGCGCCGCCAGCATCGGCCCGTTGGAATCCCGCAACTGCCCGGCGCCGGGCTTCCGGGAAACATCCACCAGCTCATTGCCCGTCACGGCGATCGTCACGCGCGGACGCCGGAACACCCAGACGGGGTCGGCTCCCGCGAGGGCTGCCAGTGCCGTGTCCCCGGGCGCCAGGCGACGGCCGGCCGTCAGAAGCGCCGTCCCCGAGGCGATGCTTTCTCCGCGACGGCGAATGTGCGCTCCGGGCTCCGGCGCCGCCTCGAAAAAGACCTGTCCGGACTCTCGTCGGACCCGTTCCACCGGGACGATGGCCTCCGTGCCCTTCGGTATCGGAGCGCCTGTCATGACCCGCACGACCTCTCCCGGCGCGAGCGGCGAGGTCGGCTCGTCACCCGCAGCGACTCGGTTTCTTTCGGGAAGTGGTCGATCGAGCTGCTGGAGGTCCGCGAGGCGGACGGCGTAGCCGTCCATTGCCGAGGTGTCGAAGGGCGGCCAGTCCACATCGGACACCACATCGCGTGCCAGAACCCGACCGAGTGCCTCCCCCAGCGGGCAGTCCTGCGCGGGCAGCGCCGCAGTGGCCGACTCGAGAACTCTCAGGGCCTCTTCGACCGAGATCACGGCGGGATTGTAGCCGTCGCTCCGCGCTGCGCGAGCGCCGCGGCTTCGGCCGCCGGCGGTCGGCTCGGCCAAAGGGCCTCGACCGCCCGCCTCGTCGCTCGCGCAAGGCTCCGCTCCCGCGGCGCGCGCCTCCACACGTCGCTTCCGCTCGGTCGGGATCTGGCTTCGC
>JBKPDV010000259.1:0-10905 GCA_046728075.1 Acidobacteriota bacterium | reverse complement strand
CTCCTCGGAGATGCCGGAGAAGAATGCGAGCATTTCGTTCAACTGGATCTCGAGCTGCCCGACGATGTCGTCGCTCGAAATCCGGTCGATGTATTTGAAGTAGTAGGGCGCGGCCTCGCTGCGTTGCGGAAGTCCCATGGTATGAGGATCCTAACTGGTCTGCGCGGAAACGAGGCCCGCGAGCTATCATCGGGCCTCGAGACCTGCCCTTCAACTTATGGAGCCAACCTCGCGAACCCGCTGTACGGGCGGAAAAGATTCGCCTTCGTGGGCCCGGGCACCTCCCGGGAGTCTCGAGTCGTTGTCGTCTCGAGTGACAGATCCGACTTCATGGAGGAACGAATGGTGGGGAAAGAGCAACAGGAAATGCAGGATCGTGGAACCGACCGGCGTGGGTTCTTTCGCCATGTCGCTGGAACATCCGGCGCAATGGCCTTGGGACTCGCGTGGCCCGCGGCGGTCGGTCTCTCCGAGGAGTTGTCGCGTCAGGGCGACCCTTCGCCCGACGAGCCTCAGCGAACCAAGGAGGCCGAGAAGATCCGGGTCGACGCCGCCAAGCTCGCCGAGAAAAGGCCCCAGCCGGACCATCCAGACAACGGCGAGGAACAGCTCTACGCCAATAAGATCGCTTCCTACTCCAAAGGTCTTCCGCACAACCACCTCGGAGAGGTGGATTCGAACGCCTACAAGGCTCTTCTCCAGGCGATGGCCTCCGGTTCGAACGCTGACTTCGAGAGCATCCCGCTGGGATTGGGCCGCCGGTTGACGAACCCCCAGGCCGCGTTCGGCTTCGACCTCGAGGGCGCGGACTCACACCACATGGCGATCGCCCCCGCACCGACGATCGCCGGGCCGCAAGCCGCGGCGGAGCTGGCCGAGCTCTACTGGATGGCGCTCGCGCGCGACACGAACTTCCTCGACTATGCGTCCGACGCGAGAACCGCGGCGGCCGCGGCGGAGCTCTCTCACTTTTCGGACTTCCGCGGCCCGAAGGCCGGCGGAGCCGTCACGCCCGGCACTCTCTTCCGCGGAAGCACGGCGGGCGACCTGATCGGACCCTATCTCTCTCAGTTTCTCTGGGCGGACATCCCGATGGGGGCAGTGCTCATTCCTCAACGGATGCAGACCGTCGTCGCCGGAGATGACCACCTGACGGGATACGACGAATGGCTCGCGGTCCAGAACGGAGGACCGGCCGGCCCGAACCACTTCGACGCGACCCCTCGCTACATCCGCAACCTTCGGGACCTCGCCCAGTGGGTCCACGTGGACGCGCTCTACCAGGCCTACCATCAAGCCTGTCTGATCCTGCTCGGGATGGGCGCGCCGTTCGACGCCGGAAATCCCTACGCAAAGTCGATCTGCCAGGATGGCTTCGGGACCTTCGGAGGCCCGCACATCTTGAGCCTCGTGACCGAAGTGGCGACTCGAGCCCTGAAGGCGGTCTGGTATCAAAAATGGTCGGTGCACCGCCGGCTCAGGCCGGAAGCGATGGGAGGGCTCGTCCACCTGTCCCGGACCGGCGCCGCGTCTTACCCCGTCCACCACGAGATCTTGAGCGCGCAAGTGCTCGACCGCATCCATTCCGCTCACGGCAGCTACCTGCTTCCGACCGTTTTCCCGGACGGTTCGCCGACTCACCCGTCCTACGGCGCCGGCCACGCGACGGTCGCCGGAGCCTGCGTCACGATTCTGAAGGCCTGGTTCGACGAAAAGTTCGTGCTCCCCCATCCCGTAGTCCCGGACAGCGCCGGCCTGGCTCTCGTCCCCTACGGCGGCGCGGCCCTGACGGTCGGAAACGAGCTCGACAAACTGGCCGCCAACGTCGCGATCGGGCGCAACGCGGCCGGTGTGCATTACCGCTCCGATTACAGCGAGTCGGTGCGGCTGGGAGAAACCGTCGCGCTCACGATTCTCGAGGAACAGAAGAGCACCTACAACGAGACCTTCTCCTTCACACTGACCCGGTTCGATGGAACGACTGTGACGATCTGACGGGACGCCGCTCATACCCCTCGAGCCGGCCGCCGGCGTGAACTTTTGGGTCAGGCGCGGCGCGCTCGAGGGGTTCGAGTCGGCAGGAGGAATCTTTCGGGTTCGAGCTCGCGCGAGCCGACCGCGATGTCAGCGATCGAGCTTGAAACCGATGCGGACCGTCGTCTGGAACTCGGCGACCTTTCCGTCCTTCAGGCGCCCCCGCATCTCGACCACTTCGAACCAGTCCATGTTCCGGACTGTCTTGGCGGCGTCCGCCACGGCCGACTTCACCGCCTCCGCGAAGCTCACGGGTGAGGTTCCGACGATCTCGATCTTTTTGTAGGTGCCGGACATCAGGGCTCCCCTCCTTCGAATCGCGGCAGCCTATCAGGGGGGTGACACAAGACCGGCCCCGCAGGCGAAGGAGAAGGGCCGGCGCCGCTCGTCCCCTGCCACAACGGGGCCAATTGTCATTGACTACTGCTCCGCCTTCGGTGATAGGTTGCTTTCCGAGGGCTGCTGAATGCAACCTCGGATTCAGGGGCTCCGGGGCTCGCCGCCTGCCTCGGCCAGTTGGGGCTGGGGGCGGGGGGAGAAACGAGTACCCCGCTGGATCCCGCCGGTCTCCTGCCGAGCTCCGCCCCGCTCCCTGAACCTGTTGCGCGGCGCAGTGCGCGAGCGCTGCCACGCGAAAACCGATTCCGTTTGCTTTGCGAAAGGACAAGCCCATGGAAAGAAACAATCGACCTCCGTGGGAGACTCTCTTGCACGCGCGCCACACGCACATTCCCCGGCGTGGAATGTCGAGGCGCGAGGTGCTCGGAGCCGCCGGCGCCGCCGGGGCGATCCTGGTAGCCGGAGTTCCCAAAGTCGTGTTCGGAGCCAAGCCAGGGTCTGGGATTCCGAACCCTCTTACACACGTCAATCCGCCTCCCGGTCCTCCGGCCCACTTCTTCTTCCCAGGCCCGGTTGATGGATCAGTCTTCCCGACGGACCCGCATCCGTTCCCCTTCCCTGGCCGCGACCCGTCGACGATCTACGACTTCAACGGTTTCATTGGTAATTGTGACCTCCTCTTGAGCGGGACGGGGACGGACACCACGACCAACGCCACGGCTCCGTACACGTTCCACACCGACATGCGCTTCATGAAGGGCGTCTTCATCGACACGACCGGCCAAACCCGGCGGGGAGCGTTCGCTTTCATATGACTCGACAGTCTCACGGGCAGTTTGCCCGGTACGTCACCGTTACCTGAACCGAACCCTCCCTTTTCACCCCTGAGTGCGCATTCCTACGATCCCGGCATCTCAGCCAATGGAGTCATCTGGACAGTTCCGATTCCGGAGGAGAGCGTGGATGTTCATCTCGGAGAGGGCGCAGCCGTGCTCGACGCCACGAACATTCCACTCTTGGACGCCTTCACGGTTGCCAACAGCTTTGCGCACACGCCTCCGCCCGTGCCTGCCGTCATCAATTCCCTGCGCATCGAGTGGAGCGGGATCACGAAGACGACTCAGTTCAGCAGCGCCGTCCCGGATGAGCAGTTCGCCGGATACTTCCTGGAAAACTCCGCGACGATCGAAGTCACAGTCACCACGCCGCCGAGTCCCGGACTTCATGGATTCCACTTTGTATCCAAAGCGACAACGGCGAGCGATTTCGCCCAGGTCGGGCACGACCACAACGGGTCTTTTTTCCCCGGCTAGATTCTTTAGGAGAGATCAGTGATGTGACGGTTCCACGGGCTCCCGCCGAGCGAGAATCGGAAGCGGTCGGCGGGGGCCCCTCCATTTAAGAGTCGGTCTCCGAAACCTCTCGGAGACTGCCGTTTTGATGGAGTTCGCCGTCGTTTGATCGGCCCTTCCGAGCTTAAGGAAGCAATCATGAGAAGAAAGTCCGCGAAGACTTTCCTGCCAATCGCTTTTCTCGGCGTGTTCGGCGTGAGCGCGCGCGGCTTTGCCGCAGACACGATCGTCGTTCAATGGAACGACGTTTTGCTTCATTCGGTTCGCTTGAGCAAGCTCGGCCCGCCGATGGTCGCGCGTGCCATCGGGATCGTGCACACCTGCGGATTCGATGCCTGGGCCGCTTACGACTCCGTGGCCGTCGGCACCCGTCTGGGGGCTTCCCTCCGCCGCCCCGCCGTGGAGCGCACCGCGACAAACAAGCAGAAGGCGTTCAGCTTCGCCGAGTACCGCTGTCTGCTCGATCTCTTCCCGGGCCAGACGGACTACATCCGATCGCAGATGGCGGCCTTCGGCTACGACCCCGATGACGCCTCGACCGACACCACGACGCCCCAAGGAGTCGGCAACGTCGCCGCCGGGGCCGTCACGCAGTTTCGCCACCACGACGGCTCCAACCAGCTCGGCGACCTGCACCCGGGCGCCTACTCGGACTACACGGGCTATCAGCCGGTCAATGATCCGGATCACATCAATGACCCCAATCGCTGGCAGCCGATCCGGTTTTCTGACGGACAGGGCGGATTCGTCGTGCCCGGTTACATCGGCCCGCAGTGGGGAAACGTCATTCCCTTCGCGCTCGATCCTTCGTCGCAATTCCGCCCCGGGCCTGCGGAGCAGTGGCCCCACGGCGGATATGTCGCGCAGGCCGAGCACGTTCTTCAACTCAACGCTCATCTGGACGACCAGCAGAAAATGATCGCCGAGTACTGGGCGGACGGACCGCACTCCGAGCTTCCGCCCGGCCATTGGACTCTGTTCGCCGAGTTCGTCTCGCGGAGGGATCAGCACACGTTCGACCAGGACGTCCAGCTCTTCTTCGAGGTGGGCAACGCCGTCTTCGACGCCGGAATCGCGGTCTGGGAATGCAAGCGGATCTACGATTCCGAGCGGCCCATCACCGCGATCCACTTTCTCAAGGCGGGCAAGAAAATCCTCGCGACGGTGCCCTTCCAGGGCAAGCAGGTGATCAACGGCGAGGACTGGCTGCCTTACCAGCCTTTGACCTTCATCACGCCGCCTTTTCCCGAGTACATCTCCGGCCACAGCGGGTTTAGCGCCGCGGCGGCGGAGATCCTGAAGCGCTTCACCGGCGGTGACGACTTCGGCGGCTCCGTGACGCTGCCGGCCGGCTCCTCACGCGTCGAGCCCGGGCTGACGCCGCAGACCGACATCACTCTCTCCTGGGCGACCTTCTCCGAGGCGGCCGAGCAGGCCGGCATCTCCCGGCGCTACGGCGGCATCCACTTCGAGGAGGGGGATCTGCGCGCGCGCATTCTCGGACGTCAGGTCGGCGGCGTGGTTTGGGACAAGGCGCAGAGCTATATCCAAGGCACCGCGCCGTAGACATCGTTCGATCGAGTCTTTCGGTGCGCCGAACTGGAAACTGATTCTTGTCCGCGGGGGACGCGGGCTAGTCCCGAGTGAGAACGTCGTGCATCGCGTTGACGAGGATGCGCTTGGGCTCGACGGGCAGCTTGATCGTCACGTCCACGGGAAGCGTCTGGCGGCCGGTCAGCGGCACCGCGCCCAGATGGCGGATGTCTCCCTTGGGGAACTCGACATAGACGTGAGCGAGAGAGCGAAAATCGTCGGACACCCCGTCCTGAGAGATCGTGCCCTGGATGCGGTACTGGTCCCCCGCTTTCACGGCCGCGAGCTTCGACCGATAGCGCGGGATCTCCGTGCCGTCGACCCACTGACGGAAGAACCAATCGAGCTTCCCGTCGTTGGCGAGGTTCAGAGCGGGAACCATGTGGCGCTCGACGACGGCCTGGAAGTCGGCGGTCGAAGGATTCTTGTCCGACCAGGTGGATACGAAGTCTTTCAGCATTTCGATGAACTTGGAGTCGGGATTGGGAGTTCCGTACTGCTTCATCGACATACGGAGCATGTGAAGAACATAGGCCCCCTTCGAGTAGACCATCGCCTGGTAGGCCTCGGGGCTGCGGGGCGTCCCGAGCCGCCAGCCGAGGCTGATCGGGCCGACCGAGTCGTTGGAGACCGAGCTCCCGCGCGGCGTCTCCAGGATCGCGCGGCGGGCGCGCTCCCAGAATGGATTGAACTTCTTGCCTCCATCCACCGACTGGAGCACGAGCGAGACGGAGAACTCCGCGAACCCTTCCGAGAGCCACTGGTCCCGGTAGTTGTTCCAGCCGACGAGATGGCCCCACCACTGGTGCGCGAACTCGTGGGGGCCGACCTCATCGACGAAGTGAGAGGCGCCGGTCAAGCCCAGCTCGCGTCGGACGGTGCTGTCCAACGCCGCGAGGAACGGCATGTAAATCAGGGAGGGCCACGACTGGCCGAAGAAGGCCTGCGTTTGTTGAGTGATCGCCACGCGTTTCTCCGGAAGCGGGCCGAAGAAGACAGACCCGGCGCGCGCTCCATTGATTCCGTCGACCATCGCCGCGTCCGCGAAACCGGCCGTGTCCACCGGGACGTGGTTCAGCCCCGTCCGGTTCCCCTGCATCAGGAGATTGAGCTCCTGGATGAAGTCCGGGGTGCCGGTGTTGGTATAAACGGAGACGGTGAAGCCGCTGTCGGGATCCGTGCGCTCAAGCTTGCGGAACTTCCCGTAGTTGAAGCCTGCGACTCGGATGGGGCGTGTCTGGCGGAACCGGAAGACGCGCGAGTCCTCCTCGATTCGGTCCTCCTCTCGGGTCCCCACCGAAACGACCTCGAATCCCTTCGGGCATCGGTAGCTCAGATCGAAGGAGGCGAGAGCGGTGAAGGTCCCGAGATTGGGATACCAGCTGTCTCGCGCGCCGACGAAGAAGTTTCCGTCCCCCGCGTTGCGGAGCACGTCTTTTCCGCCATAGACCAGGCGAACGCGGACGGGCCGGCCGCGAACCAGCGCGGAAGGAAAGACGACCGCGGCGTCCGAGTCCTCCTTCTCCGGCTCCTGAATGACCGCGAGAGGGGTCCAGACGTCCTCTTCCGCCGGCGCAAAGGAGGCTTCCCGAACCCGGAGCTTTTCCATCAAGTGCAGAGGAAGGACTCGGAGCGCGTCTCCTGACGACTGCAAGAGAATCGTCGTCGTCGCATCGATCTCTCCATTCTTGCGAATCGTCGTTTCGACCGTGTAGTGGCTCGCCCGCGCCGCGCCGTCCGGCACCTCCTGTTTCCCGGCCGGCGAGACGAGCTTCGCGCGCGCGCAGTACCAGAGGCTTGGATCCCTATCCCGCATCACGGCGAGAGCCGAGCTTTCGTTCCCGACTCCCGAAAACAGCCACTCGAGGCCGCGGGGATCGACCGCCACGAGCAGATTCGAGGACTTCTTCCCGTTCACCACGGCGAGAAAGACTCCGCCGGACGCGCCGGGAGACCAGGCGTCGGCCAGGAGGCGAATCTGCAGGTTGGATTTCCAGTCGCGCCGCTGCTTCTTGAAGGAAGACTGATAAAGGTCGGCCGCGCCCGGAAGCGGCGTTCCCGCCGTTGCCCCCTTCTCGATCTGGGCGGCCGTGTCGTCGGAAAAAAACAGGAGGAGAGAGGAGAAGCTCTCGGAATATGACCGGAGAGCCTTCTCCCCCGTCACAAAGGCGAGATACCGGCGCTCCCCTTCGCTGGCCGGTTGGAGCTCCAGAGTTCCGTCCCCGGAGAAGACTGCTCCGAACGGGCGCCCCTCGACCGAGGTCAGGAATTGAAAGGTTCCGGTGCCAAACCGGAACCGGAAGACATCCCGTTCGAGCGTGAGGTCGCGAACCGCCACCGCCTTTCCGTCCGGCCTGGCGGCCCGAAGCGCGCGATAGGTGGGATCGGTCTGTCCGCCGGCGACGAACGCTGCCGCGCCGAAGAGAATGCACGCTGCACGAAGACGACGCGCTCCGGCGACGACCGTACTCATGAGGGCGTGCGCATGAGTCTACTTCGGAGTGGGAGAAAAGCCGGATTTCGTTTCTTTCCTCGGGGCGCCGCCGGACGGCCTCGTCATTCCGTTTACGGTCGAGGAGGGGAACCTGTCTACGGGATGGGGCTTTGCCGGCTGGATCTATCTGATCGGGGGGCTGCCCACCTCGGTCACCGACGCGTCGGGCGCGCCGCGGGGCGCCACCGCATAGGCCACGAGGGCCGCGACAACGAGCAGCAGCGCCGCCAGATACCAGGGGGCGCCCGCAACCTTCACCGTCCGATCCGAAGCGATGAAAAAAGCGAACGTTAGCGAGAAGAGACCCGGCCCGATGAGCATCGCGAGGCTCCGGACCGAACCGATCGCTCCCTGCAGCTCTCCCTGCTCGGATACGGAAACGAGCCGCGTCATCATCGACTGAGACGACGGGCCGGCGAGAGCCCAGAGGGAGTTGACCGGAATCGCCAGGAGAAAGATCCATCCAATCGGCGCCAGACCGAAGAGCGCGAAACCGAGAGCGCCCAGAAGCAGACCCGCGAGCAGGGCTCCTCGTTCGCCGATCCTCTTGACGACCGGCCCGACCACCGCGACGGAATTCACGACCGAGGTCACGCCGACAACCGCGAGCGAGGTGCCGATGGCCCGCGCGTTCCATCCGTAGCGATACATGACGTAGAGCACGAAGACGACGGCATACACCTCGTGCGCTACGTACCCGAGAAAGTTGACGACTGCGAGCGGCAGGAGTCCCGGACGCGATCGAAGGAGCGAAAGCGATCCGAGCGGGTTCGCGCTCTTCCAGCGCAGTCTCGTCTGTCGGCGCTCCCTGGGAAGCGACTCGGGCAGAACGAAGAGACCGTAGAGCGCGTTCGACAGGCTCAACCCTCCCGCGACCCAGAACGGCAGGCGTGGATTCTGGACTCCGAGCCACCCGCCCAGGGCGGGACCCAGCACGAACCCGACGCCAAAAGCCGCGCCCAGTAATCCGAAGGCTCGGGCTCGCTTTTCCGCGGGAGTCACGTCGCTGATGTAGGCCGTGGCGGTCGGAATGCTCGCCGCCGTGATCCCCGACAGGACACGCCCGACGAAGAGCCAGGACAGCGAGGGCGCCAGCGCCATGACGATGTAGTCGAGTCCGAGGCCCAGATTCGAGAGGAGGATCACCGGCCGGCGGCCGAATCGGTCCGAGAGCGAACCCAGCAGCGGCGAAAAGACGACCTGCATGAGAGCCCACACCGTGGTAAAGAGGCCGATCATCTCGGCCGCTCGCGCCGTGTCGCCCCGCAGGAAGTCCGAGACGAGCTTGGGCAGGACGGGTACGATGACGCCCAGAGCCAGCATGTCGAGCAGGACCGTGACGAAGATGAACCCGAGAGCGGCGCGGCGGCCGCCCGGTTCCGCGGACACGAGAGGTTTTCCTTCGAGACCGGTGGACTGCTTCAAGCGATTGGCCTCACTCTTCGACGACGGAGTCGGGGAGGCTGTTTATCGCAGAGCCCGGCTGCGCGGGGAAGTGGGCGGTGAGCTGCCTGCCGATCTCATCGATTCCTGAGAGGAGACCGGCCGTGAAGTCGCCGCGCCGGAATTGTTCCGAGATCTGCCCGGCAACCTGTTTCCAGAATTCGTCCCCGACTTTTTCGTGAATGCCAACGTCGCCCCAGACGTGGAACTCGCGCCGCCCGGGGACCACGAGGATGAGGGTTCCATTTCGGTCGGGAGTGGCGCGCATGCGGAGACGCTCCGCTGTCAGCTCCCCGACCTTCGCGAGATTTCCCCGGACTCTCGGCAGGACCACCACTCGGACCTGACCCGTCGTCGACCCTTCGGCCCGACGGATCGCCTCTTCGAGCCTCGCCCGATCGAGCTTCGCCAGAAAACGCCGGCGGTGGTGACCGAACATCTTCCCTGCCCTACCACTTCCCCGAGGATCCGCCGCCGCCCGACGACCCTCCGCCGCCGGTGAAGCCGCCGACGATCTTGCCCGCAACCGGAGATACGCTTCCAATCACTCCCGACAAGACCATGCCGCCGATCGTGAAGAGCACGAGCTTCGGATTGGTGATCAGGAGGTACAGAAACCAGCCCACGAAATAGAGGACAAACGCCGACGCCCCGATCCTCAAGCCGAGCGGCGCATCCTCGTCCGGTCCGGTGGCGATCCGCCAGGGATGGAGCACCGCGTAGAGCGGCGATCGAACCGACAATGTTTTCTTCCCGGCAAATCGCTGATCGAGCGTCCCGGCTACTCGAAGGATCGCCCGGTCGAAGTTGGCGCGCATGCACGCGTCGTACAGATCTCGCGAGAGGTCCGCCAGGACATCCTGCGGCACCCGTGATTCCACTTTCCGCCCCGTGTGAATCGTCGTCGAGAGGAGCCCGGACGTTGCGAAACAGAAGATGACGGCCCCGTTCTCGACCTCCGGCCTCTCGCGGCTCCAGGCCGCGGTCGTTTCCTGGATCCATTGGCTCGCCTGCGGTACGTCGCCTAAGGCGATCTTCATTCCAGGCGAATCGAGCGCAACGAGAATCGTGTGGCCGCTCGATCGGGCGAGCTCCCCGAGGCCGGTTTCCACCCGGCGCCGGTCCTCTTCGGTCAGGCGTCCTTCTCCATCCAGAAGGTAGGAGCGCGGGGGCGGCGGGACGAAGTAGCTTCGGTTGCTCCGCCGGAGGCTCAGAGCGATCGAATCGAGCCGGTCTTCGGTCGCGGCGATCAGTTTTTCGACCTCGGCCCCGATCGCGCGTGCCGGCTCGAAGCGGGGCTCGGGAAGGTCCGCCAGAGCGTCTTCGTATTCCTTCGGAACGCTCGGGCCCAGAACGAGCCGCGCGGCATGCTCCTGCCCGAAAACGACGAGCAGGATCGAATCGTCCGGCAGGCGGTTCTCCCGGGCGTGCCAGTGCGTGAAGATCTCGGCGGCCAGCTCTCCGAGCGGACGACCCTGCGATGAGGCGAAGGTCGCGAGAAAGAGAGGGGTGCCGGTACCCGACAGGAAGAAATCCATGCGCATGCGAACCATCCGACGCTCGTCCGCGGAGAAAAGCTTTGCGCCGTCCGCATAGACGCCGTCCGGAGCTTTTGGAATCTGCCCGCGAGCGGCGGCCGTGGCGCTCAGA
>JBKPDV010000258.1:0-13775 GCA_046728075.1 Acidobacteriota bacterium | reverse complement strand
CGGAAGAGATGATTATTTCAGTGATCAACCACACCAAGGACATCCCCGACGAGGACATCCACCATGCGTTGAGAGCGATCAACCGCCAGATCGAGTTCGATTTCCGGCCGTACTGGAGCCTGGGCGCCACCCTGCGCCTCGAGGGGGGGAGGGCCGGAAAGAAGCCCAACCGAGAAACCCTGTCTGACATGCGCGGTGACGCGGTCCTCTATCTCTGGGACGAGGTCGATGTCGACGACGCGCTCGGATACCACGATGAGAATCACCGCGGCATTCCGTATTGTTTCGTCTTCACCCAGCTCGCAAAAGAACTGAAGGAACAGTGGTCGGTCACCCTGTCGCACGAGGCCATCGAGCTGATCGGAGACCCGGAGGTGAACCTGCTCGTCCAGGGACCGCATCCGGTGACGGGAAAGGACGTCTTCCACTGGTACGAGCTCTGCGACGCCGTGCAGGCGGAGTCGTACAAGATCGACGAAGTCGACGTGTCGAACTTCGTGCTCCCGCTCTATTTCACGGCGACCGAGGAGCGCAGCGGACGAAACGACTTCTTGGGCAGAAAGGGGAAGGAGGGCAAAACCCTCGAATCTTTCAAGGTCAATGAAGGGGGGTACATCGGTTTCTTCAATCCTGCGACCGGTCAGAACGAAAACTACATGATGGAGGGAGACACCAAGGCGGCGAAGCGTCATGCGGTCAAGCTCCGACTGCACAATGCGCGCCGGGCGGGCCGCCACCACAAGATCTCCCATAAGAAATCGTACGAGGATTCGCCCGTCGCTTTCGAACGACGGACGAATTAGAACAGCGCGATCCATGGCCACGCTGGCCGTGGCTCTCCGGTTCGAAGAAGAGAGGGCGCGCAATCGAAGGGATAGCCGATGAGTCGTTCCGGCTCCAGCAGCCAAGGGCCTGACCCGCACGCGAAGAGTGGCTCTCTTCCTCCGCGGGAGGTCGTGCGGGAAAACATCACGGCGGCGCTTCAGAGGATTCGTCGGCCGGAGCGTGGAGGCGGGGTGCTCTCCGCGGCCGGCGGTCGGAACCTGGTTCTCTCCGCCGTTGCCGAGAGCCGTCCAGTCCCGGAAGCCGATCATGCGGCCCTGGCAGCGGACCTCTTGCAACAGGCGCGGGCCGCCCTCGATGCTCAGCCTCCGGACCTCATCACCGTCGGCGGTTTCATCGACAACGACAACATCGCGCTGTCGCTCGTATTGAGCCAGATCGCCGAGAAGCGCACCGCGCCGGCCGCGCCGGGCGTCTTGAAAGACATCGCGGGCACGGATCGGTACGAGCTCCTGGATCCCGGCTGGTGGGCGTCGGTCGCCAATCGCCTGGTGCACAAGCGGGCTCCGTTCATTTCGCACTCCTCTCTCGCCGACTTCCGGATCGAGCTCGAGGAGGACAAACTCTCCGTGGCGATGGTAGGGGACTGGGGGACCGGCCTTCCGAGCTCGCGGGAGATCGCTCGACAGATGGCCGCGCTCCAGCCGTCGATCACGATTCATCTGGGCGACGTCTACTACTCGGGCACGAAGCACGAGGTGGAAACGCGGTTCCTTCCAAGCTGGCCGAGCGGGACGATCGGAACGTTCGCGGTCAATTCGAACCACGAAATGTACGCCGGCGGTGAGGGGTATTTCGGCGTCACCCTGCAGCAGGATCGCTTCTCCCGCAATCAGAAGGCGAGTTACTTCTGTATCTCGACGCCCGGCTGGCAGATCATCGGCCTCGATTCCGCATACGAAGCCTCGGACTTCCTCTATCAGAAGGGGCGCCTCTCGGACGCGCAGCTCGCGTGGCTCGGGGCGCAGCTGGCGGAAGGCGCGCGGCGCGGACAACGCTCGATCCTTCTCACGCATCACAATCCGATCGATGTCCACGGCGCTCCCGACCAGCCCTTCCTGGACCAGATGCTGCGCGCCGGGGAGCCGAATCCCTTCCATTTCTGGTACTGGGCGCATGAGCACGTCGGAGCCCGCTTTGCGCCGCTCGGGCCGAGCGCACGTCCGTACCTGGGGCGCTGCGTGGGGCATGGAGGCATTCCCTACGCGCCCGAAGAGGAAGGCGACGGCGCAGGCGGGGTTCGCGTCCAATGGACGGAAACGGAGCTCGCAGGAGATCCCGAAGAGCCGCGCCGAGCCAAGAACGGATTCGTGTTCCTGGTTCTCGACTCGACGAACAAAAGGCTCGACGAGACGTTTATCGACGAGTTCGGAAAGAAGAAGGCCAGCGCGTCGTTCTAGGCGGGCCATCCGGCTGGCGCGATCGGCCCGGAGAAAAGGAGGAGAGTCCATGGCCAAGAGCGCCGCCGGTATCTGTGTCGACCGCGTCGTTCCCCTCCGCCTCAAAGCGGCTGCCGCCGCGCTGGCCGTCCAGGAGAATCCCGCCAACGGCCCGCGGGGTCTGCGCATGATGGCAGGGGCATCGGCCCATCCCGTCAAGATGGCCCTCTTCACGGGCAAACGCTGGAAGCCCGGCCGAACGCTCGGAATCCGATTCTTGGACGGCAGCAAGACCCAACGATCTCAGACGGAGCATTTCGCGAAGATGTGGCAGCAGTACGCCAGCATCAAAATGAAGTTCGACGCGGGCTCGCAGGCCGAGGTCCGGATCTCCTTCCAAGCGGATCCCGGCTCCTGGTCGGCCGTCGGGACGGACTGCCTGCTGCGGGACGCCTTCCCGGCGGCGGAGCCCACGATGAATTTCGGCTGGCTCCGGGACGACACAGAGGAACAGGAGTATCGCCGTGTCGTTCTGCACGAGTTCGGCCATGCGCTGGCGGCGATCCACGAGCATCAGAACCCCCGAGGGGGCATCCGATGGAACACCAAGGCCGTCTACGCGTACTTCAGCGGCCCGCCCAACAACTGGAGCAAGGAGGAGATCGATTTCAATATTCTCCAGAAGTACAGCGTCGACCAGCTGAACGCGACCGAGTTCGATCTCCAGTCGATCATGCTCTATTCCTTTCCGCCGGAGCTGATCGAGGGAGGAAAGCCAACCCCGAACAACACGGACCTGTCGAGGGGAGACAAGAAGTTCATCGCCAGGATGTATCCCAAGGGGTAGTCGGTTGAGAACGGGAGACGGCCTGGCGGACGCGCGCCGAGCGAGTGAAGAGCTCGCCGCCCCTGCGGGTGAGCGGCCATGAACGTGTCGGACCAGTGGCTTGGCAGAGGCAACACCCTCGGCGACTATCTCCTTCTGCTTCTTTTCTATGCCGCCCTCGTCGTCGTGATGCGATACGGGAACCGCCGCGTCGATCCCGGCTTTCGCAAGACATACTGGGTCCTGGCTCTCGGTTGGGGAGTCGGGACGTTCGTTGGAAATTATCTCTTCTACCGATTCGGGTGGATGAGCTTCCTGCCGTGGCTGAACAACTTCATGCACACTGCGGTTTGGATCGGTCTGTGCTTGGGTTTCCTGTACGCCGGCGCCCACAAACGGCCATGGCTGGAACAGTTTCTCCTCTTTGCGATCTTCAGTTTTCTCGTCAAGGCGGCCGAGCACCAGATCTTAGGAACCTGGGAGCTCGACCACTTCTTCGTCTTGAAGGGGAACGCGGCCTACCTCCTCGGGTGGAGCATTCTGGACGGTCTCTATCCCACCCTTTCCTCCCTCGGGCTTCGGATCCTTCGGCGTTGGATTCCGGGCCTCATCGCCGTCTAGAACCTTTCTCCAAACCCACCTCCGGGCGGATTTCGACGGATAGCCAGGTGAAATCCCATTGCGGGGAAGGTGACTCTGTCCCGCATCGACGCTCTTACTGGAAGAGCCGGAACATCGGGTTCAGCCAGCTCAAGAGCGGCTGTCCCAGGCGGGGGAACTGGGTCACGATCAGGGCGACCACGGGCGGCACGACGAATGCGCCGATACGGAGCAGGAGTCCCGACTTGATGGGATTGACCTCGCCCGGGTTCGTGCCGCTGATCCTGGACATGACCGTGTTGCGGTCCATCTCGATGAAGATGACGACCGTCCAGAAGGCCACGACCCCGATGACCGACCAGAGCAGGACGTAAACGGACCGGATCGGCTGAAAGTGGAAGCTCGCGAGGCCTGCGAGCAGGAACAGGATCCCAACCGTAAAAGCGAGAAGACTGTTCCGGATCACGGCGAACACGTAGCGGATATACGCGATCGCCCGCAGTGCCAGGTACTCCGTCAGCTCCTTGCGGAACTCGGGATCCGCGGTTTCGGCTCCCGGCGCCTCGATGCGGTTGAGCATCAGCTGGACGTGTTGTGCCGCGGCGTCGAGCGCCACGAGGACTCGCTGGCGGGAGGCTCGCTCGGTTTCCAGATCTCCTCTCGCGTTGGCGGCGAGGGCCTCCGTCAGCGCTTCTTCCGCGGTGTGGGCCAGGTCCATCAGGTGCAGTTGCTCGCGACCCAGCAATTCGGTCAGGGCGAGAGTGACCCTTGGACGTTCGGCTCGCCCGGACACCCGGCGCAAGAGCTCCACGGACCCGACGAGCGTCGAATAGTTGTGCTTCCGGCTCGCCCCCCACATCTTCAAGGAGTGCCACTCGAGCTCCTCCTGGCAGCTCTGGAACGCCGGAAGAAGGCGGCTCCACTCGTGACGGACAATCAAGCGGCGCAGCGCTCGCCACAGCGAGGCGAAGCGGGAAAACGCCGCGACCGAAGCCGGAAGCAACAGAAATGCAAAGAGAGCCGCGAAGGTCTTCGACCAGAGAAGCGAATCGCAGGACGCCTCGAACCGGAAGAAGAAAGCGAGGAGCAGAGGGCCCAGCAGCACGAGGAACGGCGCCCAGAACCAGACGGACCGCGGAAGGGCTTCGCGGATCCTCTCATCCAATTGGTCTTGCGGTCGCTCCAGACTTCGGAGCGGAAGATCCTGCGATTGGGCGAGCGCTTCGACCGGCATCCGGCAGCGCCAGTCGTCACGGATTCGCAGCCGGTGGAGTTGGAAGACCAGGAGCAGCTCGAAACCGGTGGCGAGAAGCAGGATACCAACGAGAGGCGAAAGGTTGCCGGCGCCCGAGGAAGCCCGGAGATACGTGAACACAGCGTGGTCCAAGGGGCCGTAAGGGTCCGGCCGAAAGACGCTCAGGGCTTGATGAGACAGGATGAGCGCTGCGACCATCGTCGAGCCGAGGATGACGGCAAGAATGGGGCGCCGTCGTCTTTCGTCGCTCCGGTCCACGATCCATCCCAAACGAGCAAGCAAGACCACGAGGAGAACCCCGAAGAGAGGGAGTAGTCTTGCCACCGGCCGCATGAGAAGTTCTTCCAGTGCGGAGATCCAATCGCCATGCTCGAGGTCGATCGAGATCTCGCCGGCAAGTCCGGAGCGTTGGCGGAGGACGAAGGGAACGAGGTAGACCGTCGCCAGGGCCATCCACGAAGCAGAGAACGTGGCGATGAGCGCGACGATCCAGCGGCGATGCTGCCGGCGCTCGGCGCGGCCTCGTCCCGTGAGCGGCCGGAAGAAGCTGGAGATCCTCCAGCCCCTTCTCGTTTCCCGGTTCGAGCAAGCGGAGAAGACCGAAAGACTCAGGAGTCCGAACACGACGCTCGCGACCCAGAGACAGAAGCGAAATCCCGAGGGGACGCCGAGGCGCAGGATGAGACTTCGAAGTTCCGGAGGCAGAGTGCACTTCCGGGCAGGGGAATCAGGCTGGTCCGGCTCGGCCGTCCCTAAAGACTGCGGCAGATCCGGCTTCCCCGGGCGGATCACTGCGAGCGGAACGAGCCTGCCGTCTCCCACCGCCGAGATCCAGACCGCGGGAGCGCGGTATGTCGTCTCCGAAACAGTCACGTAGTCCGCGACCGGAGGCGTTCGGCCCCTTCCGGCAAGCGCGATGATCGTCGCGTTATAGAGACCCTGCTCGGGATCCGATCCGAACTGGACCCTCCGATCGAGCGATCCCTTCACGCCGGCCATCAGATGTTGCGTCACCATCGAGAGTGGATAGCTCGAGACGACCAGCATTCCGTCCGTGTAGGGGTTCACGCGCGGGTGAACGTAGAGCACGCTCGATTCGAACGTAAAGATCGATACGTGAGGCGCGTAATCTTTGATCTTCTCCGCGAGGAATAATCTGTCCCGAATGTCCGTGAAGACCAGCCCAAGGTGCCGGATCTTCTCTTTGGCGAGAATAGAGAGAAGGGAATCGAGCTCGAGCTCGTTCAAGGGCGCGGTCATCGGATCGAACACCGGAAAGGTGTCTCTCGGGGTTCGGGTCTCGTCCAGTTTGAGCTCCAAACCATAGGTCGGAACTCGGACGCCGCCGATCTCCACGTCCTCGGCTTTGCGGCTTCTTTCCGAGGCGGTTCTCACGCTCGAGAGCGCGCTTGGGACGGGAAGCAGGAGTCGCCAATGCCGGGGGGCCCCCTCGCTGGGCGTTTGCCCATAGAAGGTGTCGCTCTCGGCAAGGACCGCGATCTCTTCGTGATGCCATCCGAGCTTCTCTTCGAAGAACCGGAAGCCGGCCTCCCGGAGCAAATCGTCGGAAACGACGGTCCGCAGGAAGGCCACTCTCAGAGAGCCACAGACATCGCACCGCGGCTTGAGTCGCTCGGCCACGTCCGGATTCGTCGCCGACCCCGAAAAAAAACGGACCGCATTTGTTCGCGGAACGTCTGTCCGGCTGTACCACTCCTCCAGTGCGAGAGAACAGGAGCCTGCGGCGCCGGACGAGAAGGGGCCCAGAACCTCCAGCTCTTCGGTCGGCTGAAGGGAGGAGATCAGCCGCAGCGCATCCACGAACGCCCGCTTGTGAATTCCCGTGATGGGACTCTCGCCGACGAGGAAAACGGTCAGAAGGATGCGGTCGGAGGAATTGTTCCGAAAGAGCGCGATGCCGGGCGAACGCGCGTACCGACTATCGCTTGGCTGTCGGGGCTCCTTGCCGGGAGACTCTGCCGATTCGCTCCGCCACGGGAACCAGTGGCGGTCGGGGAGCCAGCCGGACGCGGTCGCGCCGCGGAGGAGGGCCGTTGCATAGGTGTCGAACTGACTGCCGACGTAGGAGCCGACCGGGTCGGGTATGAGAGCGACCATAAAACGCAGCCGATAGCCTCTGGCTTCGGCCATGTCCCGGATCTCCTTGGCCAGACCCGGGACTCTTCGGGGCGGTTTTTCCGGCGCCGGACAGTGAAAACAGTTTCGAACCGCCTCGGCGAGCTCGGACTCTTCGCCGGTCCGGGCTGGTGGTCCCTTTCGTGGATAGCCGAAAAATGTCCGGATCTCGTCGATCGGCCGGTCGAGCGAATCAGCGGAGCCCCCCTCGGAGGACCCTTCCGAGCCGGCGGCTGCTCTGGATGGTTCCGCCTGAACCGCCGCCGGAGGCGCGCTGCCGCCTTCCGGGGCCGAACGTTCTGTCAGGCGGGCGCTCGCGAAAGCTCCGATCAGGAGAGCCCCGATGAGCGCCCCAGAGCCGCCCAACCCCGAGCGCAGTTCCAAGTCGGCTGGTCCTCCGGAGAACTCCTTGCCTAACGATAGATCGCGCCAGAGCCCGGAAGAGGCTAGCGGTTTGTCGGTCAGACCGGGATTGGCGCACCGGCTTGGCGATCAACGCGTTTTTCCTAGCCCTTTACCGATTGCCAGGCGATTAAAAGCCAAAGAGGCGGTCCTGCTTGCCCGGAAGCCCGGGAGGCGTGACCTCCGTCAACCTTTTTTTCAGGAGAAGCAGCATGCAGAGCAAATCTCTTCTGATCGTCATGGCGGTCGTCGCAGCCTGCATGAGCTCGAGCGCCTCCGCTCACAGCCCCATGGATAAAGGCCGGGCGGGCGACCTGGCTCAGCTTGTCGAGCAATCGAATCTGGTTTTCATCGGAACCGCGGAAAAGGTTGCCTATCGAAATGCACGAGGAGACAAAGGCGAAGGCGTCATTCCGTACACCATCGTGACGTACCGGATCAGCCAGGTGCTGCGAGGCAAGGCTCCTGGCAAGGAGATCACGATGCGCCTGGTGGGCGGCTCGGACGGTCGCGGCCGCTTCCTGTCCGTCACCGGTGTTCCCGTCATTCAGAAGGGGGACCAGGATCTCCTCTTCGTGGCGAACACAAATGACGCGTCGTGTCCCCTCGTGTTTTGTGAGTACGGCCGTTTTCGCGTCTTGAACGAGCAGGTCTTCGATACTCATGGCTCCCCGGTGCGGGCCATCCTGAAGTCGACGATCGTTTCTCGGGGATTGCCGCCGAAGCCATTTCAGACGGTGCAATTCCCGACGCCGAAATTTGATGACCTGATGAAGAACCCGGAGGTCGCGGAACAACTCAAGTCGCAGAAGATCTCTGTGGAGGATGCGCGCCGCCGCTACGAAGCAGAGGCGCCCAAATACCTCGAGCTCACGGAAGAGTTCCCGGTCTCGGAAAAAGGGAGCGACGCCGGAGACGCGGCATCGTCAGGCAGTGCAGGAGGAGCGGGCGCAACCAGTCCGACCGCGCCGGCCACACAAGGGGAAGTGACACCGGCTGTTCCCGCGGGTCCAATCGCGCTGTCCGAGTTCATTGGGGTCACTCAGCGACTCGTGACGGCCAGCAAACGCAAGCCTACGGAGGTGCGCAGTATCGATCCCGCTGCGGAGATCATCGCAGCCAAAGTGAGCCTGGCCGCGCCCCAGCGGCTTGCACCGCCGGCGCCGCCGCCAATGGCACCGGGAAGCGCGGACGAATACAAGGCTCTCGAGCAGAACGGTTACGACCCCGTGATCCGCAAGTAGGAGGAGAGTGCCTTTGCCGATGGGCATTTCAGACATGCACAACCGAACGGAGAAAGCGCCATGAAGATGAAGATACTCGCGACTCTGGCTGCCTGCGGCGCCATCCTCGGCGCGCCGGAATTGGCCTCGGCGTATAGCTACAAGAGCTGTCTGGGCCACGCAATCAAGTTTGGCTCGAGCACCCAGACGATGAATGCCAGCACGGTGAGCTTCCCTTCGGGATACTGGGAGAACGGGATCCGAGATACGGTCAACAAGTTCAATCGGAACCCGAGCAATTTTCGCTACACGATCGCCATGGACTCCGGCGGTGTCGGCCGCAATAACGGTCAGAACGAAGTCTGGGGCGGCACCGGCTCGATCCTTTCCGGCGCGCCGGCGATCGCCTACCAGTACTGGACCTGCTACTGGTTTTTTGGAGACCATGTCCACATGGACGAGGTCGATGTGATTTACGATTACGGCACGCCCTTTCAATGGACGGCAGACACGGTCAAGTCGTCCCTCATTCGTTACACCGGCTCGCTCCGGGCGATCCAGACGACGGGCGCCCATGAACTCGGCCATGGGCTGATCCTCAACCACGTGAACACCGAGTACAACATCATGGGAAATGATTTCGAGCACATACACGTCAATGGTTCGACGGCGACGGCCTACACAGGCGAGGATGCCGCCGACGGATCGATTTTCCTTTACGGCGCCCGCTCTCCGGCCTGGGAAGACGTCGCTGTCGTGCATTGGAAATACAGCGGCGCCTCGGGCGAGTACAGCGATCACACGAAAACCGTCATCTACGACAACGCGGGCGCCGTCCTACCGACGGTCGACGTCAATGGAGAGACGGGCTACCGCGTCAATCGCGGACAGACGGTTCGCGCGGAGTTTACCTACGAGAACAACGGCGCAGACACGCAGACCGGAATTCAGGTCGGCTACTACATTTCGACCAATGACCTGATCACCACCTTCGACCGCAAGATCGGCAGCGCGGTCTTCAGTCTGAGCCGCGACAACGTCTTCACGACGACGGTCAACCTCGTCATCCCCAGTGATCTCACTTCCGGCACGAACTATTGGCTCGGCGTGATCATCGATGACAACGGTGCGATCCGCGAGTCGGTCGAATCGAACAACGCAACGTACACACCCATCCGCGTGAACTAGCGCCGATCGGCGGTGTGAGGCGGGTCGAGAGCTTTGGAGGCGCGGGCGACGAGGCGCGGCCGAACAGGCCGGGCCTTCACTTGACCACGAACCGGAACGTCACGACCTGCCGGGGCTCTCGCGCTTCGGGCGGCGCGTGGAAGGCAAATGCGAGCTCGAGCCTGCCGATGCCCAGGGCGCGGAAGCGAAAGACGCGATGGATCCCCGTCTCGTCTCTCGCGAGCACTGGCTCGCCCCGGGACTCGATACGCGCATCCCCCGATTGACGCGACCGGCGCCAGATTCCGTCGGCCGGTTCCTTCTCATCCAGCCGGATCTCGATGAAATCGCCCTGCTCAACCGCGGTTACCGAGCCGGCCTTGTCGATGGTCAGTCGATGCGTCGGTACCGGGGCCGCTGGAGCTGCCGCGGGAGAGATGTCTTCGGCCGGAACCGCGGTGTCCTGGGCCGGCGTCGTGTGTGGGGAGCAGCCGGCCATCCGTGCGGCACAAAGAACCAAAGCCGCGAACGCGAGATCGCTTCGGCATCCGATCAGGATTGATAGCCGCATCTCAATGGCCTCGCATTCGGAGTATCTCTCGATGGTCTCACAGCGTCCGGATGAGGCTCACGGACACGGAGAGGCCGTCCTCACGCTTCGAAAGGAGTTCATCAACAGCGACCATGCCGGGCCATGGTCAAAGCGACGATAGCGTCAGATCTGTACTGTACTTTGTGCTTGGTCGAGGGTCCGCCGGTATACTGCCGCCAGGAACGCTCTCTCTAAAAAACCGGGAGTCAGCGATGAAGAGATCCCTTCTGCTTCTGGTTGCTGTGTCTCTTTCGGTATGGGCTTGCGCGACGGCGGGGGCGCCTGGGGTGAGCTCGAAGCCGGATGACGCGGAACTGGCGGCGGTGATCGATGCGGTTCGTGACGTCATCGTCGAGGCGGAAACTCGAGACGTTCCCGGATTCCCCGCCCTCAGGGCGATCACGGTGAAGCTCCAGACGACGGTCTCCCGTTCGGCCGGAGGGCAGGTGCGTTACCTCGTGATCGCCGTCGGAGGCAGCGCCTCGTCGGATACGGCTTCGACTCTCGAGCTCGACATGAAGCCGCCGGCGATTCCGAAGGTCCGCACGCTCTTGGCCGAGGAAACGCTCAAGGAGGCGCTCGCCCAGGCGATTCATCTGGCCAAGATCGGCGTGGCGCAGGCCGCCAAGGGGGATCCGCCTCTGGCGATGAAGTCGGTCTCGATCGAGCTGAAGTTCACGGTCGCCGTTGCGGGCTCGGCGGGCGCGAAGGTTCTGCTCTTGCCTGTCGGGCTCGACGCGTCCGGTTCGATCTCGCGATCGCGGGCGCACACCGTCAAACTCGATTTCGGGCCGTAGGTCCGCGCAAGTCCGGCCTTCATCCAGCGGGACGTCGAACGAGATCGCTCTGGATATACTCCCGGGCTCGCAAGCAATCGGATTCTTTCCAAAGGGGGAGCCGTGAAGACTGTCGCTAAAACTCTGCTTTTTGGAGCCGCTCTCTGGGCCAGCCTCGGCGCGGAATCCCTGCGTGCCGCGACGCCGAAAAAGGCGCCCGCGTCGAAGGAAAACGCGTCGAAGGAAGAAGCCAGGCTCTTCGCCGATCTCTTTCCGGGCCTCGAGTTTCGAAACATCGGCCCGTATCGCGGGGGCCGCTCGACGGCGGTCACGGGGGTTCGGCATCAGCCGCTGACCTACTACTTCGGCGGCACGGGTGGCGGCGTCTGGAAGACGACCGACGGAGGCTCCAACTGGGAGCCCGTTTCCGACAAGGACTTCAAGACAGGATCCGTGGGGGCGATCGCCGTCGCCGAATCGGATCCGAACGTTCTCTACGTCGGCATGGGGGAGGAGCCGATCCGAGGCAATTTCTCCCACGGCGACGGCGTCTACAAGTCGACGGACGGAGGAGCGAGCTGGAAGAACGTGGGCCTGCGCGACACGCGGCAGATCGCCCGGATCCGGATTCACCCTAACAATCCAGACATTGTATTCGTCGCCGCGCAGGGGCATGCCTGGGCCGCGAACGCCGAGCGAGGCATCTTCCGTTCCGAGGATGGAGGGAAGACGTGGAAGAAGATCCTCTACGTCGACGACAAGACCGGCGCGAGCGACCTCGCGATGGATCCGAACAACCCCCGCATCCTGTACGCGGGCTTCTGGCAGGTCGTGCGACACCCGTGGGAACTGGTCAGCGGCGGTCCGGGGAGCAGCCTCTGGAAATCGACCGACGGCGGCGAGACCTGGAAAAAGCTGACGGGCAAGGAAAGCAAGAGCAAAGAGAGCGCCGAAGGACTGCCGGACGAGCTCCTGGGCAAGATCGGCGTGGCGGTCTCCGCCGCCCGGCCCGATCGGATCTTTGCCTTCCTCGAAGCGAAGAAGAAGGGGGGCCTTTACCGCAGCGACGACGGCGGCAAGAAGTGGACGCACGTCAACGACGAGCACAAGATCCGGGAGCGTGCCTGGTATTACTCCTGGGTCTATCTGGATCCCAAGCACGCCGATACGGTCTACCTGCCCAACGTGGACATGCACAAGTCGACGGACGCCGGAAAGAATTTTTCGAACCTTCGCGTGCCGCACGGCGACAACCACGACCTCTGGATCGACCCGGACGATTCCGACCGCATGATCCTCGGCAACGACGGCGGCGCGGCGATCTCCTTCAACGGCGGGAAGACCTGGTCCACCCAGAACAATCAGCCCACCGCCCAGTTCTACCGGGTGGCGACGGACAACCGTTTCCCGTACTGGCTCTACGGGGCGCAGCAGGACAACTCGACGGTCGCGATTCCTTCCGGAGTTCCCGGCGCGGCGATCGACATCACGGATTGGTATCCCGTCGGGGGCGGTGAGGCGGGCTGGATCGCGCCCGACCTGAAGGATCCGGAGATCGTTTATGCGGGCGACTATTTCGGCCTGATCACCCGCTATGACCATCACACGCGCCAACAGCGCAACATCGCCGCGTGGCCCCAGCTTCAATCGGGAAAACCGCCTCGCCAGTTCCGGTATCGGTTCAACTGGAACGCTCCGCTTCTCCTTTCGATCCACGATTCGAAGGTCCTCTACCATGCCTCGCAAAAGCTGCTCGAGAGCCGCGACCAGGGTCAGACCTGGAAAGAGATCAGCCCCGACCTGACCCGCAACGACCCGGCCAAGCAGGGAGACGACGGCGGGCCGATCACCAAGGACAACGTGGGGGTCGACGTCTACGACACGATCTTCGCGATCGCGGAGTCCCCGCTCGAGCCCGGAGTGATCTGGACGGGGTCCGACGACGGCCTCGTCCACGTTACGCGCGACGGCGGGAAGAACTGGCAGAACGTGACGCCCAGGGGCATACCCGAGTGGATCCAGGTCAACGCGATCGACGCTTCCCCTCATCAGAAGGGCGCGGCGTTTCTCGCGGCGACGATGTACAAATGGGACGACAACCGGCCGTATCTCTACAAGACCGCCGACTACGGAAAGACCTGGACGAAGATCGACGGCGGGATTCCGGACGGGGCCTTCACGCGCGTCGTGCGGGAAGATCGGACACGTTCCGGGCTTCTCTACGCGGGGACCGAGACGGGCCTCTACATCTCCTTCGACGGTGGAGCGCACTGGAGGGCGTTTCAGCGCAACCTTCCCGCGGTGCCGATCACCGATCTCGCCGTCAAGAACGACGACCTGGTCGTGGCGACTCAGGGGCGCGCTTTCTGGATTCTCGACGACCTCTCGCCGCTCCAGAAGTGGAACGAGCCGTTTGCCGATGAGGACGTGAGGCTGTTCGCGCCGCGCCCCGCGATTCGGATTCAGGTCGACAAGGTCAGCGAAGAAGACCAGGACACCCTGAAGGGGCTGGGGAAAAACCCTGTCTCTTATACACATCTGACGCTGCCGACGAACACCGTGACGTGGGGGTCGGG
>JBKPDV010000257.1:0-6745 GCA_046728075.1 Acidobacteriota bacterium | reverse complement strand
GGACTTCCTTCAGCGCGGCCGCGAGCCGATCCATTTCTTCTCGCGTGTTGAGCTCGGTCACGGCGACCAGGAACTGGTTGGCCGGACCTCCGTAGCGGGAGACCGGCACTCCCGCCAGAATCCCCTGTCGGGCGAGGTCGGAAATCATCGGAGCCACGGGCCGCGGGCCCTCCACCAGAAACTCGTTGAAAGTCGGTCCGGAGAGGGGAATCCGGAAGCCGGAGATCGCCGCGAGGAGTCCCTTCAAGTATTCCGCCTTGGCATGCGACTGGACCGCGACCTCGCGAAGGCCGCGCTTGCCCAGAAGCGACATGTGGATGTTCGAGGCGAGCGCCATGAGCCCCTGATTGGTGCAGATGTTGGAGGTCGCCTTCTCGCGGCGGATGTGCTGCTCGCGCGTGGAGAGGGTCAGGCAGAAAGCCCGGCGCCCCTCCGCGTCGCGCGTCTGCCCGACCAGGCGCCCGGGTATCTGACGCTGGTGAGCGGTGCGGCAGGAGAGGAAGCCCAGAACCGGACCTCCGTTGTGCATCGGAACGCCCAGGGACTGAGCCTCGCCGCAGGCGATGTCGATTCCCCTCTCCCCCGGCGGGGCGAGCAGCGCGAGCGAGATTGCCTCCGCGACGACGCCGATCGCGAGCGCCCCCTTTCCCTGGGCCGCTTCCGAGGCCACGCCCCAATCCTCGACGACCCCGAAGAAGTTCGGCGATTGGATCGCGACCGCGAATGTCTTCTCGTCTACGGCCGCCGCCAGCGCCTGCGCGTCCGTCTTTCCGTCGGGCCCAACCTCGACCTCCACGACGTCGAGCGCCAGGTTGGCGAAATACGTCCGGACGGTCTCCCGGTATTCCGGGTGGATCGCGCGCGACACCACGGCTCTCGTCCGGCCGCGAGAAAGCCGCTCGGCCATCAGGAGCGACTCCACGAGGGCCGAAGCGCCTTCATAGAGAGAGGCGTTGGCCACGTCGAGCCCCGTCAAGAGGCAGATGTGCGTCTGGAACTCGAAGATGGATTGCAGGGTCCCCTGCGAGACTTCGGGCTGGTAAGGGGTGTAGGAGGTCAGCCACTCGGCGCGATACAGAAGCTGATCGGCGATCGCGGAGGTGTAGTGGTGGTAGAGGCCGGCACCGAGAAAGAAGGCCGTTTCCCGCGCATTCGCGTTTTTCCTCGCGAGTCCGCCGAGCAGCCGCCGCACTTCGATCTCCGAGAGCGGTGCCGGCAGGTTCGGATCCTGGCGCACGGAGGCCGGGATCGACTCGAAGAGCTGGTCGACGGAGGAAACGCCGATCGAGGCGAGCATCTGCGCCCGGTCGGCGTCGGAGGTCGGCAGGTACTTCACTTGGCCTTCTCTTCGCTTTTCACGTATTCGGCGTACTGCTCCGCCGACATGAGCTTGCCGATCTCCTCGTCGGAGGAGAGCTTCAGCTTGATCAGCCAGCCGTCGCCGTACGGGTCGTCGTTGACGATTCCCGGCTCGGCCACGGCCCCCTTGTTGATGTCCACCACCTCGCCCGATACCGGGGTATAGAGCTCCGAGACAGCCTTGACCGACTCGACCGTGCCGAACTCCTCGTCGGCGTTGTAGACATGGCCGTTCTCCGGCAGCTCGAGATAGACGATCTCGCCCAGCTCCTTTTGCGCGTGTTCGGTGATCCCGATCGTTCCGATCTCCCCGTCGATGCGGACCCACTCGTGACTCTGGGTGTAGTGCAGCTCTTCCGGGTTCACGCGGATGCCTCCTTCTTCCTCTTGTAGAACGGGGTCTCGACGATGCGCGCTCGCGCCCGGCGGCCGCGGATGTCGACTTCGAACTCCGTGCCTACGGTCTGGGCTCCCGAAGGAACCAGGGCGAGACCGATCGGCCGGCCCAGCGTCGGGGAATGCGTGCCCGAGGTGACGACTCCCTCTCCGGCGGGAGTCTGGGCCGGATAGCCGTGGCGGGCGATCCCGCGATCCACCATCTCGAACCCGACGAGCTTGCGCGGCACGCCCTCCTCTTTCTGGCGCTGGAGAGCGTCGCGCCCCAGAAAGTCCCCCTTTTTCATCTTGACGATCCAGCCCAGGTCCGCCTCCCAGGGCGTGACGGTGTCATCGATGTCGTTTCCGTAGAGCGCCATCTTGGCTTCCAGACGCAGGGTGTCGCGCGCCCCGAGGCCGCACGGCACGACGCCCTCCGGCCGTCCCGCTTCGAGCAGGCCGCGGAAGACCTTCTCGGCGTACTGCGGATCCAGATAGATTTCGAAGCCGTCTTCTCCCGTGTAACCCGTACGGGAGACGAGAGCGGGACGGCCGAGCACCCGCGTGTCACGGAAACCGTAGTAAGGCAGGTCCGAAGGGTCGGGGTCGGAGACGCGCGACATCAACGCGGCGGCGAGCGGCCCCTGCACAGCGATGAGCGCATAAGCGGCGCTCTTGTCTTCCAGGCGCAGGTCCCCTTTCGCGTGCGCCCTCGCCCACTGGAAGTCCTTGGGCGTGTTGCCGGCGTTGACCACGACGAGGAACGAATCGGCGGCGCGCCGGTACACGAGCAGATCATCGACGAAGGTGCCGCGCTCAGTCAGGAAAGCGGAATAGTGACAGCGCCCGTCGGCGAGGCGGCCGACGTCGTTGGGGGTCAGGCTCTGGAGCGCGGGGAGGGCGTCCGACCCGGTGAGCTCGAACTCTCCCATGTGCGAGACGTCGAAAAGCCCCACGCGCTCGCGCACGGCGCGATGCTCCTCGAGAATTCCCTCGTACTGAACCGGCATCTCCCATCCGCCGAAGTCGACCATTTTCGCGCCGAGCTCTCGGTGGAGGGCGTAGAGGGGGGTTCGCTTCAGCGTCGCCGGAGCAGGAGCGGACATGAGGAGCCGGAAGTTAGCACAGGAAGACGGGCGAAAGGCGAATGGCGAACGGCGAATGGCGGCTGGCACGGCGTCCTTTCGCAGACTTCAATAGAATTGGCAAAAATCGAGGAATCCTATGCTCTCGTTCGCGATCGCCGTCTCGCTGACCTTGGCATCTTCGCCCTTCGCCTTTCGGCCTTCGCCGTCCGCCCCACTCGTCTCCACCTTCTCCATCGTCGCGCGCGATCCGGCCAGCGGAGACCTGGGCGTGGCCGTCCAGTCGAAGTTTCCCAACGTCCGGGTGGCGGTCCCCTACGCGAAGGCGGGGGTGGGGGCGGTCGCGACGCAGTCCTTTTCCAATTCGGAGTTCGGGACGAAGGGCCTGGATCTGCTCGCGCTCGGCGCGACGCCGCAGGAAGTCGTCACGATCATCGGCCGCGAGGACAAGGACCTCGAAGACCGGCAAGTCGGAATCGTCGACGCCAGGGGTCGCGCGGCGACGTTCACCGGAAAGAAATGCTTTGCCTGGGCGGGCGGACGGACCGGACCCGACTACGCGATCCAGGGAAATATCCTCGTCTCCGAGGCAACGGTGGACGCCATGGAGAAGGCGTTCCTGGGTACGAAGGGAGCGCTGGCGGAACGCCTCCTCGCCGCGATCCGGGCGGGAGCCGAGGCCGGGGGCGACAAGCGCGGGCGGCAGTCGTCGGCGCTCGTTGTCGTGCGAGCCGGCGCCTCCTACGACGGGAAGAGCGACCGCTATGTCGACATCTCCGTCTATGACGCGAAGGACCCGATCGCCGAGATCTTCCGCCTCTACGAGCTTCAGAAGATCCACTTCGACCGAAGCGACCCGGCCGACCTGATCCCGGTCGCCGGTGACGACGCGCGGTACCTCCAGCGCCTCCTCGCCAAGAAGGGCTTCCACAAGGGGCGCACCGACGGAGTCTGGGACACGGCCTCGACCGAGGCTCTGGCCGACTACATGGGCTGGGAGAACTACGACACGCGCATCCGCCACGACGGGAAGATCGACAAGAAGATTCTCGTCCTGATTCGGCAGAAGGAAGGGGCGCCGTGAGGGCGTCTAGAGCCTAAGGTCTAAAGTCTAAGGTTCTGGTAGCCCAACCTTAGACCTTCAACCTTAGACCTTAGACTTTTTCTATGAGCGACGTCTCCGCGGCGGATCGGGCGCGGGAGGCGGCGCGCAATTGCGAGGCGGGCGGGCTGCTCGCCGAGGCGGACATTCTGTACCGGCTGGCCGTGAGTCTGGAGCTCGAGGAGCGTGCGGGCGCGTCCGCTTCGCTCGCGCGCGTCCTGATCTCGGCAGGAGAGCTGGAGGAAGCCCGGCCCTTCGCCGTGGACGGCGACGACCCGGTCCTGATGGCGGTCCTCGCGCTCGAAGCGCACGACCTGGAGAAGGCGCGGCGCTTGCTCGACGAAGCCCGCGCCCGTGACCCCTTCGATCCGCGCAGCGCCTCGGCGCGCGGAAGGCTCTCCTTTCTCGAGAAGCGCTTCACCGAAGCCGTCGGCGACCTCCTCGAGGCTGCTCTTCTTCGGCCGGACGGAATGCCCGACGCGACCGACGCCCGTTTCCTGCGCGCCGGCCGCGCGCTCGTGCCCGGGCAGACTCCCGCCTGGAAGGAAGCGGTCTCGGGCGCGCACAAGCGTCTCGAGACCGAAGCGAAACGCCGTTCCCCCGACCTCGCCTTTCCCGACCGGACCTCCCGCCTGGTTCACGCGCTTGTTGCTCGGGGCGGCGATGCGCGAGGCCTCCTCGATCGCGCGAGCCGGCTGGCGCGGATGCCGGCGATGGCGGAGATGGGAGATCACGCCCTGCTCGCCGCCGCCACGGGTGCGGAGCTGCGTCACATCGCGGCGGGAAGCACTCTCTACCGGGCGGGCGATCCGGCCGGCGAGATCTACTTCGTCGTCGCGGGAAGCCTGCAGCTCGCTCGCGAGACGCCGGTCGGGAGCCAGCCCGTGGCCGGCGCGGAGGTTTCCGACTTTGCCGGGGAGGAGGCCCTGATCGGGGAGGCCCGCACCGCCGATGCGAAGGCCGCATCTGCCGCAACGCTCCTGGGCTTCACGCCCGAGTTCCTTTTCGAGAGCAGCGACCGCGCGCCCTGGCTGCGCCACCTCCGGGCCTGCCTGGCTCGCCGCCTCTCGCGATTGAACGGCCTCTTCGAGCAGTTCTTCCCGGGGCAGCGTCCGACGGCGGAGAAGGAGCGCCAATCCCGCGGCGAGGCCGCGGCGCTCTCACCCGAGGAGAAGTCCCGCTCCCTGGGGTCCGGCGGCCTCTCGGAGTCGGACCGGTTCCTCTTCGCCGCCTTTGCCGAGGAACGCAGCTACCCCGCGGAGTCGCTGATCTTTTCCGAGGGGGACAAGGGGGACTCGCTCTACGTCGTGGCCCGCGGACGCGTGCGTATCTCGCGCCGCATCGCGGGAGGCGAGGAGGCCCTCGCGATTCTCGGGCCGGGGGAGATCTTCGGAGAGATGGCAATCTTGGACGCGAGCGCCGCCGGCCGTTCGGCCGACGCGCGCGCCCACGAAGACGCGCTCCTCCTGATGCTCACCCGAAACCGTTTCGAAGGCCTCGAGAAATCCGACCCGGAAGGCTGCGCCGAGCTCTCGGCCCTGCTCTGCCGCCTGGCCGCCCGCCGCTGCGTCGAGACCACCGAGCGCCTTGCACGCTGGAGGATCATGGCGGGACCGATGTAACTGGAGCGGGAGAGTGGGTGAGTGGGTGAGTGGGTGAACCAGGGATCGCCCCCTCTCCCCTCGCCCCCTCCTCCACTCACTCCCGTTTCAGCTCCGCCTTCACTTTCGCCACCTCGCGGTCGGCCAACGAAGGAACTAGGGCGCGACGCTTGAGCTTACCAAGGGTACCGGCGGCAAGACCTCCGCCACGGTGAGCGCGAAGCTAAAGCCTGGCTGATCAAGTGTCACGACTACATATCGCGAGTAATCAGATGCATTGCCGGATTCTTTGCACTTCGGGCTGAACGATGTGTTCTCGAAGCCAACCGCGTAAACGACGGAACCGGCCGGGACCGACACAGAACGCGTCTCGATGACCTGATCGTCACATGCTTCGCGTATCTCGATCGTAGCTGTTCCAGCCGTTGGCGCGCTGTTGTAGACACCGACGTTTGTCCGACTTGCAACTGTCCCAAACTCGCTGGTGAGGTGATACTGAGCTACATTTGGAGGCGTAAGCGAGTATATGAGCGGGAGAGGAAAACTACCGAAGATGTCGGTACCAACTGCGAACGGGCTGCACGACACTAAGAGACCTTGTCCCCAGAGTTCTCCCCTGCTCTGGACGACTACTCCCTGTGGCACGTCCAGCTTATTCACCATGAATACGAATGGCGCCACCGGTGTCCAACGATTACTGACACCCCCCCGATTGAACGTCTCGATGAAGACGGCTCTGCTTCTGCCTGCAGGGATTGTTAAAGGGTCCTCCGGAGGGGTGTAGCCATTGCTCCCCCCAAGCGCACGTACGACTAAGTCTTGGTTGGTCGTATTCCTAAATGCCAACTGATCGCGATAAGCAGCGCCTGGGCAAGTATTGATATTTGTGGTCAAGAAGCGAACTACGTAGACCTCTGTGGCGCCAGCACGCCCGGGACCAGCAGCCAGCATCGCAGCGGCAATAAAGACCGACGCCCCTCTCGCCGTTGACCGGCCAATCCGCTTGTCAGCTTCCGTTCTCACTGGAAATACCCCATTACGTCGAGAACCAGATCGGCGGTTCCTCCCGTCGCAGATCCGTAGACAGCGCTGATTTGGAAGGAGGAATCGGTCCCTAACATTACGATCGAGCCATTGGCTATAGCCCGCTCACCAGCGTCCGCGTTGATGTTCGAGGTAGGAGGGGCGGGACCCGGATAGGGGTAGAGCACGAGGTATACGCC
>JBKPDV010000256.1:0-15849 GCA_046728075.1 Acidobacteriota bacterium | reverse complement strand
GGACGAGGTCGCCTCCTGTATGCCCTTTCTCGAGGAGCAGATTCGGTTGATCTCGCCGAAGGTCATCGTGACGCTGGGCACCTTCGCCGCCCAGGCGGTCCTCGGCACCGACGAGCCGATCGGGCGAATGCGGGGCAGGTGGAGAAGCGCTCGAGGGGTGCGTGTGATGCCGACGTTTCATCCGGCTTTCCTCCTGCGGTCGCCGGACCGCAAGAAGGATGTCTGGGAAGACATGAAACTGGTCAGGGATTATCTGGCCGGCTCCCAGCCATGAGTTTTCAGTTGTCAGTTGTCAGCTCAAGTCCGGATGCTCGTGTTCCCGACTTTCCTAATTGAAAACGGATGACGGATAACTGAGAACTCGTCGGCCCTATCGGAACAGCGGGAAGTGGCTCGCCGAGCCCATCAGGAACAGGACGACCGGAGTCAGCCACGCGTTGAGCCGAGCGGCGAGCAACCCCAGTCGGCTTTCTGCTTTGTCCGGGGTCAGAAAGAACCAGGTATTTGCGAACATCAGGAGTGCAAGGCCGCCACCCAGGGAAAGCGAGATGGTCTTGTGGCTCCCTCCCCGGCGCATGTACAGATCCCCCGACCAGGCGAGCGCCGCGAGAAACAGGACGACGACCGCCCCGAGCCGCCGGCCGTCGGCGAGAGCCTTCCCGGACGCGGAGAGCTTCAGCAGCGACGCGACTACCGCCCACCCAAAGAGCCACGCGGCCAGAAACACGAAGAGTCTCGGCGCGATGCCTTCGGCCGACAGAAGCAACACGTAGTCGGCGATCCCGGCAGAAACCGCGGCCAGGGCGCTCCAACGCATCCAGAAGAGCAGCCTGGACAAGAGATGCGCCCGGATTTGCGTCCGCGCCCCTTCGTTGACCTTCGGGAGAGCTGCCTCGACCGTCAACAGGAAGGCCAGCAGCATTCCGAGCCACGCGATTCCGGAGATCAGGTGAGCCCAGCGAAGAAGGAAGAGCGCGCTCGTCTGCCGGTCGCCATGCCAGATCAAACAAATCCCTTCAAAGAAAGGGCGGCCTCGCGGCCGCCCGGCTGACAGCTGAAAGCTGAAACCTGAAAGCTGGCGGTTCCCCTAAAGCGTCAAAGTCGAAAAGATGGGGAAGTGGCTGGCCGCACCCATGAAGAAGAGCATCGGAACCGAAAGCCAGGTGTTCATTCGCGAGGCGAGGAAAGCCCGGCGCGCCCACTTCGGCTGATCCGGCGGGGCCGGCGCACCCGTCTCTGCGGTGGCCCGCGTGGCCGCGATGATCTTCTTCTGAAGGGGCCAGATGATCATCCAGACGTTCATGAACATCATCAATCCGAGACCGCCTCCGACGCTGATCGCCATGGTCCGGTTGCTTCCGCCGTTGCGGATGAGGGGCACCACGATCCACGCCACCACCGTCACGAGGACGGCGACGACGACCCCGAGGACCCGGCCGTCCTTGAGCGGTCCGCCGGCGACGGCCATGCGCAGCAGCGCGGCGACGACGAGCCAGGCGACGATCCATGCCACGAGCACGATCCCGAGCTTCGCGTCGATTGCTTCGGTGTGCAGAAGCATCGCGTAATAGATCAGCCCCGTCAGCACCGTGAAGACCGCGCCCCACCGAAACCAGAAGAGAGCCTTGGGCATGAGGTTGGGGATGACCTTGCCTTTTGTAGCGGCGTCCAGCTCTTTCATAAAATTGACGTTGACGAGATTGAAGAAGTAGAGCAGCCCGATCCACGTGATGCCCGCCAGGAAATGCCCCCACCGGAGAAAGAACAGGACATTCGTCTGCCAGTCTTGAGGCCATGTCATGGAGTCCTCCTCAGAACGATTGAATCCTTGCGGAAGGATTGAATCATTGCTTCATTGAATCATTGAATCATTGCCCGTGACTCTTCAAATGAATCCATCGGACAGTGAATCAATGACTCAATCTACTTCAAGGGTCCCAGGAGCGTCTCGGGCGTCATTGCCTCCTCCAACTCTTTCTCGGTCACGACTTTCTTTTCGAGCAAGACCTGCCGGACCCGCACGCCGCGCGCGACGGCCTCCTTGAAAATCTCGGCCGCTTTTGCGTAGCCGATCTTGGGAGTCAGGGCGGTGATGACCGACGGCGATTCCTCCAGGTAGTGGCGGCACTTCTCCCGGTTCGCCGTGATGCCGTCGACACATCTCTCGCGAACGATCGGCAGGAAGTTGATTAGAAGCTGCGGTCCCCGCGTCAGGTTGTAGGCGATCAGAGGCATCATGACGTTTAAGTCGAGCTGCCCGCCGGAGACCGCCAGCATGTTGGCCGTGTCGAAGCCGATGATCTGAAAACAGAGCATGTTCAGGCACTCGAGAAGCGAGGGGTTGACCTTGCCGGGCATGATCGACGAGCCGGGCTGGACGGCCGGCAGGCGGATCTCGTCGAGCCCCGTCGCTGGACCGGAGGCCAGAAGTCTCAGATCACTGGCCACACGGCCGAGCTCGACGGCGAAGTTCCGCAACGCGCCGGAGTAGTCGCCTGCCGCCGCGCGGCTTTGAAGGGCCTCGCGCGGATCCGCGGCCGGGCGGAACGCCTCTCCCGCGAGTTGCGACAGGCGGCCAATCGCCTTTTCTCGAAAGCCGGCGGGGGTATTGAGTCCCGTGCCGACGGCGCTTCCTCCCAACGCCAGCTCGAGAAGACCATCGAGCGCGGCGTCGAGGGCCTCACGGCGATGGGAGAGGGCGGAGGCGAAGGCGCGGAACTCCTGTCCCAGGGTCACGGGCACGGCATCCATCAGGTGGGTCCGGCCGGACTTGACGATCCCGGAGAACTCCTCTCCCTTGCGTTGGAAGGAGTCCACGAGGCGGCCGATCTCGAGCGAGAGGACGCGCCCGACGGCGATCGCCGCCATGTTCAGGGCGGTGGGAAAAGTGTCGTTGGTGGACTGTCCGAGGTTCACGTCATCGTTGGGATTGACCGCCGCCCGGTCGCCCCGCGACGAGCCCAGGATCTCCGCCGCCCGCCCCGCGATCACCTCGTTCACGTTCATGTGAAACGAGGTGCCTGCCCCGGCCTGGTAGACGTCCACGACGAATTGCTCGACGTGCCTGCCTGCCAGAATTTCGTCGCAGGCGGCGACGATCGCCCCGGTTTTCTTCTCGTCCAGCCGCCCGAACTCGCAGTTCGTCTCGGCGCAGGCTTTCTTCATCCGGGCGTAGGCGCGAATCACCTCGGGATGAGCGCGCTCGCCCGAGATCGGGAAGTTCTCGACGGCCCGCGAGGTCTGGGCCCCCCAATAGGCGTCGTCGGGGATCTCCCGCACGCCGAGGCTATCCTTCTCTTTTCTCAGGGGCTCTCCCCAATCCGCACGACCTGGTAAGGGATAGGTCGCAGGACATCGAATGAGAGGGCGTCGCCCTTCGTCCCACGGAAGTCCTGCGTCCTCCAGCCAGCACGCGCTTTGCAACATTAGCAGAACGCAACCGGACCGGCCGGAGCGCTCACGGCCGTGCCTTAGAATTGAAACGAGTGGAGACACAAGACTCTCGCCGCGTCTGGAAACCACCCGGGCCGATCGCGCTCACTGTCGCGACCGTTCTCGCGGGCGCTCTCGCTGCCGGCTGTCACCGCCAGGCCTCGCGGCCGCTCCCGGAAGCTCAAACCGATCGGCCTCGTCCGCTCGCCGGTCCCCACGCCGCCGCGCGAAGCGAGCCGAACGACTATGTCTTCACCGCGCAGGAGAAGGCCGCGATCGACGAATTCCTCGGGCGCCATCCCGAATTGCGGGTCGCGACCGATCACGACCGCCGAGGCAATCGCAGCGGTGACGGCGACGTCCGCGGGCTTTACGGCATCTATCACCCCTACTTCGTCCGGGGCGATCTGAACGACGACGGCATCCTCGACTTCGTACTGGCCTTCGTCCACCGAAATCATGACCGCAGCGCGTCCTGGTTTTCGGTCGTGGTCTTCACCGGCCTCGGCGGGGAAAAAGGGTTTGCTCCTGGCAGCTTTCTCGAGCGCGAGATCTCGCTCGCGCGCGGAGACCTGTCGATCGATCGGGACGCCATCCTGGTGACGCCGGATCTGTCCGACGACGCCGTCCGCCGCTACCGCTGGGACCCCGTGCATCAGTCCTACGTCTTCGTCCGGGACGAGGAGGAGGAGGACGGAGCGCCGGTCGCCACGCAGACGTAAGCTCTCAGCCGACAGCTGTCAGCTTTCAGCTCTGATTTCTCCTTTTTGTGGACCGGGCCGTGTGGCTGACAGCTGAAAGCTGAGCGCTGAAAACTTCATGGCTGTTGTCTCCGTTGCGCTTCCCCTGCCGATTCGGCGCGACTTCAGCTACCGAGTTCCCGAGAGGATCCCGGCGCCGGAGGCGGGTACCCGCGTACGCGTGCCTTTCGGCGAAAGAGTGCTGACGGGGATCGTCGTCGGTTTCGACGAGGCGGAGGCGCCCGGCCTGCGCGAGATTCTGGAGGTGCTCGACGAGGAGCCGGTCTGCCCGCCGGATCTTCTCGCGGCGGCCGAGCGGGTCGCGCAACGGTTCTTCACCTCCAGGGGAGAAGTCTTGAAAAGCGCGCTCCCGTCCCGCCTTCCGGCCGTCGGCGCCGCTGCCTATCGCATCACGGAGAAGGGAGCCCTGGCCAGGGCGAGCGGAACGGAGCGGGATGTCCTGGATCGATTGAGAAGCGGGGAAGCCGTGAAGATGGCCGATCTTTCCATGGAGGGAAAGCGGGAAGCGATCCGGAACCTGGAAGAGAAGGGTTGGATCGGCGTCATCACGGCGGGGCGCGAGCGAGCCCCTCGCTCCGAGTGGGCGTACGCCGCCGTTCGCACCGAAGAGCAGGAGCGAAGTCGTCTGCTCGGCCGCAGCCGGCGCGGCCAGGAGGTGCTCTCTTATCTCGAGTCTCTGGGCCGGCCGGCTACCGCCGCAGAGATTCGCGCCGCGACGCGTGTGAGCCTGGCGGTCCTTCGCGGACTCTTCCAGCGCGGCCTTCTCCACCGCTTCGAGCAGGGCAGGCGTGAGCAGCCGCCGGTTCTCCCTTCGGGCCGGCCCGACGTGGTCCTCACGGCGGGGCAGGATGCCGCTCTCGGCGAGGTGTCCGCGGCGGTTCGCGAGAGAAGGTTCCTGCCGGCGCTGCTCCAGGGTGTGACCGGGTCGGGAAAGACCGAGATCTACCTGCGCGCCATCGCGGCGGCTCTCGAAGCCGGTCGAGGCGCGATCTGGCTCGTGCCGGAGATCGCTCTGACTCCCGTGTTCGCCCGGGCGCTGCTCCGGCAGTTCGGCGACCGCGCGGCCGTTCTGCATTCCGCGCTTTCCGAGCGGGAGCGCGGACAGGCCTGGGACCGCACCCGCGCGGGAAAGGCGACGATCGTCATCGGTCCGCGTTCGGCCGCCTTCGCTCCCGTTCTCGATCCGGGGCTCTTTGTCGTCGACGAGGAGCACGACTCCTCCTACAAACAGCGCGAGTCTCCTCGCTATGACGCCCGCGAGGTCGCCTCGATCCGCGCGAAAACGGCGGGAGCGGCTCTTCTCTTCGGCTCGGCCACGCCCTCGATGGAAGCGTGGCACGCCGCCCGCGAAGGGCGCCTCCAGCTGCTTCGCCTTCCCACACGGGTGGAGGACCGGCCACTCCCGTCCGTTCAGATCGTGGATTTGAAACGCGAGCCTTTCCGGGCGGACGAGAAGGGAGTCCCGCTTTTCTCACGGCCGCTCGTAGAACGCCTCCGGGAGGTGTTCGCTCGCGGAGAACAGGCGATCCTCCTGCAGCCGCGCCGCGGGTTTGCGCCCTTTCTGCTCTGCCGCGACTGTGGCCATGAGTTCCGGTGCAGCCGCTGCAGCGTTTCGCGCACCGTCCACGACCGCGGGCGTTCCCTCATCTGCCACTACTGCGGAGAGAAAGGGCCGCGGCCATCGCGTTGCTCCGATTGCGGCGGGGGAGTCCTGGAAGCGATCGGCGCGGGGACCGAGCGCGTCGCCGACCGATTCGCGGAGATCTTCCCCGGGGTTGCCTATGCCGTGCTGGATCGCGATACCGCGCGCCGCCGGGGAGCGGCCGCCGTCGTGGAGGACGTTCTTTCCGGCCGCGTCGCCTGCCTGATCGGGACGCAGATGGTGGCGAAGGGACACGATTTTCCGGGCGTCACGGCGGTCGGGGTGCTGTCGGCGGACACGCTTCTCAACTTTCCCGACTTTCGAGCCGCGGAGAAAACGTTCCAGCTCGTCGCGCAGGTGGCAGGCCGTTCCGGGCGCGGCCAGGCGCGGGGCACGGTGCACGTGCAGACCTTTCACCCGCAGCATCCCGCGATCCGCCACGCGGCGGCGCACGACGTCGACGCTTTCGCGGCGGAAGAGCTCCGCTTCCGGCGCGCATTTTTCTATCCGCCGTTCTGCGAGCTCGCCGCGATCCTGGTCTCCTCCTCGGACCGGGCGCGGGCCGAGGAGGCCGCGTCGGAAATCGGGAAGGCCGCCGGGAAGGGCCCGTCGGGGACGCGCCTCTCGGGTCCCGCGCCCGCGCCCCTGGAAAGGCTTCAGGGACGCTGGCGTTTCCAGATCCTTATCCGAGCTCCGGACCGGAGATCGCTGCTGACTGCGCTCGAGACGTGTGTGCCGGAGCACGCGCCCGCGGGAACCCAGGTTGCGGTGGACGTGGACCCGCAGGATCTGATGTGAGGGGAGAGTCGATAGTCGGTAGTCGATAGTCGATAGTCAAGAACCGAGATTCTGTCCTCCTACCGACTACGGACTACCGACTACCGACTCGTTCCTCCCGCCAACGCCGGTACAATCAGCTCGTGAACGACGACACCAATTTCGAGGAACCGCTCGTCAAGGTCCGGCGGCGCATCGAGGAGCTCGCCGCGATGCCCGACGATGCCGCCCACCGGCGGGAGATCGAGAAGCTGCAGATCCGGCTCGAGCGGCTCTCACGTGAGATCTACGGGAACCTCAATCCCTGGCAGAAAACCCTGGTCGCCCGGCACCCGAACCGCCCGTACATGCTCGACTATGTCTCGGCTCTGTTGACGGACTTCGTCGAGCTGCACGGAGACCGCAAGTTCTCCGACGACGCGGCCATCGTGGCGGGGTTCGGATCGTTTCGGGGACGGGCCGTCTCCGTCGTCGGGCACCAGAAGGCGCGCGACACCAAGGAGAAGATCCGTCGCAACTTCGGCATGGCGCGGCCGGAGGGCTATCGCAAGGCCCTGCGTGTCATGCAGCTGGCCGAGAAGTTCGGTCGCCCGATCCTCTCCTTCATCGATACCGCCGGCGCCTATCCGGGCATTGACGCGGAGGAGCGCGGGCAGGCCGAGGCCATCGCGGTCAACCTGAAGGAGATGGCCTCGTTCCACGTGCCAATCATCGCGATCATCACGGGAGAGGGAGGTTCCGGCGGGGCGCTCGCCATCGGGATCGGCGACCGAGTTCTCATGCTCGAGCATTCGATTTATTCCGTCATTACTCCGGAGGGATGCGCCGCGATCCTGTGGAAAGACGCGTCGCGAAAGAAAGAAGCCGCCGAGGCCCTGAAGCTGACCGCGGCCGATTTGAAGGAGCTCGACGTCATCGACGAAATCGTGCCCGAGCCGCCCGGAGGCGCCCATGCGGACCCCGCGGCCGCCGCGGCGGCCGTCGGAGAGGCGCTCGACCGCCACCTCCAGGAGGTAATCGCCCTGACTGCCGAAGAGCGGCGCGAGCGGCGCTACCGGAAGTTCCGCGCGATCGGACGTTTCGAGATCGCGGGCGCGTGAGCGCGGAGACGACACAAGCGCAACCGGCCGACTCGCTCGGGCCGACTGGACAGCATCTGTCCGTGCATGGCCTCACACTCGATGGCGTGCGAAACGGCTGGCCGATCGCCGCTCTCTCGGAAGAGACTGTCGGAATCCTCGCGCGCGCTACGGGGCTCCCGTCGCTGTCCGCCCGGCTTCTCGTGCTGCGAGGCGTCGAGCGCGAGGAGGAGGCCCGGTCCTTTCTCCATCCGACGCTGGACGCGCTTCACGACCCGTTTCTCATGTACGGGATCGAGGAGGCCGCGGACATCCTGACGCGGGCGGCGGCGGGCAAAAAGCGAATCGTGGTCTTCGGCGACTATGACGTGGATGGGGTCACGGCCGTCGCCCAACTGAAGGCGGCGCTTCTGCGAGCCGGAGCGGATGCGATGTCCTTCCTCCCGCATCGGCTTCGGGACGGGTACGGGCTGCGGGCGGAAACCGTCGTCAAGGTGCTCGACCAATTCCATCCGGCCGTCATCGTCACCGTCGATTGCGGGATCACGGCGATCGAGGGCGTCGCCTGCGCTCGGGCGCGGGGAGTCGAGGTGATCGTCACCGACCATCATCTGGTCCCGGAGGAGCTGCCCTCGGGCGCGGTCGTGGTGAATCCGAAGCAGCCGAGGTGCCGATATCCCGAAAAGGAGCTCGCCGCTTCCGGCATCGCCTTCAAGCTCGCGCAGGCGGTGGCGCGGCGCGCGAAGGTGGGACTCTCGACCGAATCGCTCGTGCGACTGGCTTGCCTGGGGACGATTGCCGATCTCGTCCCATTGACCGGGGAAAATCGCGTCCTCGTCGCCGCGGGTCTGGCTGCCCTCGCGTCGCCGCGCGCGCCGGGACTTCGGGCGCTGCTTGCGGAGTGCGGGGTCGAGCCCGGCCGCGCGCCGACTTCGGAGGAGGTCGCCTTTCGGCTGGCTCCGCGCCTGAATGCGGCCGGCCGGATGGACACCGCCGAGCAGGCGCTCGCTCTCTTCGAGGAAAGAGATTCGAAGAAAGCCGCCGCGATTGCGCGGGCGCTCTCGATTGCCAACACGCAACGCCAGTCGATCGAGCGCCGGGTCGTTGGAGAGGCCCGGGACCGCATCGCCCGAGCTTTCGATTCCGACCGGGACGCCGTCATCGTGGAGGCGGCCGAGGGATGGCACCGGGGAGTGCTCGGTATCGCGGCCTCCCGCCTGGCGCGGGAATATCAGAGACCCGTTTTGCTCTTCGCGTTGGAAGGGGACCGTGCGAGCGGATCCGGGCGAAGCATCCCCGGCGTCGCTCTTCACGAGACCCTCCAGGGGGTCTCCGGCCTGCTCCAGGAGTTCGGCGGTCATGACCAGGCGGTGGGCGCGAGCCTTTCAGCGGCGCGCTGGGAGGAGTTTCGCGAGTCGGCGCGAGCCCATTTCGCGGCGGTCATCCCACGGGAGCGATTCCACCGGACCGAGCAAGTCGACGCCGAGCTGTCGATCGAAGATATCGACGAAGAGCTCTTTTCCTTTCTCGAGCGTCTGGAGCCTCACGGCATGGGCAATCTTCGTCCGGTCTTCGCCGCCGAGGTCGAGGGGCTCGGTTCGTCCCGCCCCCTGGGTGACTCGGGCGCCGCCGGGCGTCTTCGCCGTGCGAAGGGAGACATTGGCTGGCTCTGCTGGCGGCCGGAAGCCGTCGACGGACTCGAGACCGGGGCGGGCTGCGCCGTGCGGTATCGGCTTTCCCGCAATCGCGTCGGCCGGATGGAAGCGGAGGTTCTCGACGCACGCCCCTCGGTCGGAACTCGGGACTCTCATGCTGCGCAGCGAAGCGCTGCTTCGCAGGGCAGGACGGGACTCGGGACTGGCAGCTTCGCAGCGGAGGATCGGTCGGGGCCTCCCGTCCCGCGCTCCGAGTCCGCAATCCCGGGCTCAGCCACGATGGAGTACGCAGCCCCGTGAGTCGCCGGCGGCTCGAAGTTTTGGTGCTCCTCTTTGGAGCGCTCTTTCTCGGGCTGCTCTTCTTCCACTTCCGGCCGGCGCGGCGCCCGGCGCGGCGCTCTCCCTTGGCAGGTCCGCTTCCGGTTGCCCCCGCCGAGGGAGGGCAGCTCACGACCGTCCTCCAGGGCTTCGACTACACAGAGACCCTTCGGGGAAAGCCTCTCTTCCGAATCCGGTCGGAGCGGACGGTCGGCTTCGGGGCCGCCGCGGGCCTGCTGCCGGACGTCTACGTGCTCGACAAGGTCACGCTGACTCTCTACCCGGAACAGGGCGAGCCGCTCTCTGTGCGGTCCGATCGCGCCGAGTATGACCAGCGGACGAAGCAGGCGCGACTGTCGGGCAACGTTCGCTGGACCGACGAGAAGGGAGCTCTCGGAGAAACGGAACGGGTCGAGTTCGATCCTTCTCGCCGGGTTCTCCTCGCTCCCGCGGTCTTGCATTTCACGCGCGGAACCTTCGACCTGACGGCCCGTTCGGGGCGCTACGACCTCGCGCGACGCGAGCTCACGATGGAAGGGCCCGTCGAGGGGATGGGGACCGGAGAGGGCAGCGGCGGCTTGACATCGCTCTCGGCCGAGCGGGCCGTCTATCGGAAAGAGGAGTCCGTAATCGAGCTCGAGGGAAAGGTCTCGGCCAGCTCGCGCGGAGGAGACAAGCTCTCCGCCGATCGTCTCGTCTTGAAGATGGAAGGAGACGGGGGTCGACTGCAGTGGGCGAGGGCGCTGGGGCATGTCCAGGGAGTCGTGGTTTCCTCGGTCGGAAGCCCGCAGGGTGCGGCCGCGGCGAGCACTCCGGGAGCAAGACCCTATTCCGCGGATTCCGCGGCTCTCCAATTCGGAGCGGATGGGCAGGCTCAGTCTCTTTCGCTCGCCGGCTCGCCGGCGGTCGTCTCCGATCCGCGCGGCCGTGTCGAGGCCAAAGTGATCGATGTCGCCTTTCAGGCGGGCCGTGCGACCTCCGCCTCCGCCAGAGACAATGTTCACATCCAGACGGAGAAGAGCCGCGCGGACGCCCAGCGCGCGACTCTCTCCTTCGGAGCGGACGGGCAAATCGAGACCGTGCAGCTTACCGGCGGCGTGCGAATGGAAGGGGAGGGGCGGATCGGTCGCGCCGACGAGGCCACGGAACTTGCGCAGAGTGGCGTGTGGATCCTCACAGGAAATCAGACTTCGACGTCCGTCGAGACGGAGGGATCCCGTATCTCCGCAAAACGGATCGAGATCGATGAGAAGAAGCGCCTGCTGGCGGCCGAGACCGAAGCGCGAGCGGTCTTCACACCCAAGCCCGCCGCCGAGGGCGCCAAGTCAGGCAATGGCCCGGCTCCCGCACTGCTGGGCGACCCTTCCCGACCCACCTTCGGTAAGGCTCAGAAGATCGTTCTTGACGACTCCTCCCGTGTGGCGACCCTGACCGGCGGCGCCACGCTCTGGCAGGACGCTTCCTCCCTTTCCGGCGACGCCATCACCTTGAACGATGCCGCCCGGACGCTCGTCGCCGTCGGACACACGCGGGCCGTTCTCGTATCCGCGCCTTCCGCAAGCAAACCGAAGCCGGGCGAGGCGCCCGGCCCGACGGGCCCGACGGTCGTGACCGCGAACCGCGTTTTCTACCGGGAGGCGGAATCGCGAGTCGTCTTCGAACAGTCGGTCACGATGACCCGCGAGGGGTTCCGCGCCGGCGCCGACACGGCGACGGCAATCCTGGGGCCCGATAAGAAAATCGAGCGGGTCGAAATGAGCGGCGGAGTTTCCCTGGCGGACGCGACTACGGGACGCACCGGCCGAGCCGAGCGTGCCATCGACTTTCCGCGAGAAGAAAAGACAATCCTCGAGGGCGCTCCGGCCTGGGTCACGGACGCTCAGGGCGATCGCGTCGCCGGCGCCGTCTTGACGATTACCGAACGCGGGCGTAGGGTCGAAGTGACCGCCCCCGTCGGCGGGAAGACCGAAACGACTTATCGAACGCGCAGCTCGTGACGCCGCCTGAGACTTCTCTCTCGCCCGTGACCCTTTCGGCCGAAGGGCTGATCAAGACTTACTCCGGCCGCGCGGTCGTCAAGGGGGTGACACTCGAGATCGGAGCCGGCGAGATCGTCGGGCTGCTCGGGCCCAACGGAGCGGGCAAGACCACGACGTTCTCGATCGTCGTGGGCCTCGTGCAGCCCGATGCGGGGACGGTGCGATTGGGACATCGCGATCTGACCGACCTTCCCATGTACCGGCGCGCTCGCGCGGGCATCTCTTATCTTCCTCAGGAGCCCTCTGTCTTCCGCAGGATGACTGTCGAAGAGAATCTCCTCGCGATCCTCGAGACGCTGGACCTGACACGCGGTGAGCAGCAGGAGAGGGCGGACCGTCTTCTGACGGACTTCGGGCTGGACACGCTGCGCGCCCACCGCGCCTACACGTTGTCCGGCGGCGAACGCCGGCGAGTGGAGATTGCCCGCAGTCTCGTTCTCGAGCCCGAATTCCTGCTGCTGGATGAGCCCTTTGCGGGGATCGACCCTCTCGCGGTGCTGGAGATCCAGGCGATCGCGCGCCGATTGGCGTCGTCCGGGATCGGGGTTCTGGTGACCGATCACAACGTTCGTGAGACTTTGTCGATCGTCGACCGGGCCTATATAATCAATGCGGGCGAAATTCTGAGGGCTGGCACGCCTCTTGCCTTGTCGAGCGACGCCACCGTCAAGAAGATCTATCTGGGCGAAGCGTTCCAGCTGAACTGACGCAAATGAACCAACGAATTCATGCGCAAAGCGAATCTCCGGTTTCCGCGGACTTCGTCCGCCTCTAACCGTCGACGTTAATGGCCCTGGAACAGAAACTCCATCTCAGGCTCTCCCAGCGGCTGGTGATGACGCCATCGCTGCAGCAGGCGATCAAGCTGCTGCAGATGTCCAAGCTCGAGCTGGAAGAAGTGCTCAACCAGGAGATGGTCGAGAACCCGTTGCTCGAGGAAGAGCAGGAGGAAGCGACCGAAGCCGAGCAGCGTCTCGAGAACGCGAAGGAAGAGCCGGCCGCTCCCGCAGCCGAGAAGCCGGGCGAGACGCCGGCCGAGGTGGAAAAGGATTCCTTCGAGGAGATCGATTTCGACACCTATTTCGAAGAGTACCTCGACAGCGCCTACAACCCTCGCCAGTACGAAGAGAGCGAGCAGGTGCCGCTCGAGAACACGCTGTCCAAACCCCCCGGGCTGCAGGAGTATCTGACCTGGCAGCTGTCCATGTCCGACGCCTCTGCCCGAGTCCGGGAGATCGCGACTTATCTGATCGGCAACGTCGACGAAGACGGCTATCTCCGGGTCAGCCGCGAAGAGATTCAGGCCGCAGGCTTCGCCGACAAGGCGGAGGTCGAGAAGGCGCTCGAGACTGTCCGCGCCTTCGACCCGGCCGGCATCTGCGCCTTCGACCTCCCGGACTGCCTGATGCTTCAGATCCGAGCGCTGGGGATCGAGAATCCGCTGATCGACAAAGTGATCCTCCAGCACTGGAGCGAATTCTTGAACCGTCAGTACGCCCAGCTCTGCAAGGCGCTCAGTGTCCCTCTGTCCGAGCTGCAGGCGGTTCTGGAGATCATCAAGAACCTCGAGCCCAAGCCCGGCCGCAAGTATTCGAGCGAGAGGACGATCTACGTGGAGCCGGACGTGGCGGTTCGGAAGATCGGCGACGAGTACGTCATCCAGTTGAACGAGGATGGTCTGCCCAAGCTCCGCATTTCCGCTGCCTACCGCCGGATGCTCCGCGGCGGCAACGGCGCCATCGGCCAGGAAGCCGCCAACTACCTCAAGGACAAGATGCGCTCGGCCGTCTGGTTGATCAAGAGCCTCGATCAACGGCAGCGCACGATCTACAAGGTCGCCGACTCGATCGTGCGCCACCAGCGGGGCTTTCTCGACAAGGGGATCGAGCACCTGCGGCCGCTCGTGCTGCGAGACGTCGCCAACGACATCGGGATGCACGAGTCCACCGTTTCCCGGGTCGTGTCCAACAAGTACATCCACACCCCGCGCGGCCTCTTCCCGATGAAGTACTTCTTTCACAGCGGGATCGACTCGGTCGACGGCGGCGATATTTCGTCGCTCTCGATCAAGAACAAGATCGCCCACCTCATCGCCGACGAGGACGCGCGGCGGCCCCAGTCGGACGCGCGAATCATGCAACGCCTGCGAGCGGAGGGAATCCAGATCGCCCGGCGCACGGTCGCCAAGTACCGGGAGGAGTTGAGGATCCCCTCCTCCTCGCAGCGCAAGCAATCGTTTTGACCTTCGCCCGGAAAGCAGGAGGAAACATGGCCGTCGAGTTCACGGGTCGCAATGTGTCGGTCACCTCGACCCTGAGGGCGCTGGCGCAGGAGCGCGTCCAGAAGCTCGAGCGGCATTTGGGCGGACCCGCGCAGGTTCGCGTGGTCCTCTCGCAGGAGAAGCATCGTTTCGGGGCGGAGGTCATCGCGACTCACCGCCGGCGCCTCTGGAAGGCTCAGGAAGAGACCGGGGACCCGCGCGCGGCGCTGGCGCTCGCTTTCGAAAAAATCGACGCTCAGGCAAAGAGGGATGTGGAGAAACGTCGAGACCGGAAGCACCGCGCCGCGGCTCCCGCAAGACCGGCCGCGCCCGACGAAGCGGCTTCGTCACCGGATTCCTCCGCCGCCTTCTCTCCCGAGTGGCGCATCGTCCGGACGTCCCAGCGGTCCGCGGTCAAGCCGATGAGCGTCGAAGAAGCCGCGCTGAGGCTCGACAACGGTCCTCTCGAGTTCCTGGTCTTTCGCGACGCCGCCAACGAGCGAATCTCGATCCTCTACAAGCGCCGGGACGGCGACTTCGGTTTGATCGTGCCTCAATGTTGACTCGGTGGGTGCAGCGGCCTTGAGCGCCAACCCCACCATAGCGGGTCTCGATCCGGAGAGGGTCTTTGCGGAGCTGTCGGGCCGCACGCGGGAGGAGGTTCTCCGGGATATCTCGCGGCGACTCGCCGAGACCGGCGCGGTCCGCGACGGGGAGGACCTCGCCCGGCGTCTGATCGAGCGGGAGGGACTCGGCTGCACGGGGCTGGGTGGAGGGATCGCCATCCCGCATTGCAAGTTGAAGAGTCTCTCCCAGATCGTCGTGGCCGTCGGCCGCTGTCCCGAACCGATCGATTTTCAGGCGGCCGACGGCGTGCCCGTTTCCGTTCTGTTCGTGATTCTGTCGCCCGCCGACGCTCCCGCGATGCATCTTCAGGCGCTGGCCCGCGTTTCGCGCTGGCTCAAGACGCCGGGAGTCTCGGAGAGCTTGCTGCGGGCAAGAACCCGCGATGAGATTCTGGAGGCGGTCCGCGCGGGACAGGCCCCGGCGGTCGCGGCGCGCGGATGACCCCCCCTCGAACCTCCGGCCACCCCTCCCGCCTGACGGCGGAGGTGCTGCGCGGGCCGGCCCTCGCCGACCTGGGGATGCGGGTGATCGCAGGACAGACGGGATTTCAGCGCCCGGTCTCCTGGGCCCGAATCCAGAGGCCCGGGCTCGCGCTCGCCGGCTTTCTCCCGTTCATCAAGCCGGGCCGCATCCAGATCGTGGGGGAGAGCGAGCTCCACTATTTCGTGACGATGCCCCCGGAGCTGCGGCAGGAGCGCGTGGCGGCCATTTGCGCGCTGCCGGTCGCGGCCTTCGTCGTGACCAAGGGCCAGAGAGTGCCCGAGGAGATCGCCCGCGAGTGCGAGCGGCACAACGTCCCATTGCTCGTGTCCGACCAGACGACCTCCGTCGTGATCCAGTCGATCACGCGGGTGCTCGAGGACGAGCTCGCCCCGGCCAGCACGGTGCACGGGGTTCTCGTGGACGTCTACGGAATGGGCGTCCTCCTGCTGGGAGAGTCCGGCATCGGAAAGAGTGAATGCGCGCTCGATCTGATCCAGCGGGGTCATCGGCTCGTCGCCGACGACGTCGTGGAGATTCGCAAGTACCCCAACGGGTCTCTCGTCGGCCGCGCAGCAGAAATGATCCGCTATCACATGGAACTTCGGGGAATCGGAATCATCAACATCAAGCATCTGTTCGGCGTCTCGGCGGTCCGCGCCTCCAAGTCTATCGAGCTGGTCATCGAGCTGGAGCGCTGGGACCCGGCCAAGAAATACGACCGACTCGGTCTGGACGGCGAAACCTATTCGATTCTCGATCGTCCCAGACCCTTCCTG
>JBKPDV010000255.1:0-11222 GCA_046728075.1 Acidobacteriota bacterium | reverse complement strand
CGGGCCAATCGGCTCGCCCGGCATCTGCGAGGGCTTGGGGTTGGCCCGGACGTTCTGGTCGGAATCTGTTTGAACCGGTCACTCGAGATGGTCGTCGCCCTGCTCGGCGTTTGGAAGGCCGGGGGCGCCTACCTTCCTCTGGATCCGACGTACCCCGCCGAGCGCCTCGGATTCATGGTCGCGGACGCCCGGACGCCGGTCCTCGTCACGAACGAATCCCTCCTGAGCTCGGTTCCGGTCGGCCCCCATGTTTCGATCTGCCTTCTCGACCGCGACGCCGACGCGATCGGCCGCGAAGAGGAGAACGACCCGGAGGTTCTCGGCTCTCCGGAGAATCTGGCGTATGTCATTTACACCTCCGGCTCGACAGGAAAGCCCAAGGGCGTTCTGGTGACCCATCGCAACGTGGATCGGCTCTTCGCTGCCACCGAGGGCTTGTTCCATTTTGGCGAGCACGACGTCTGGACGCTCTTTCACTCATACGCGTTCGACTTCTCCGTCTGGGAGCTCTGGGGAGCGCTCCGGTACGGCGGCCGCGTGGTCATCGTCCCGCAGTGGGTCGCCCGGTCGCCGGACTCCTTTCGGGAATTGCTATCGGAGACCGGGGTGACCGTGTTGAATCAGACCCCCTCTGCGTTTCGCCAGCTGATCGCGGCGGACGCCGCCTCCGGCTCGCCTCTCCGGCTGCGGCTGGTAATTTTCGGGGGTGAAAGGCTCGAGCCCCGTATGTTGGCGCCCTGGTTCGAGCGGCACGGAGACGCGTCTCCCCGCCTCGTGAACGTGTACGGAATCACCGAGACGACCGTACACGTGACGCATCATCCGGTCTCCCGCGCCGACCTCGACCGTCGATCGAGCGTCATCGGCCGGCCGATCCCCGATCTGCAGGTCTGCATTCTGGACCCGCGCCTGCATCTGTGCCCGATCGGGGTTCCCGGCGAGATCTGCGTCGCGGGCCCGGGGTTGGCGCGCGGGTATTTGAACCGTCCGGGATTGACCGAGGAAAAATTCATCCCGAACCCGTTTGACGCCGCCATGGGGGAACGCCTCTACCGGTCCGGTGACCTCGGCCGGTATCGCGCGGATGGCGAGATCGAGTATCTGGGCCGGATCGATCAGCAGGTGAAAATTCGCGGCCATCGCGTCGAGCTCGGCGAGATCGAAAGGACGCTCGCCCAACACCCCGCCGTTTCCGAGTGCGCAGTCCTGGCGAGGCAGGAGACGCCGGGAGACGTGCGCCTCATCGCGTACCTGGTTCCCCGCGGTGAGACGGCGCCTCCCGGCCGAGAGCTTCGCGACTTCCTGAAGCGATCGCTGCCCTCTCACATGCTTCCCTCGCGATTCGTTCCGATCGAGCGACTCCCCTATACCCCGAGCGGCAAAGTCGATCGCCAGTCGCTCCCGTCGCCGGCGGGTCGAAACCCGGAGCGCGAGGAGGGCTTCGTGCCTCCGCGCGGCCCGACCGAACAGGCGGTCGCGAAGATCTGGGGTCAGATCCTCGGCCGGGATGACCTCGGGGCGAAGGACGACTTTTTCGAGCTGGGGGGACACTCGCTGATGGCGGCACAGGTCGTTTCGCGCATTCGGGACTCGTTCGGTATCGAATTGCCGATTCGGGCGCTCTTCGATTCGTCGAGCGTTGAGGAATTTGCCGAGGTCGTCGCGAACGCCCCGGAAGCGGCCCCCTCGACGTTGTCGATTCCGCGGGTGGACCGCGAAGCCCATCGCAACAGCGCCAAGGATTGACCGTGCTCCAGGAAACCGAAACGCACGAGTCCGGTCTGAGCTCGAAGAGCTACATCTTTCCTGCGTCTTTTGCGCAGCAACGTTTGTGGTTCCTAGACCAGCTCGAGCCGGGAACGCCCGTTTACAACATCTCTCGTGTCGCCCGGATCCAGGCGAAGTTGGACATCGCCGTCTTCGATCGCGCCCTCCGAGAGATCGTCCAGCGGCATGAAACATTGCGCACGACGTTCCGCGCGGATGCGGGTGAGCCCTTCCAGGTGATCGCGCCCGACGAGCATCTGAATCTGCGCCTCGTGGACCTGAGCAAGCTCGGGCAGGAAGAGCGGGACCGAGAGGCCCGCCTCCTGGCCCAGGAGGACAGCCGCAAGCCTTACGATCTGGCGAGCGGCCCGCTGTTGCGCGCCACCCTCGTGACGCTCTCTCCCGATGAGTACCTCTTTCTCCTGTCGATCCACCACATCATTTCGGACGGTTGGTCGCTCGGCATCTTTTTCGGGGAGTTGGCTGAGGTCTACGACGCGTTTTCGAGGGGCGAGCCGTCGCCGCTGCCGCCGTTGGCGATTCAGTACGCGGACTACGCGGTCTGGCAGCGCGAGTGGATGCGGGGAAAGCGGCTGGAAGAGGAGATCGGATACTGGAGGGGTCAGTTGAGCGGGGCGCCGGCTTTGTTGGAGCTTCCGACGGACCGGCCGCGGCCGGCGGTGCAGACGTTTCGAGGAGCTCAGGTTTCCTCGTCGATAACGGGCGAGCTGGCCGGAGCGCTGCGAGAGTTGAGTCGAAGCGAGGGGGCTACTCTCTTCATGACGCTCCTCGCCGCCTTTCAGACGCTGCTCTCCCGCTCCTGCGGCCAGGAGGACGTCGTCGTCGGCTGCCCGGTGGCGGGCCGAAGCCGCACGGAGACCGAGGGACTCATCGGGCTGTTCGTCAACACCCTCGCTCTGAGGACCGATCTCTCCGGAGATCCGACCTTTCGGGAGCTGCTGCACCGAGTCCGAGGGGTGACCATCGGAGCGTACAGCCACCAGGATGTTCCTTTCGAGAAAGTCGTCGAGGAGCTCCAGCCGCGGCGCAGCTTGAGCCATGCGCCGATCGTGCAGGTCTTTTTCGCGCTCGAGAATACGCCGCGACGCGCGTGGAAGCTTCCGGGCCTGACCCTCTCGCCGCTCGAGGTCGAGGGGGACGTGGCGCGGGCGGACCTGACGATCTTCATGAGAGAAGAAGGCGAGGCTCTGCCCTACGACATCGAGTTCAACGCGGACCTCTTCGATTCTTCGACCATGGAGGATTTCGCGGCCCGGCTCGAGACTCTCCTCGAAGGCATCGTCGCCGATCCGAATCGGCCGATCTCGCGGCTGCCGCTGCTCACCGCCGCAGAGCGCGGCAGGATCCTTTCGGATTCCAGGGGCTCGGCAGAGCCGCCCGCTCCCCGAACGACTCTCCCGGAGCTCTTCGAGCAGAACGCGCGAAGATGGCCGGACAGGGTCGCCGTCGTCTGTGAAGGCAAAAGCCTGACGTATGGCGAGCTGAACGCGAGAGCAAACCAGCTCGCGCGCGCGCTCCGGAGGCGCGGCGTCGAGCCGGGTGCTCTCGTCGGACTCTGCGTCAAGCGGTCTCTCGAAATGATCGTCGGGATCCTCGGCGTGCTGAAAGGGGGAGGAGCGTACGTCCCGATCGACCCCGCCTATCCGATAGACCGGATCTCCTTTCTGCTCGCGGATTCCGGGGCGAAGCTCCTTCTGACAGACGAGGCGGCCCGGCCGATCCTCGCCGGGTCGCAAGAGGAGGCGATCCTTCTCGACTCCGGCTGGGGAGAGATCCAACGGGAGAGCACGGAGAATCCAGCGCCGCTCGCGGGTCCCGACGACATCGCTTATGCGATCTACACGTCCGGATCCACCGGACGGCCCAAAGGCGTTCTCGTGCGGCACGCCGGCGTCGCGAATCTCTTCGCCGGGACGCGAGGAGAGCTCGGGTTCGACGAGACCGATGTGTGGACCGTTTTTCATTCTTACGCGTTCGACCTGTCGGTCTGGGAGCTGTGGGGGCCGCTGCTCCACGGCGGGCGGCTCGTCATCGTTCCGATCGAGGCCACACAGTCGCCGCTCGACTTCGCGCATCTTCTGAAGGACGAAGGCGTGACGGTCGTCAGCCAGACACCCGCGGCCGCTCGGAGGCTCGCGGCGGTCCGGAACGATCCGGCGGCCGGCGCGGCGCAATGGCGGCTGCGGCTCTTGATCTGCGGAGGCGAGGCCCTTGCCGCCGATCTCGCGGCGGAGCTCTTGTCGTGGAACGTGCCGCTCTGGAACTTCTACGGACCGACCGAGGCCACCGTGTGGACGACGATCAAGCGGGTCGGCCCCGCGGATTGCGCCGGGGGCTTCGTGTCGATCGGGCGGCCGATCGCCAATACGGCTGCTTACGTGTTGGGCGCCCACCGGGAGCCGGTCCCGGAAGGTGTCGCGGGAGACCTCTATCTGGGAGGATCCGGTCTCGCGCGAGGATATCTGCGCCGGCCGGAGCTCGACCGCGAGCGGTTCGTGCAGGACCCTTTCGCCGGATCCGAGACGGCACGGCTCTATCGGACAGGCGACCGCGCCCGACGCACGCGGGCGGGCGATCTCGAATTCCTCGGGCGCGACGATCACCAGGTCAAACTTCGCGGTTATCGGGTGGAGCTCGGAGAAATCGAGACCGCTCTGACCGAGCATCCGAAGGTGCGGGAGGCCGCCGTTCTGGTCCGCGAAGACGAGCCGGGCGACCCGCGCCTCGTCGCGTACTTCACCGCGGAAGCGGGAGACGTCCCTTCGCCGGCCGCGTTGCGCCGATTTCTTCTCGATCGGCTGCCGGAGTACATGGTGCCGCAGGCATTCGTGGCCCTCGAGGCCATCCCACTGACGTCCAACGCCAAGGTGGATCGACGAGCCCTTCCAGCGCCCTCGGGCGCGCGGCCGGATCTCGAAAGACTGTTCGTCGCTCCGCGCACGCCGACGGAAGAAAAGCTGGCCGAGATCTGGCGGCGGTTGCTCGCTCTCGACCAGATCGGAGTCGAAGACGACTTCTTCGAGCTGGGCGGCCATTCTCTGAAAGCGACTCAGGCGCTCGCGCGCGTGAATGATGTCTTTGGGATCGAGCTTCCGTTGCGGACGCTCTTCGAGGTTCCGACGGTGGCCGGCCTCGCCGGGAGGATCGAAAAGCGCCAGACCGAGGAACAGGAGGATTCCCGGCCGCCGCTCTGTCGAGTGGACCGGGATCGACCGCTGCCGGTTTCGTTCGGACAGCAGCGGCTCTGGTTTCTGGACCGGCTGGAGCCTGGGAGCTCCGCCTATAATGTCAGTCGCGCCGTCCGCCTCCGAGGCTCTCTCGATGTCCCGGCGCTTCGCCGCAGCCTGGAAGCGATCTCGGCCCGCCACGAGTCGCTCCGCACCGTCTTCGTCGAAATCGATGGGGAGCCGCGCCAGGTCGTTTCCCCGGTCGTGACGGTGCCTTTCCGGGAGCAGGACCTGGGTCGCGTATCGCCGTCAGCACGCGAAGGGCGAATCGCACAGATCGTGTCCGAAGAAGCCGCGAAGCCCTTCGACCTCTCCCGAGGGCCGCTGTGGCTCGTTCTGCTCTTGCGCGTCTCGCCCGAAGAACACGTCCTGCTTTTCACGACGCATCACATCGTGAGCGACGGCTGGTCTCTCGGGATCTTCTTCGACGAGCTCGGCCAGCTCTATTCGGAATTCCACGCGGGGCGGCAGACGATGCTGCCCGGTCTGCCGATCCAGTATCCCGACTACGCTGCCTGGCAGCGCGAATGGCTCCAGGGCCGGGAGCTGGAGAAGCTGGTGAATTACTGGCGCGTCCGGCTCGCGGGTGCTCCCGAAGTGCTGGCGCTCCCGAGCGCGCGGCCCCGGCCCGCGAATCCGAGCTCGAGCGGCTTCGTTCTCACTCGACTTCTGGCTCCCGAATTGAGTCGGGGGATCGAAGAGCTGAGCCATGTCGAAGGCACCACCCTGTTCACGACGCTCCTCGCCGCGTTTCAGGCGTTTCTCTCCCGCTACGCAAGGGAACGGGACGTCGTCGTCGGGACCGACGTGGCCAACCGCGATCGCGTCGAGACCGAGAAGCTGATCGGCTTCTTCGTCAACCTCCTGCCCGTCCGAACCGACCTCTCCGGAAACCCGACCTTCCGCGAGATCCTCTCCCGAGCGCGGGAATCGTCGCTCGGAGCGTACGCGCATCAGGAGCTTCCGTTCGAAAAGCTCGTCGAGGAGCTGCGGCCCGCGCGGATCCTCGGCGTCAACCCGCTCGTCCAGATTCTGATGGTGCAGAGTCCCGCGGCGCAGACCCCGCGGTTGCCCGAGCTCGTGCTCGAGAAATACCCGATGCCTGTGGAGAGCTCACGGTTCGACCTCGTTCTTTTCGTGGGGGAGCGCGAGAAAAGGATCGCAACGAACTGGCTGTACGACGTCGATCTCTTCGACCGGCCGGCGGTCGAACGTCTGGCCGAGGATTTCGAGAAGTTGCTCGCCGGCTTCGTCGCGAATCCCGACGCCCGGCTCGAGGCCGTGGAGGCCTCGATGGGCGGGGAAAAGGGGCAAAAGATCATGGAAAAGAGTGACCGCAGAGAGGCGCAGGCGGGCCGACTACGGGGTGCCCGCCGGCAGGGCGTCGACATTGCGCGCGCCGGACAGGTCGTCGAAGAGTCGCTCACTCCTGGACAGAGCACCCCCCTCGTCCTCCGCCCGGAAGTCGGCCCCGACCTCGATCTGGTCGATTGGGGCCGGTCGCGCAGGGAATTCCTCGAGACGAAGCTGCTCCAACACGGCGCGATCCTCTTCCGCGGCTTCGGGGTGGCCTCCCCGGGCGAGTTCGAGCGGTTCGCCGCCGGCCTCTGCCGCGGAGAGTTGTTCGGAGAGTACGGAGACCTTCCGCGGGAAGCGGTGGGCGGACGTGTCTACGGTTCGACCCCGTATCCGTCGGACCAGGCGATCCTCTTCCACAACGAGAGCTCCCACATGCACCGCTGGCCCATGAAGATCTGGTTCTTCTGTGTCACGGCCGCGCAACAGGGGGGCGAGACCCCCATCGCGGATTGCCGCGAAGTGTACCGGCGGCTCGATCCCGCTCTCCGCCGGAAGTTCGAAGAGAAGGGATTGCTCTACTCCCGGAACTATGCCGAGGGCCTCGACGTGAGCTGGCAAAGTTTCTACGGAACCGAGGATCGCCGGCGCGTCGAAGAGCTCTGCCGAAAGGCAGGGACCGAATTCGAGTGGAGGGGCGAGCACGGACTGCGGACGCTCCAGCGGTGCCCGGCCGTAATCCGACACCCACAGACCGGCGAGCTCGCCTTTTTCAACCAGCTGCAGCTTCATCACGTCTCCTGCCTCGATCCGGCCGTGCGCGAGTCGCTCTCGTCGCTCCTGAAGGAGGAGGAATTGCCGCGCAACGTCTCCTACGGGGACGGATCGCCGATCGAAGACTCGGTCATGAAGGAAGTGGGGGAGGTCTATCGATCGTCCTCCGTCGCCTTCCCGTGGCAGCCGGGCGATGTGTTGATGGTGAACAACATGCTGGTCGCGCATTCGCGTAATCCGTACGTCGGCGCTCGAAAGATTCTCGTGGCGATGGGCGAGATGATGAACCAGAGGGAGTTGGCGCCTTGACAGAGACTCCCAAACTGGGATTCCGCCTCTCGTCTCAGCAGAGGCGGGTCTGGTCGCTCTGGCAGGACGGTCCGTCCGCGCGGACGTGGTGCGCTCTTCTGCTCGAAGGGGCGCTCGACGCGGAGCGCCTCCGGCGGGCGGCCGAAGCTCTCGCCGCCTCACACGAAATCTTGCGGACGACGTTTCATCGCCAGTCCGGTCTGCGGACGCCTTTCCAGGTCGTCGGCGAGAGGGGAGGTCTCTCGTGGAGCGCGGGAGGAAACAGCGCCTCGGTTCCGGCCGCGGTGGAGGAGCTCGTCCGTCAGGAGTCCGCTTCGCATCGCAACCTCGAAGAAGAGCCGGTCTTCCGCCTGCGCCTCACGGCAGTGTCCGATTCGGAGCACGTTCTGCTCTTCGCGCTTCCCGCCCTGTGCGCCGACCGACGAACGTTGCACAACATCGCAGTACAGCTCGCGGGCCTCTATGGCGGCGGCGCCGCACAGGGACCGGCGGCCGAGCCCATCCAGTATGCCGACTACGCTCAGTGGCAGAGCGATCTCGTCGGGAGTGATGAGGCCGGCCGAGCCGGGCGGACGGAATCCAGGCTTCTCGGGGTCGAGATCCCGGCGAACCTGCCGTTCGAGACGCTCCGAGGAGAATCCGGCGACTCGCCCCGGGTTGCCTTCGCGCTCGATCCGGAGACGGTCGCAAGGATCGAAGCGTTCGGCGCGGCGACAGGGTCGGCGGCGAAAGACTTCTTCCTGGCCGCGTGGCAAGTTCTGTTGTGGCGGACGACGGGCGAAGCGGAGGTCCTGGTCCGGGCGGTTCACGAGGGCAGAGACCTCGAAGATTTGACCGACGCGCTCGGGCGCTTCGCGGTCACGCTGCCGATGCCGCTTCGCTTCGAGCAGGATCGGCCTTTCTCGGACGTGGTGCGACGGGTTGCGGACACGAGACGCGAGAACGAGGAATGGGGAGACTCTCTCGAACACACTGAGGAGCCGCGGGCTGACGCAGGCCGAGCGGAGTCGATCGGCTTCGAATTCGTCGAGCGGCCGCAGCTGCCGAGCGGCCACGGAGTCTCGTTCTCGATCCTGGAAGACTTCGCCCCAGCCGATGCTTTCGCTGCGTGGCTGGAGGTCGTCCGCGAAGCGTCCGGAATCCGGATCGTCTGCGCCATCGATCAGGAACGACTCGATTCCGCCGCCGCGCAGCGGCTGGCGGGCCATCTCAAAATCCTGATCGCAGCGGCCGCCGAGAATCCGAGATGTCCTGCCGGGGAGCTGCCTGTTCTGACCGACGTGGAGCGGCGCCGGTTGATCGTCGATCTCAACCGTACGGACGCAGATTTCCCGAGATCCCGATGCATCCACGAGCTCTTCGAGGAGCAGGTCGAGCGCACGCCGGATGCGCCGGCCCTCGCCTTCGAACAGACCCGACTCACGTATCGGGAGCTCAACCGGCAATCGAACTTGCTTGCCTGGCAGGTGCGCCGACGCGGGGTGGGGCCAGATGTTCCGGTCGGGCTCTGCGTCGAGCGGTCGGCCGAGATGATCATCGCGATCCTTGCCGTGCTGAAGGCGGGCGGCGCATACGTCCCGCTCATCCCGGACCACCCGATCCCCCGGTTGTCGCTGCAGCTCGAACGCAGCGGATGCCGGCTCGTCATCACCCAATCGAAGTGGATCGAGAGACTCGCTGATTTCCCGGCAGAGAAGATCTGCCTGGATCGCCAACCCGAGGGGTCGACCGACGGCGACGAGTCGAACCCTCCTCGGATCGCCGGCCCCTCGCACCTCGTCTACGTCATGCACACGTCCGGTTCGACGGGGGAGCCCAAGGGCGTCGCCGTCCGCCACGAGAACCTCGTGAACTACTCCCACTTCGCTTCGCGGACGCTGTTCGGGGTGGACCCCGTTTCGGGCTCCGCACTGACCTTCGCCAGCGTGTCGACGATCGGAGCGGATCTGGGTCATACGGCGATCTTTCCATCGCTCATTTCGGGAGGCTTTTTGCACGTCGTGCCGTTCGAGAGCGCGATGGAGGGCCCCCTCTTCGCCGACTATCTCGCTCGGAACCCGATCGACGTCTTGAAGATCGTTCCGTCTCATTTCGCGGCGCTGCTGGCCTCGGGAGGGCCCGGTGTGATCCCGCGCCGGTATCTCGTCCTGGGAGGCGAGGCGCTCTCGTGGGATCTCGTCGAGCGGCTCCAGTCCGCGGGCGCCCTCTGCGAGATCGTGAACCACTATGGCCCGACCGAGACGACCGTCGGATCCCTCACGTACCGGCTGTCGCCGGGCGAGAAGCGGGGTCCCTCCCGATTCGTCCCCATCGGGACGCCGATCGCGAACACACAGGCCTTTGTCCTCGATGCGGCCGGGCAGCCCGTTCCGCTCGGCGTTGCCGGAGAGCTCCACATCGGTGGAGCGGGGGTCGCCGCGGGATACGTGGGCCGGCCCGACGAGACTGCGTCGCGATTCGTGACGCCCCGCTTTGCGGAACGTACCGGCGGACATGTTTACCGAACGGGGGATCGGGTGCGCCATCTGGCCGACGGGAACCTCGAGTTTCTTGGGAGGGTGGACGACCAGGTGAAGATCCGGGGTTTCCGGATCGAACCGGGCGAGGTGCGAGGCGTCCTCGAAACGCATCCCGGCGTGCGCGCATGCTTCGTGCTCGCTTCCGAGGATTCGTCGGGAGATCACCGCCTCGTCGCGTACGTCGTTCCGGCGCAGGCGCCGGCGCCCGTCTCGAGTGAGGACCTGCGCCAGTGGCTCAAGGCCCGACTTCCCGATTACATGGTGCCGTCCACCTTCGTGGCACTCAAGTCTCTTCCGTTGAATGCAAATGGAAAGGTGGATCGCAATTCCCTCCCCGCGCCCGAGAAATCGGCGGCCGAGCGACCTTATTTGCCGCCGCGAACGACCTCGGAGCAGACCGTTGCCGACACCTGGAAGGAAGTGCTTCGCCTCGAAAGGATCGGGGCGGAAGACAACTTCTTCGACCTCGGAGGCCACTCCCTGCTCCTGACGCAGGTGGTCTCGAGGCTCCGGAAAGTCTTCAAGCGAGACCTGCCGATTCGCTGGTTCTTCGAGGTGCCGACGGTGGCCGGGCTTGCGGGCCGGATCGATGCCGCGGAGCGAGAGGACCTCACGCGGATGTTGGATGAGCTCGAGCCTCTTCCGGCAGAGGTTCCCGAGGACCGGGAGTCGGCCCGATGAAAGGCGCTCGCGCCGAGACTCGCCGGAAACCAGATTCGAGAGAGGACCGGTTTCCAACCGCCCGATGAACCGAACCCCCGAGTCCGACCTGGCCGACCGTATCGCAGGGCTCTCGCCGGTCAAGCGAGAGCTGTTCGAGCGCAAGCTTCGCGCGCGCGAAGCGGACGCGACGCGGTCGACTTCGATCCCGCGCCGGACGGAGAGCGCGACGGCGCCTCTTTCCTTCGCGCAGCAACGGCTTTATTTCCTGGATCGCCTGGATCCGGACGGCGCGGCCTACAACGTGCCGCGGGCGATCGCGATTCGGGGGCCGCTCGACGTCGCCGCCCTCGAACGCGTGTTCCAGGAGCTGTTGCGCCGACACGAGGTGCTTCGCTCACGGTTCGTCGAGCGGGAAGGGAGCGTCGTGGCGGAAATCGGTCCCGCCGGCGATTTCCGTCTCGAGGCGGAGGATGTGCCGGGATCGACTGACGGCGAGCGCGAGCGGGAAGCCATGCGGATCGCCCAACTCGAAGCCGAGCGGCCGTTCGATCTCGCCACCGGCCCGATCCTACGGGTACGCCTGCTCCGGCTGGGGCCGGAGCGTCACATCCTTCTCTTCACGAATCACCACATCGTGAGCGACGCC
>JBKPDV010000254.1:0-14836 GCA_046728075.1 Acidobacteriota bacterium | reverse complement strand
TTTCATGGACGATCTGTTGCGGGAATTTTTGACGGAGACGAGCGAGAGCCTCGACACCGTCGACAATCAGCTGGTGCGGTTCGAGCAGGAACCGAACAACGCGAAGATTTTGGACAACATCTTCCGCCTGGTCCACACCATCAAGGGGACCTGCGGCTTTCTCGGATTGCCGCGGCTGGAAGCGCTGGCGCATGCGGCCGAGACGCTGATGGGCAAGTTCCGCGACGGCATGCCGGTGACGGGTCAGGCGGTGACGCTGATCCTGACCACGATCGACCGCATCAAGGACATCCTGGGCCAGCTTGAGGCGACCGAGGCCGAACCGGAAGGCAATGATCAGGATCTGATCGGGGAGTTGGAAGCGATGGTCGAGCGCGGCATGGCGGAAATGGCGGGATCGGCTGGATCTGTTGTTGCAGAAGCGCCGGCTGACGACATTGTGCTCGTCGAGGCGCCTGCGGCCGAGGCGGCTCCCACGGCGACGCAGGGCACCCTGATTGCGCAGACCTTGGAGCGTCCGTTGCGTCCGGGCGAAGTGTCGCTGGACGAACTGGAGCGCGCGTTCCGCGAGACCCCGATCGAGGTCGCGCCGGCCCATGAGCAGGCGCCGGCACCAGCGCCGGCGCCCGCCGCCGCGCAGCCGCCGGCAACGGCGAAGCCCAGGCCGGCCGCGGCCAAGATTGTCGATAAGACGGCCGACAAGACGGCGGATAAGACCGCTGAGAAAAATACCGAGAAGGCGGCCGTCAAGGCGGCGGCCAAAACCGCTGCCGCCAAATCGCCCGGAGACACCGACGCGCCGGAATCCGACCGCGTCGCCAACCAGTCGATCCGCGTCAATGTCGACACGCTCGAGCATCTGATGACCATGGTCTCGGAGCTGGTTTTGACCCGCAACCAGCTCTTGGAGATCTCCCGCCGCAACGAGGACACCGAGTTCAAGGTGCCCTTGCAGCGGCTCTCCAACGTCACCGCCGAGCTGCAGGAAGGCGTCATGAAGACGCGCATGCAGCCGATCGGCAATGCCTGGCAGAAGCTGCCGCGCATCGTGCGCGACCTCTCGGGCGAACTCGGCAAGCAGATCGAGCTGGAAATGCACGGCGCCGACACCGAGCTCGACCGCCAGGTGCTCGACCTGATCAAGGACCCGCTCACCCACATGGTGCGCAACTCGGCCGATCACGGCCTGGAGACCCCGGCCGAGCGCGCCGCCTGCGGCAAGCCGGAGCAGGGCACCATCCGGCTGTCCGCCTATCACGAGGGCGGCCACATCATCATCTGCATCGCCGACAACGGCCGCGGGCTCAACACCGAGAAGATCAAGGCCAAGGCGGTCGCAAGCGGTCTGGTCAGTGAGGCCGAGCTCGAGAAGATGACCGAGGCCCAGATCCACAAGTTCATCTTCGCGCCCGGCTTCTCCACCGCCGCCCAGATCACCTCGGTGTCCGGCCGCGGCGTCGGCATGGACGTGGTACGCACCAATATCGACCAGATCGGCGGCACCATCGACATCAAGTCGGTGGCCGGCGAGGGCTCGAGCGTCACCATCAAGATCCCGCTGACCTTGGCCATCGTCTCGGCGCTGATCGTGGAAGCCGGCGGCGACCGGTTTGCGATCCCGCAATTGTCGGTGGTCGAATTGGTGCGGGCGCGGGCCAATTCCGAGCACCGCATCGAGCGCATCAAGGACACCGCGGTCTTGCGGCTGCGCAACAAGCTGTTGCCGCTGATGCACCTGAAGAAGCTGTTGAAGATCGACGACGGCTCCTCCACCGATCCCGAGAACGGCTTCATCGTGGTGACCCAGGTCGGCAACCAGACCTTCGGCATCGTGGTCGACGGCGTGTTCCACACCGAGGAAATCGTGGTCAAGCCGATGTCGACCAAGCTGCGCCACATCGACATGTTCTCCGGCAACACCATCCTGGGCGACGGCGCCGTCATCATGATCATCGATCCCAACGGCATCGCGAAAGCGCTCGGCGCCTCGGGCGCGGCCTCCCATGAGATCGCCGACGAGGCCGCCGGCCATCACGCCCATTCCGGCGAGCAATTGACCTCGCTTCTGGTGTTCCGCGCCGGCAGCGCGCAGCCCAAGGCGGTGCCGCTGGCGCTGGTCACCCGCCTGGAAGAGATCGCCGCCGACAAGATCGAGCTCTCAAACGGCCGCTACATGGTGCAGTACCGCGACCAGTTGATGCCGCTGGTGCAGATGGAGGGCGTCAACGTCCAGACCACCGGCTCGCAGCCGATCCTGGTGTTCGCCGACGACAAGCGCTCGATGGGGCTTGTGGTCGACGAGATCATCGACATCGTCGAGGAACGGCTCAACATCGAGGTCGCGGGCTCCCGCGAGGGCATTCTGGGCTCGGCCGTGATCAAGGGCCAGGCCACCGAGGTGATCGACGTCGGCCACTTCCTGCCGATGGCGTTCGCCGACTGGTTCACCCGCAAGGAGATGACCCCGTCGGAGAGCTCGCAATCGGTGCTCCTGGTCGACGACTCGGCGTTCTTCCGCAACATGCTGGCGCCGGTGCTCAAGGCCGCCGGCTACAAGGTGCGCCTCGCCACCAACGCGCAGGAAGGGCTTGCGACATTGCGCTCGGGGCAGGCCTTCGACGTGGTGCTGACCGACATCGAGATGCCCGACATGAACGGCTTCGAGTTCGCCGAGAGCATCCGCGCCGACCAGCATCTGAGCCGGATGCCGATCATCGGGCTGTCCTCGCTGATCTCGCCGGCGGCGATCGAGCGCGGGCGGCAGGCCGGCTTCCACGATTACGTCGCCAAGTTCGACCGTCCCGGCCTGATCGCGGCGCTCAAGGAGCAGACCGCCGAGATGAGCCACGCGGCCTGAGATTTGGCCTTTAGGAGCATGCGATGACCAGCAAGACTCAATCAAGCGAAGGCCAGGTGTCGGAATACGTCACCGCCGTGATCGGCGGCCAGTTGTTCGGCCTGCCGATCTCGCGGGTGCAGGACGTGTTCATGCCGGAGCGGCTGACGCGGGTGCCGCTGTCGTCGGCCGAGATCGCCGGCGTGCTCAACCTGCGCGGCCGCATCGTCACCGTGGTCGACATGCGCGCCCGGCTCGGGCTGCCCAAGGCCGATGACGGCAAGCCGCCGATGGCGGTCGGCGTCGACCTGCGCGGCGAATCCTACGGCCTTCTGATCGACCAGATCGGCGAGGTCCTGCGGCTGCCCGACGACGGCCGCGAGGAAAACCCCGTCAACCTCGATCCCCGCATGGCCAAGCTCGCCGGCGGCGTCCACCGCCTCGACGGCCAGCTCATGGTCGTCCTCGATGTCGATCGCGTCCTCGAAATGGCGGCCAAAACCGCTCTTGCCGCTTAACTCACGTCATGACCGCAATGTCCCACCAGGGAGACTTTTGAAATGAGAACTTGTCTGGTAGTCGACGATTCGACCGTCGTCCGAAAGATCGCGCGCCGCATTCTGGAAGAAATGGACTTTCAAGTCGTCGAGGCCGAGGACGGCGAGAAAGCGCTCGAGGCCTGCAAGAGCGCCATGCCCGAGGCGGTCCTGCTCGACTGGAACATGCCGAACATGGACGGCTACGAGTTCCTCGGCAATCTGCGCCGCCTGCCCGGCGGCGATGCGCCCAAGGTGGTGTTCTGCACCACCGAAAACGACATCGACCATATCTCGCGCGCGCTCGCGGCCGGTGCCAACGAATACATCATGAAGCCGTTCGACAAGGAAATCATTTCCGCGAAATTCGCGGAAGTGGGCCTGATCCAGGTGACCTCGCCGGAAACCGTCTGATCTTCAGCTTGCCTGCAAGAGGCCGTCCGTGACCCTGCCCGATTATGAGTACCTGCGGAAGTTTCTCAAAGACCAGTCCGGTCTCGATCTGTCTGCCGACAAGCAGTATCTGATCGAGAGCCGCCTGCTTCCGCTGGCGCGGAAATCGGGCCTGCCCGGCATCAGCGAACTCGTGCAGAAGATGAGAAGCGGTTCCTCGCACTTCATCAACCAGGTGGTCGAAGCCATGACCACCAACGAGACGTTCTTCTTCCGCGACAAGCTCCCGTTCGATCATTTCCGCGAATCGATCATGCCCGAGATGCTGCGGGCGCGCGCGAACCGCAAGAGCATCCGGATCTGGTGCGCTGCCGGTTCGACCGGCCAGGAACCCTATTCGCTGGCGATGTGCCTGAAGGAGACGGGTGCTGTGCTCAACGGCTTCCGGGTCGAAATTCTTGCGACCGATCTGTCGCAGGAGGTGATCGAGAAATCGAAGGCCGGCATCTACAGCCAGTTCGAGGTCCAGCGTGGCCTGCCCATTCAGATGCTGGTCAAATATTTCAAGCAGACCGGCGAGCTCTGGCAGATCAACTCCGACATTCGCGGCATGGTGCAGCACAAGCAGCTCAACCTGCTGCATGATTTCACCTGCCTTGGAAAGTTCGACATCATCTTCTGCCGCAACGTCCTGATCTATTTCGACCAGGAGACCAAGGTGAACATCTTCAACCGCCTGGCCAAGGTGATCGAGCCGGACGGCTTTCTGGTGCTCGGAGCGGCCGAGACCGTGGTCGGATTGACCGACGTCTTCAAACCATTTCCGGAACGACGCGGTCTTTATCGGCCGAACGCCCCCAGCGTGGTGCCTGGAAGGACGTCCGCTCCGGGCGCGGCTGCGATGAAGTCGGCCGCAGTCGCAGGGCTTTGAGACATGTCCGAGGAGCACAAAGGCACGGATCGCGTCACGTTCAGCCGCGGCTACGACGTCTGCATCATGGCGATCGACGGGACGTGGCGGCGGGATTGCCAGCTCAACGCGATTTCCGACAACGATGCCGTCCTCACCTTGGAGGGCTCCATCCAGGGGCTCAACCTGAAAGAATTTTTCCTGCTGCTGTCGTCGACCGGTCTGGCTTATCGCCGCTGCGAGCTCGTGCGGGTCAACGGCTCCGAAATGGATATCCAGTTCCTCAAGGGCAAAAACAAGAAGAAGAGACCGTCCGCTTCGTCCAATCACGACGGGGCGAAGAGCGCCTGAACGCGCCGCGCCCGCAGTCAGCCTTGCCGCGTCGGCAGGACTGAAAACGGGGCTGCATGCCATCCGATTTTCGTCAGACGCCTGCTGCATAAATCCTGAATGCGACCCGCCGGATTTCGAGGGTCGACTTTACCCGGCCGCAGGGGCGCGGGTGTATGTATCGCATCGACCGATCCATTCGTCGCACTTCAGGACCAACGATGCCAGTCAGTTTGCCTGTTTCGACCGATGCGCCACACGACAAGGAACGGCGCGCGCTGCAGCTCCTGGTCGTCGACGACGATGCCGCGCAGCGAAGGCTGATTTCGGTCGCCGCCAAACAGGCCGGCCATGCCGTCACGATAGCGCAGTCCTGCGCGGAGGCTCTCACGCAACTCGGAAGCGGACGGTTCGATTGCGTGACGCTGGATCTGATGCTCGGCGACGGCGACGGCATTCAAGTGGTGCAGGCGATCGCCGATGCGAAGTTCGCCGGTTCCGTGATCGTGATCAGCGGCATGGACGCAGCGCACCGCTCAGCTGCGCGGTCATATGCGAGATCGCTGGGGATCGATCTGCAAAGTCTTCCGAAGCCCGTCGACCTCGCCGCCCTACGGATTTGCCTCGCCAACCTCGGCAAGACCGCGATGGGCTTGCCGGTCGTCCACACATGGGGCGGCGTCGTGGCCGACGGCGTGACAGCGCGCCACCGGTCTTGACGCCTGCGAAGGGCGCGGATGACGAGCGTGTCGGCGCGCCACCATACTGTCTAAGCAAGATGAAAAGCCGGCATCCGCCCGTCTGGGCGGCATGCTTTTCCGCGGATCAGGCCTGGCTGCGGCCGGACAGCACGGCCAGCTTGGGCGCGGATTTGGTCAGCAGTGCTGACGTCTTGGCGTCGAGAAGAAATTGCAGCGCAGCATCGAGGCTGGCGTTGCGGGTGTTCAGCGCCGCGCTTGCCTTCGCATAGCGGGGTGTGACATCGTCCAACACGACAACATCGTCGACATGTTCCGAACTCTCGGACGACGCGTCGCGGGCGATGGTTCTTTCAATCGCCTTGATGCTGCGCTGGACATGATCGAGCAGAGCCGCTAGCTCGGACACGATCGAACCGAAGCTGTCGCCATGGTGCTCGGGTAGGGCCAAGACGCCACTGTCTGCTTGCAGATTGCATCGGATATTCTTCTCGCCCGCAACGTAGGTTGGACGCCGCTACTTGTGGGTTAAGCCCATGTCCCGTACAAATACGGGTGGGTCGATTCTCCGCCAAGCGGTATATCGTGCGGCGAGTGCGCGTCATGTTTCTACTTTTTTGGGACGATGGCACATGGTCGAAAAACCTGCTTCCCGTGGCGAAATATTTGTTGTCGATGACGATCCTGCTGTGCGCGATACCCTTTCGATGGTGTTGTCCGCGGGTGGTTATGAAGTGATTTGTTTTGCGGATGGCGCCGCGTTGCTGGCGGTAGCGAGAAACCGCACGCCCTCATGCATTCTGTTGGATGTCCATATCCCTGGAAAATCCGGCCTCGATATTCTGAGAGAATTGCATGGCGAGGATTATCCCGCTCCCATCTTCATGATCTCCGGCCAGGGCGACATCGCCATGGCGGTCAGCGCGATCAAGAACGGTGCGCTGGATTTCATCGAGAAGCCGTTCCGTGGAACCGAGATCGTGGCGCGGTTGGACGAGGCGATCGGGGCTTACGCGCGCCGGCAGGCGCAGAGCTCGCTCTCCTCCAGCATTGCTGCCCTGCATTTTCCGGGGCGGGAACCGTTGACGCGCAGGGAACGCGAGGTGCTGGAACAGTTCACCTCCGGCGCGTCCAACAAGGAAGCCGGACGCACGCTTGGGATCAGTCCGCGCACGATCGAAGATCACCGCGCCAACATCATGAAGAAGCTCGGTGCGAGGAACGCGGCCGATCTCGTCCGCATCGTGATGACCGCGCAGCGCGCCTCCTAGCAGGCGGTTGAAGACGTCGTCGTCTTCTTGGGGTTGGCTGATTGGTCCTGATATGCCTTCGGCAAATCGCGGCGGCGTACGGCGGTTCCGTTCGTGCTGCGGACGTCAACTTTGACAATCCGATCAAGTTGTACGCTGCGTACGAGAAAAGGCGATCCTGAGCGTTCGTCGGTAACCGCGCATGACCTGTCCCTCAACGCAATTGCGCATCCACGGAATCACCAAATGGACCGCGAATTGGTCTGATGCTGGTTCGCGAGGTAAGGAATGAAAGCGTATTTGGTGCTCGACTTGTCGGTGAATGACTTCGGTGGGTTCAGAAAATACATCGCTGAAATCCCTGCATTCATCGCAAAGCATTCAGGAAAATACATAGTTCAGGGGGTTCATCCAACGACAATCGAGGGTGATTGGAACCCTGAACGCATGGTCATCATCGAATTTCCAGAACGCCAAAACGCAGAAGCATTTCTAAGTGACCCTGAAATTCAAGACCTGTTCAAGCTGCGCCACGATACGACGACGAGTAAACTGGTGCTTGCCGATGGGTGCACGTAGCCGCCTGCCTTCCGGGTGAGCAGTTTTCCAGAGATCAGCCATCGATCGCCTTTCGGATCATTCTGGCGAGATCCGATTTGCGGTACGGCTTGGCGAGCAACAGCACGCCGGAATCGAGCCGGCCGTGATGAATGATGGCGTTTTCGGTGTAGCCTGAGGTGAAGAGAATCCTCAGGTCCGGCCGCTGCTCGAGAATCGCGTCGGCGAGCTGGCGGCCGTTCATCGTTCCTGGCATGATGACGTCGGTGAAAAGCAGATCGAATTCCCGTCCCGCGTTGACGATCGCGAGCGCTTCGGCGGCGTTGCCGGCGTCGAGCGTGACGTAGCCCAGCGAACGCAATTGGGTTAGCACATATTCGCGAACCAGCCTGTCGTCTTCGACGACAAGGATTGTCTCGTGTCCGCCTTCGATGTCCGCCACCGAGGCGGCTTCGGGCACGAGCGATACTCCGGTGCCGGGCGGCAGGTACATCTTGATCGTGGTGCCGTAGCCTTCCTCGCTATAGATCTTGATGTGTCCGGCGGATTGCTTGACGAATCCGTAGACCATGCTCAGGCCGAGGCCGGTGCCCTTGCCCGGGCCCTTCGACGTGAAGAACGGGTTGAACACCTTGTCGAGCATGACGGAGGGAATGCCGTTTCCGGTATCGCTGACGGCGATCAGGGCATAGTGGCCGGGCTGCACGTCATCGTGCATGTCGGCATAATTTTCGTCGAGATAGGCGGTGCCGGTTTCCACGATGAGCTTGCCGCCGTTCGGCATGGCGTCGCGCGAATTGAGCGCCAGGTTGAGGATCGCGGTCGCGAGGTGGTTGGGGTCGACGGTGGCGAAGCACGTTTCGTCCTTGAACACCGATTCGATTTCGATGTGTTCGCCAAGCGTCGGTCGCAGCAGCTTCGCGGTGTCGATGATGAGCGTATTGATGTCGACGTCGCGCGGCTGCAGCGGCTGCCTGCGCGCGAAGGCGAGAAGATGCTGGGTCAGGTCGGCGCCGCGCGCGGCGGCCTCGTCGATCATCTTGGTGATGGCCGCAAGCTGCGGCTCCTTCGCCACGGCGCTGGCCAGGATTTCGATCGTTCCGGTGATGACCGTCAGGATATTGTTGAAATCATGCGCGATGCCGCCGGTGAGCTGGCCGATCGCTTCCATCTTTTCGGATTGCCTGATCCTCTCCTCCGCCGCGATCTTCTCGGTGAGGTCGCGGATGAATCCGTTGAACAGAAAGCCGTTGCGGGTTCTCAACGCGGTCACGCTGAGCTCGGCCTTGAACTCCTTGCCGTCGCGGCGCCGGACCAGGAGTTCGCGGCGCCGTCCGAGGATGAGGCCCTGTCCGGAGCCGAGAAAGCGTCCGAGCGCCGCCTTGAGTTCGCCGTGGTCCGCGCCGGCCACGATCAGGTCGATCAGGTCCTTGCCGAGCACCTCCTTGCGCGGCCATCCGAAAATCCGCTCGGCCTGCGAATTCCAGCTTCGGATCGCGCCGCTTTCGTCCATCTGGACGAACGCGTCGAGCGCCGTCTCGATGATGTTGCGCGCCAGCTGCGCGCTCTCGCGCAAGGTCTCCTGCGCCCGCCGGCTCTCGGTCATGTCGCGGCCGACGAAGAAATGCCGCTTGACCGGCTCCGACCAGGCGCCCATCCAAGAAAGCCATACCGTCCGGCCATCCTTGTGGATGAAGCGCCCGGTGACGTCGCGTGTGTGCAGCTCGCTCCGCGCGGCGCGCATCTCCTTGCGGGCATTTTCCACGTCGTCGGGATGGAGGAATTCGATCGCGTTCCGGCCTATCATCTCTTCCGGCAAGTATCCCAGAATGGTTTCGGCGCTTGGGCTGACTTGAACCATGACACCCGTCGAATCGATGATCAGGATCAGATCCTGCGAGGTTTCGAAGATGCGGCGGCGCTCTTCGATCTGCTGGCGGAGCGCCTGCTCAGTCTTGCGGCTCTCGGTGAGGTCACGCGCGATCCTGGAAGCACCGATGATCTCTCCGGAGGGCGATCTGATCGGCGATATCGAGAGCGAGACCTGAACCGGACTGCCGTCCTTGCGCACCCGCACCGTCTCGTAATTTTCGACTCTCTCACCACGCGCGACCCGGCCCAGGATCTCCTGAACCTCTGTCGTCCGCTCAGAAGGCACGATCAGATCGATGCTCTTGCCCACGGCTTCGTCGATGGAGTGTCCGAACAGGCGTCCCGCGGCGGGATTCCATCCGGTGATCGTTCCGTCGAGCGACTGGGTGACGATCGCGTCGTTCGACGACTGCACGGCGGCGCTGTAGAGACGCTCGCGCGCGGCATAGAGGTCTCGCGCCGCTTCGGTGAAGCGGTGTTCGCGGATCTCGCGTTCGAGCTCGGCGGTCTTGGCATTGGCCTCGCCGATCATCCGCGCGAACGCGCTGGCAAGCACGCCTGTTTCGCCGCCGACGTCGAGCGGAATGGTGACGGGATCATTGCGGCCGATGCCCTCGACGGCCGCGGTCAGTTGCTTGATCGGCCGCGTCAGCGACCGCGCCACGATCACCGCCAGCACCGCCGCGCATAGCATCGCGATCAGCCCGACCTGCAGGGTCGTATTCCTGATCGCCAGCGCCGGTGCCATGAAAACGGCATTCGGCAGCGTCTCGATCACCGCGATCCACTGCTTGCCCGCGAGCAGAATCGGCGCGAACGCCACGCCGCCGGGCCGTCCGGCCTCGTCCGGCACGATCCTGTTGCAGCTTTGCGTGCTGCCGAGAGCAGGGGCCAGCGACGGAAAGTCCGCCTGCCAGTTTGCCGGCCTGCCGAACTGCATGCCGAATTCACGCGTCTTATCGGGATGAACGAGATAGTCGCCCTCGTAGTTGACGACATAAAGCTGTGCGCCGGGCCGGATCGTCGACAGGATATGCGCGAAAACCCGGCTCATATCGACGTTGAGAATGAGAATGCCGAATGGCTTGCCGTCCGGTGCGAAAATCGGAGTTCCGATGCGCAGCATCGCCGTGCGAGGGTCGCCCCCGTCGATGTGATCCAGCTTGACCGGCGAGACATAGATCTGCCCCGGCGACAGTCCGACCGTTTCCTTGAAATAGTACCGGTCGCCGCGCTCCTGCAATTCCGCATCGGGGGCGACACGAACTCCGCCGTCGGGGCCCGCCCGGTCGACGCGGATGATTTCGCGCTGATTGTCGTCGACTCCGATCAGCCGGATCATGGCGTAGGCGGGCTTGGCTTCCAATTCCGCCGAAAAGTGCATGGCGATCCGCTGGCGCCAGACGCTTGCGGGAACGCCATCCGCGAGATCGGCGCCGCCGGACAATCGCGCGCGGATCAATCCGGCAAATCCGGGAATGTAGCGGTAGCTCGCGACGTCGCGGCGAGCCCCGGCCGCGTGAGATTCAAGTTCGGTCGCCATCAGCCGCGCATGCGCCTCGATGCGATCGAGCACGCGCGGCAACAGCGCTTGTTCCAGGCTGCGATAATTCAGCCAGCCGACGGCGATGACCGCGATCGCGACCAGGAAGGTCATCGCGACGGCGAGCCTGGTCGCGAGCGTCATCCTGGCGAACAAGCCGCCATTCCGCACGCGCGTGCTCTTCGGCAGCAAGCGCGAGGCCATCTTGGTATCAGTGGCGGGAAGCGACATCGCTGTCTGGCGCCGGTTGGGCCGACGGTTCCCTGGCCGCGGCGAGGCAGTCCGCGAGTGTCGCCAGCAAAGCCGCCGGTCTGAAGGGTTTGGGCAGGCTGGGCACCGCGCCGAGCCTGGTGGCCATCGCCAGAAAGTCGGGTTCCGAACCCGAATCCGGCATCACCGGCCTGCCGGACATCGCGATGATCGGGGTCGCGGGTCGCAGTTCGCGGACCAGCTTCATGGTCTCCAGTCCGTCCATCGTCGGCATGAAAATATCGAGAAACACCAGATCGAAATGTCCCGTCTTGAATTCCGCAAGACCCTTGCGGCCATCGTCGGCGACGATGACGCTGTGTCCGGCTCGTTCCAGCAAGAGCCTGACGGTCATTTGCATGACAGGATCGTCGTCGACGACCAGGATATTCGCCATGGCCGAGCTCCCCGCCCGATACGGAATCAGCATTCCGCGGCAGACGATCGAGCTTGTGACGAATTCGAGTGCTGCCGCAAGCGCTTCAGGGCGGAGACATCCGCGGTTACCGGCAAAAAGGAGACCTTGGCAACCCTCCATATGCACGATGAAGGGTAGACAAAATTCACGACCTTCCTTGGCAGGCACCAGCCAGGAGTTGTATGAGGAGGCCGCTTCTCTGCGCGCCGTAGTTGTGAGGAACATCTATTTCACTGTCATTGAAGCCGTTAATGGAAGGGTGACCACGTCAAGCTTGCCATTGAAGTGCGGTCCTTCTTCGTCAAGTTTCTGTCCCGGCCCGCCAGACCGCCGCAAGGACGAGGGTCCGAATGACAGAGGCCCCGAGCGCCATCAGGAGCGCCGGACGAGGACGGACCGAAAGGCAGCCTCGCTCGATTGCGGATGAATGACGACAGTGATCGCGACACGGTCGTAAGGTGCAAGAGATGTTCAACTCGATGTTCAACTCGATGTCCGATTTGAGAATCCGCGGCCGCTTGCTCGCTGGTGCCGGCAAGGCGGCGTGATGCACGGCATCATGCGGTAACCAGGGGCTTGCCCGGTGGGGACGGCCTGTGAGATGACCTGCGAGGTTCTCTCACAGGTGTCCCATGACACGTCAAAAAATGGCCGATCAAAAAATCAAGAAAACGCCGGAAACGCTCCGCAGCGCGCGCTGGTTCGCGCCCGACGATCTGCGCGCCTTCGGCCACCGCTCGCGCGCGATGCAGATGGGCTATGCACCGGAGGAGTGGAAGGACCGCCCGGTCATCGCGATCCTCAACACCTGGTCGGACGCGCAGCCCTGCCACATGCATTTCAAGAGCCGCGTCGAGGACGTCAAGCGCGGCATTCTGATGGCCGGCGGCTTTCCGGTCGAACTGCCGGCGCTGTCGCTGTCGGAATCGCTGTTGAAGCCGACCACCATGCTGTACCGTAATCTCCTGGCGATGGACGCCGAGGAGCTCTTGCGCGGACATCCCGTCGACGGCGTGGTGCTGATGGGCGGGTGCGACAAGACTACGCCCGCGCTGCTGCTGGGCGCGACCAGCATGAATCTTCCCGCGATCTATCTTCCGGCGGGCCCGATGCTGCGCGGCAATTGGAAGGGCAGGACGCTGGGCTCGGGCTCGGACGCCTGGAAATACTGGGATGAGCGGCGCGCGGGCAAGATCTCAGACAAGGATTGGGTCGATGTCGAGGCCGGCATCGCCCGCAGCTACGGCACCTGCATGACCATGGGCACCGCCTCGACCATGACGGCGATAGCCGAATCGATCGGCATGACGTTGCCGGGCGCATCCTCGATTCCGGCCGCCGACGCCGGCCACATCCGCATGGCGTCCGCATGCGGCCGGCGTATCGTGGACATGGTGTGGGAAGACTTGACGCCGAAACAAATTCAAACTCGAGAGGCGTTCGAGAACGCCATCACGGTCGCGATGGCGATGGGCTGCTCGACCAATGCGATCATTCACCTGATCGCGCAGGCGCGCCGCGCGGGTGCGGATATCGGGCTCGACGATTTCGAGACGGCGAGCCGCAAGGTGCCTGTCATCGCCAATGTGCGCCCCTCCGGCGACACGTACCTGATGGAGGATTTCTACTATGCCGGCGGCCTGCCGGGTCTGATGAGCCGCATCCGCAATCATCTGCATCTCGACTGCATGACCGTGACCGGCGTGACGCTCGGCGAAAACATCGCGCGCGCCGAAGTCTACAATGACGACGTCATCCGCACGATCGACAATCCGATCTACAAGGAAGGCGCGCTCGCGGTGCTCAAGGGAAATCTCGCGCCCGACGGCTGCGTGATCAAGCCGAGTGCCTGCGAGCCACGCTTCCTCAAGCACACCGGCACGGCGCTCGTGTTCGACGACTATCCGTCGATGAAGAAGGCGGTCGACGATCCCGACCTCGACGTGTCAGCCGATCACGTGCTGATCCTGCGCAATGCCGGGCCGCAAGGCGGGCCGGGCATGCCGGAATGGGGCATGCTGCCGATCCCGACCAAGCTCGTGAAGCAGGGCGTGCGCGACATGGTGCGGCTGTCGGATGCGCGCATGAGCGGCACGAGCTACGGCGCCTGCATCCTGCATGTATCGCCGGAATCTTATATCGGCGGACCGCTTGCTCTGGTGCGAACCGGCGACCGCATCAGCCTCGATGTCGCCGCGCGCACCATCAATCTCGATGTCTCGGAAGCCGAGCTTGCCAAGCGCCGCGCCGAATGGAAGCAGCCGGAGCGGCGCTTCGAACGTGGCTATGGCTGGATGTTCTCCAAGCACATCAAGCAGGCCAACGATGGCTGCGATTTCGATTTCCTCGAAACCGGTTTCGGCGCGCCGGTCGGCGAGCCGTCGATTTACTAGCCTCGTCCTATTAGCACTGTCGTTCCGGGGCGATGCGCAGCATCGAACCCGGAACCTCGAGATTCCGGGTCTGGTGCTTGCGCACCATCCCGGAATGACGACCTGGGAGAAATGATTACATGTCAAAACTCAGCGACACCACCCGCAACAAGCTCAAGACCGTCTCCACCGCCACCGTCGCGACCGCGCTGTTCAAGCGCGGGCTTCGCGTCCAGTGCATTCAGGACGTGCATCCGCTCAATCCCGATCAGCCGACCCTGGTCGGCGAGGCCTTCACCTTGCGCTACATGCCGGCGCGCGAGGACCTCAACAAGCTCGATGTGTTTCGCGACCGCACCCATCCGCAGCGCAAGGCGATCGAGGATTGCCCGCCCGGCGCGGTGTTGGTCATGGACAGCCGCAAGGATGCGCGGGCGGCCAGCGCCGGCGCCATCCTGGTGACGCGGCTGATGCAGCGCGGCGTCACCGGCGTCGTGACCGATGGCGGCTTTCGCGATTCCGCCGAGATCGCAAAGCTCGGCTTTCCCGCCTATCACCACCGCCCGAGCGCGCCGACCAATCTGACGCTGCATCAGGCGATCGAGATCAACGTTCCGATCGGCTGCGGCGACGCGCCGGTGTTTCCCGGCGACGTCGTCCTGGGGGATGGCGACGGCGTCATCGTCATCCCGGCACATCTCGCCGACGAGATCGCCGACGAAACCTTCGAGATGACCGCGTTCGAGGATTTCGTCACCGAGGAAGTGCGCAAGGGTCGCGGCATCTTCGGCCTCTATCCCGCGACCGACGAGCAGACGCTGAAGGATTTCGCCGTCTGGCGGAAGGCGAATGGGCGTTAGCTAGCCGAAGT
>JBKPDV010000253.1:0-20045 GCA_046728075.1 Acidobacteriota bacterium | reverse complement strand
GTCCCGGACTGGAAGCCAGCGTCCAAACCAGGAGAGAGTCGTCTACGCCACGAGCTGCCGCAGGACGTAGGGAAGGATGCCGCCGTGGCGGTAGTAGTCGACCTCGATCGGCGTGTCGATGCGGACGAGGATGTCGACGCGCTCCTCGCGGCCGTCCGCGCGGCGGATCGTGAGGACCAGAGTCTGCCGCGGCTTGAGCAGGGAGCCGAGGCCTCCGATGTCGAAGAGCTCCGTTCCCGTAAGGCCGAGCGTCTTCGCGTTGACCCCTTCCAGGAACTGGCAGGGGAGAACGCCCATGCCGACGAGGTTGGACCGGTGGATCCGCTCGAAGCTCTGCGCGACGACGGCGCGCACGCCCAGCAGCCTTGTTCCCTTCGCCGCCCAATCGCGGGAAGAACCGGTCCCGTACTCCTGCCCGGCGAAGACGACGAGCGGCACGTTCGCTTCGCGGTACTTCATCGCGGCGTCGAAGATCGGCATCCGCTCGCCGGTCGGCTGGGAGATCGTCACTCCTCCTTCGACGCCGGGCACCATGAGGTTCTTGATGCGGACGTTGGCGAAGGTGCCGCGCGTCATGACGCGATCATTGCCCCGCCTCGACCCGTAGCTGTTGAAGTCCTCCGGCTGGACGCCTCTCTCGAGAAGGTACTTCCCGGCCGGGGAGTCCTTCTTGATCGCCCCGGCCGGGCTGATGTGGTCGGTCGTCACCGAGTCGCCGAAGATCGCGAGGGGGCGCGCTCCGCGGATGTCCGTGACGGGATCCGGCTGCATCCGGAAGCCCTCGAAGAAGGGAGGCTCCTGGATATAAGTCGATTCCGTGTCCCACCGGTAGACCCGTCCCGTCGCCGCGGGGATTTCGTTCCAGAGCGGGTTGGCCGCGACGAAGTCGGAGTAGAGGCGGCGGTACGACTCCGGATCGGTCGAAGAGACGAGGGCGTCACGGATCTCCGCGAGCGTCGGCCAGATCTCCTTCAGGTAGACGGGCTGACCCTTGCGGTCGCGCCCGATCGGCTCCCGCGTCAGGTCCGTGTCGATGCGTCCCGCCAGGGCGAACGCCACGACGAGCGGAGGGCTCATGAGGAAATTCGCCTTGATGTTCTGCTGGATGCGAGCCTCGAAGTTGCGGTTTCCTGAAAGGACGGCGGCGGTGATGAGGTCGTTCTCGGTCACCACCTCTTCGATGTGAGGATCGAGCGGTCCCGAGTTGCCGATGCAGGTCGTACAGCCGTATCCCACGAGTCCGAAGCCCAACCGATCCAGCGGCTCGTTCAGTCCCGTCTTGCGGAGGTACTCCGTCACGACGCGAGAGCCGGGTGCGAGCGAGGCCTTGACCTTGGGAGAGACGCTCAATCCCCGGGCCACCGCCTTTTTCGCCAGCAGCCCCGCCGCGATCATGACACTCGGATTGGAGGTGTTCGTGCAGGACGTGATCGCCGCGATCAGCACGTCGCCGTGGCCGAGATCGACCTTCGCCGGCGCCAGATGCTCCTCCGGAACTTCTTCGATCCTGTCCGGGCTCGGGCGGTTGTTGACCATCTCCGATTCCGTCCAGGGGTTCGTGTCTTTGGCGCGAGCCGCGGCGGCGATGACGGGCTCCGGTTCCTGCGCGCCGCCGCCGCCGAGAGGAAGGTCCGGCTCGGTGCCCGGGAAACCAATGTCGACTGGATAGCGGCGCATGAGGTTCCCGTTTGTCTTGCCGTATCCCCCTTCGGTGAGCGGCTTGGCGAGCAGCTCCCGGAATCGCGGTTTGACGTCCGGAAGATCGATCCGGTCCTGCGGGCGTTTCGGCCCGGAGACGCTCGGGCGCACGGAGGCCAGATCGAGCTCGACCACCGAGGTGTAGTCGCAGGCGCCTCCGCGCGGGATGCCAAACATTCCCTGCGCTTGAAAGTAGGAGCGAAACGCCGACACCTGTTCCGCGGTGCGGCCCGTCGCCGTGAGGTAGGCGCAGGACTCTTCGTCGACTGGGAAGAACCCCATCGTGGCCCCGTACTCGGGTGCCATGTTCGCGATCGTGGCGCGGTCGGGAAGGGGAAGCGTCGCCGCGCCTTCGCCGTGAAACTCCACGAACTTGCCGACGACCTTCGCCGCCCGGAGCATCTGAGTCACGTGGAGCGCGAGGTCGGTAGCGGTGACTCCATCTGAGAGTCGTCCGGTGATGTGAACGCCGACCACGTCGGGCGTCAGGAAATAGACGGGCTGGCCGAGCATCCCCGCCTCCGCCTCGATCCCCCCCACGCCCCAGGCGACGATCCCGAGGCCGTTGATCATTGTCGTGTGCGAGTCCGTTCCGACGAGCGTGTCGGGATAATAGACGCCGTCCTTCTCGAGGACGCCCCGCGCCAGGTACTCCAGGTTCACCTGATGCACGATGCCGATTCCCGGGGGAATGACGTCGAAGCCGTGGAAGGCCTGCATGCCCCACTTCAGGAACTCGTACCGGGCGCGGTTTCTCTTGAATTCCATTTCCATGTTGCGCTGGAGGGCGTCCGGCACGGACCAGAAATCGACTTGAACGGAGTGGTCCACCACCAGTGCCACCGGGACGAGGGGCTCGATGACGGCGGGATCCTTCTCGAGTCTCTGAACCGTGGAGCGCATCGCCGCGAGATCGACGAGAAGGGGGACGCCGGTGAAGTCCTGCAACACGATACGAGCGACGACGAACGGGATCTCGGCCGTCCGCTCGCCTCGGGGCTTCCAGGAGGCGAGCTCCCGCACGTCCTCCTCTTTGACCCGTTTGCCGTCGACGTTTCGCACGAGGGACTCGAGCACGATCCTCAAACAAACGGGAAGGCGCGAGATCGAGCCGAGTCCGCGCCGCTCGAGCTCTCGAAGGCTATAGAACGCCGCGGTTTTCCCCGGCGAGGGTTCGAAGCTCCGTCGGACGCCGAGGGGGTCGCCGTTCATGAGGCCGGAATGAGGAACGAGCCGGGCGCAGTTTTCATCCGGACAATCGAGTCTATGAGTGTACCGGTGGAGGAGTCAACAAGGCGGTAGAGTCGCCCAACAGCCTTGAGAGACTGCCGACGATAGACTATCCCCCAATAAGGAGAAGAGACATGAAGAGGAGACTCCCGATTCTCGCGGTCGTTGCTCTGGTCCTGGCGGCGGCCACCGTCCTTGCCGAAATCGAGACGTACAAGTTCGACAAGGCCCACACGCTGATCGGTTTCCGGATTCGCCACCTTCTGACGAAGGTCGAGGGCCGCTTCAAGGATTTCGACGGCACGATCTGGCTCGACCGGGCGAATCCTTCCGCCTCCAGGGTCGAGCTGACGATCCAGACGGCGTCGATCGACACCGGCGTGGAAGCCAGAGACAAAGATCTCCGCTCGCCCAACTATTTCGATTCCGACAAGTACCCGACGATGACATTCAAGAGCACCAAGGTCGAGCCGAAGGGTAACGATCTTTACGACGTCACGGGCGAATTTACGATGCACGGTGTCACGAAGACGATCCGCGTCCCCGTCAAGTCCTTCGGTTTCGCGAAGATGGGAAAGACGGACAAGGCCGGGTTCGAGGTCGCTCTGACGCTCAACAGGAAGGACTACGGCATCGAGAAGGGCGCCCCGGTCGTCGGCGACGACGTCGAGCTCAACATCCAGGTCGAGGCCAACAAGGAGACGCCGGCCGAGGCGAAGCCGGCCGCAAAGAACTAGCGCCACACGTCGCTTCCGCTTACTCGGGACCTGCGCCTTTCGGCGCACTGGCTCGCGGCTCGCCCAACGGGGCTCGACCGCGAGCCTGGTCCCTCGCGCGCTCACGCTCTCGCGGCGCGCGCCTCCTCCCCTCTGGGAGACTTCGCGCGCCGCGACCCGGACTGTGATTGGGTCGGCGAAGTAAGAGAAACCTCGTTCTTATCTCTCAGGCGCCGGGCCGGGAACCGTCCAATGTGTCGCGTCGACCCGCGCTGGTAGACTCGATTGGTCCCGATGGCGCACACGCTCGGCTGGATGGCCCTTTTTCTCTACCTGGCGGCGGAGATCCTCTCGGTCGCCGCGCTGCGCCGCCCGAGACCAGGGTTGGGTCTGGGGGTCATGCTGGCGCTCGCCGCCGGGCTGGCGTTGCAGTTCGTCGACCTTCAGGTGCGGGCTCGCGCGCTCGGCTCCGTGCCCTACCGAACCCTCGAGGGATCGCTTTCGCTTTTCGGCTGGATGCTGGGGATCGCTTTTCTCGCCCTCCAGATTCGCCATCGGGAACGCGCGATCGGGCCCTTTCTGATCCCCATCGTTATTCTCGCTTCTCTCGCCGGGATGCTCGTGCCGGCTCACGCGACGGCCGCCACGCGGGAGACCCGCGGAGTCCTTTTCGCGCTGCACGTCACCTTCGCGATCCTGGCTTACGCGGCCTTCACTTTCTCCTTTGTGCTTTCCATCCTCTATCTCATCCAGAACCGCCAGCTCAAGCGCCGCCGGATCGGAGTCCTCTTCTCACGCCTCCCGGCGCTCGAGGTCATCGGCCGCATGAACCGGACGGCTGTCTCGATCGGTCTGGCCGTTCTCGTCGTCGCCCTCCTGCTCGGAATCGTCCGCGCGAGCGAGCTCTGGGCGACACTTGCGGATCCGAAGATTCTGTGGGCCCTGATCACGCTTGCCGTGTACGTCTTCCTGCTCTGGGTCGACCGGCGAGGCTGGGAAGGCCGGCGCGTCGCCTTGCTCTCGATTCTCGGCTTCGGCGTCGTTCTCTTTTCTTACACCATCGTCAATCTTTACTTCCCGACGGCCCACCACTTCCGATGACGGCCTCCTCCGAAACGCGCCTGGTCCTTCTCGGCTGGAACTTTCGAGTCGCCGACGTCGCGATCCGGGACCGCGTTGCGTTCAGCGCGGAAGAGGTGAGGGAAGCCCTGCGGGAGATCGTGGGCCGGGGCCTCGTCGCCGAGGGCGTGATCGTCTCGACTTGCCATCGCAGCGAGATCTATGGCGTCGTGGATGCGCAGCGCGGCGAGGAGGAGCTGACAGGCTTCGTGGCGCAATGGCGGGGGCTCGAAGTGGCCTCTCTGAGCTCAGCGGGCTTCCTGCGCGAGGGGGCCGACGCGGCGCGCCACCTTTTCCGTGTCGCGTCGGGGCTCGACTCCATGGCCCTGGGTGAAAGCGAAGTCCTGGGCCAGGTGCGGCAGGCCCTGCGGCTGGCGCGCGAGATCGGATCCTCGCATGCTGTGCTCCATCGCCTCTTCGAGAGCGCGGTCGCCGCCGGCAAGCGCGTTCGTACCGAGACGGAGATCGGCGTGCATCCTCTCTCTGTGGTGTCGATCGGACTCGAGCTCGCGGGAAAAGTGTTCGGCGACGTTTCGGAGAAGACCGTGCTCGTCCTCGGGGCGGGAGAGACGGGCGCCCTCTTTGCGCGGCAGGCAGCAGACGCGGGATGGCGGGACCTGCGGATTGCCAACCGCACGCTCGAGCGCGCGGAGACGGTGGCCCGGCAGGTCGCGGGGACCGTGATCGCGTGGGAAGACGTCCCTCGGGAGCTTCCTCGGGCGGACATGGTCGTCGGCGCGACGGCCAGCGGGACGCCGGTCGTGAGCGTGGAAGAGGTGGAAGCGGCCATGCGGGAAAGGCGCGGCAGGCCGCTGGTCTTTCTGGACCTGGCCATGCCGCCCGACATCGATCCCGCGGCCGCCAAGATCTACAACGTTTTCGCCTATGCGTTGAACGACCTCGCCGAAGTGGCGGAGGAAAACCGCCGGCTGCGGGCGCATCAGATCCCTCGGGCGGAAGAGATTCTCGAGCAGGAGCTGCAGAAGTTTCTCCTCTGGTATGGCAACCTCTCCGTCGTCCCGACGGTGACCGGGTGGCGCAAGAACCTGGAGCAGGAGATGGAGCGGGAGCTCTCGAGCCAGCCGGCCAACGATCGCGAGCGTCTGCGTTCCTTCGGCGCTGCCTTGATGGCGCGGGTCCTCCACGAGCCGCTGCGCCGCCTCAAGGCAGAGGCCGATACCGCCAAGAAGCTGGAGAGAGTCGAGGCGATTCGGCACCTGTTTGGTTTAGACGAGGATCGGTAGTTGTTGCCTATCGGCGATCGAGAGAAGGAGGGGGAGAGTGGGAGAGGGGGGGAGTGGGCGACGCTCCCGAGCACCCCCTCACCCCCTCGCCCCCTCACCCACGCATGACCACCCTCCGCATTGCGGCCCGCGGGAGCGCGCTGTCCCTTGCGCAAGTGGAGATCGTGCGGCGGCTGCTTGGCCCGCAGGTGCAAACGGAACTGGTGACTGTTCGGACGACGGGCGATCAGCTTTCGCACCTGGACGCCGCCATCCAGAGCAAAGGGGTTTTCACCAAGGAAATCGACGAGGCTCTGCTCGAAAGCCGGGCAGATGTCGGTCTGCACAGTCTGAAGGATCTCCCGTCGAACCTTCCCGCGGGTCTCGTGCTCGCCACCGTGCCGGCGCGGGAAGATCCCAGCGATGCGCTCGTGTCCCATCCGCCCCGGACCTTCGCGTCATTGCCGAAGGGCGCCCGGGTCGGAACCTCGAGTCCTCGCCGACGGTCCCAGCTTCTGGCGGCCCGGCCGGACCTGCAGATCTCCGACGCCCGAGGCAACGTCGACACGCGCGTGCGCCGCCTCCAGGAGGGTCGTTGGGACGCGATCGTGCTAGCCCGCGCGGGGCTGGCTCGCCTGGGACGGCTCCACGAGATCTCCGAGGTCTTCTCGGAGGATGTTCTCTTGCCGGCGATCGGGCAAGGGGCGCTCGCGCTCGTCATCCGAGAAGGGGATGAGTCGACGCTGCGCGTGATCTCGCCGCTGGACGAAACGGCAGCGCACCTGGAGGCGCGCGCGGAGCGGGCGCTCCTGTCGGCTCTGGAGGCCGGATGCCGCGCCCCGCTCGCCGGTCGCGCCCTGGCGACGGACGGACGGCTGCGGCTGGTGGCGGCGGTTTTCTCGCTATCGGGCGAGCGCTCCCTGCGCGAGGAGGGGATCGGTTCCGCTGAGGAGCCTGAAAGCCTGGGCAATGCGGTCGCGCGCAAACTCCTGGCGCGGGGCGCGGCCGACTTGATCGCGGAGGCGCGAGAATGAGCGCCCGTGCCCTCGTCGTGCGGTCGGGAGAGAATCCGTTTCCCTTCGCGCCGGGGCCGCATCCCGTGGAAATCGTCGAGAAGGTCAGTCACTCGATCGAGCCCCTGCGCGAAGGAGTCGAACAGCTCGACAGTCCGGCGGATCTCGCCATCTTCACGAGCCAGGTCGCGGTCCGCCGGCTCTCGGAAGAGCCAGGGCTGCTGGATCGGTTTCGGAAGGCGATCTCGGGAGGCCGGATCGCCGCGGTCGGCGCCGCCACCGCTGCGGCGCTCGGAAAAGAGGGTTTGGCGGTCGCGATCGTCGCGGCCGGTTCTTCCGAAGGGGTACTCGCGGATCTTCCGCATCATCTCGAGGGCCAGCGGGTCCTGCTCCCGCGGGGACACGATGCGTCCGAGGAGCTGCCGGCCGGACTCGCGCAGCGCGGAGCCCACGTGCTTCCGATCGTTCTTTACCGAAAAGTGCTTCGTCCCCGCGACGGCAACCTCGACTCCGAGATCGTGGAGAGCCCGTTCGCCGCGTTTTGCGCAACCTCTCCGGCCGCGGCGCGTTGGCTCTTCGAAGGAATCGGCGCCGCTCCCCTGGAGCGGCTGCGGGCGATTCCCGCGGTCACGCTCGGCCGGTTTACGGCGCGGTTTCTCGCCTCACATGGCATTGCTCGAGTCGAGATCGCTCCGGAGGCGAATTTCGCCGCCGCGGCGCGTTTGTTGGTCGCAATCGCGATGGGGTCGCCTAAGGGAGCGGAGGGGGAGAGGGAGCGAGTGGGGGAGGGGGAGATCTCTTAACCTTCGCCCACTCACCCCCTCACCCCTCTCCCACTCGTTTCTTCCCTTCTCCCACTCGCTCCTCTTTTCTGACCTTGAACAATCCGCTCCGAATCCATAGATTCTGTCCGTGAGCTCCTTTCCGACGACACGTCTGCGCCGCCTGCGGCGCACACCGGCTCTGCGAGCCCTCGTGCGCGAGACCCGTCTCACGCCGGACCGCTTCCTAGCGCCGCTCTTCGTGCGGCACGGGAAGGGGCTGCGGGAGGAAATCTCGTCGCTTCCCGGCGTCTTTCGGCTATCACCCGACGAAGCTGTCGCGGCGGCGCAGGAGCTCCAGTCCTGGAAAATTCCGGGCGTCATTCTCTTCGGCATCCCCGAGAAGAAGGACGAAACGGGCACCGAAGCCTGGGGAGAGGACGCGGCCGTCCAGACGACCGTGCGGCGACTCAAGAAGGAAGTCCCCGACCTGCTCGTCGTCACGGACGTCTGCCTCGACGAATACACGTCCCACGGCCACTGCGGCGTGATTCGCGACGGAGACGTCGACAATGACGCGACCTTGCCGCTGCTCGCCCGGGCGGCCCTCTCGCACGCACGCGCGGGCGCCGACGTCGTGGCCCCTTCCGACATGATGGATGGACGTGTCGCGGCGATCCGGCGGGAGTTGGACGACGAGGGATTCGGCCAGACGGCGATCCTCGCATACTCCGCCAAGTCCGCCTCCGCGTTCTACGGGCCGTTTCGAGAGGCCGCCGACTCTGCGCCGAAATTCGGCGACCGCCGCGGCTACCAGATGGACGGAGCCAACCGGAGGGAGGCGATGCGCGAGATCGCGTCGGACCTCGAAGAGGGGGCCGACATGGTGATGGTCAAGCCCGCCATCGCCTACCTCGATGTGATCCGGGAAGCGCGAGCGCGTTTCGACGCGCCGATCGCCGCCTACAACGTCTCGGGCGAGTACGCGATGGTCAAGGCCGCGGCGCGCAACGGTTGGATCGACGAGAAGAGGATCGTGCTCGAGATCCTGACGTCGATCGTGCGGGCCGGCGCGGACTTCATCCTGACCTACCACGCGCTGGATGCCGCGAAGTGGCTCAAGGAAGAGTGAGCCTGTCAGCGCCGATTGTTTCTGCCGCGATGAATCGTTCTCGGAAGTCCGTCCGGTCCTCCCGACTCTTCGCGCGTGCCAAGGAGCGCATGCCCGGCGGCGTCTCTTCCCCCGTCCGTTCCTTCGCGTCGGTCGGAGGCGAGCCCTTTTTCGCGGTCTCGGGCAAGGGCGCTCGTTTGCGCGACGCGGACGGGGTGAGCTACATCGACTACGTCCAGTCCTACGGGCCTCACCTCTTCGGCCACGCGCCGGACTTCCTGCGGCGGGCGCTCTCCACGGCTTCGCGGCGCGGCACATCCTTCGGCGCGCCGACGGAGTCGGAGATCCGGCTGGCCGATCGGATCGCGCGCATGGTTCCCTCGGTCGAAATGGTCCGCTTCGTCAACTCCGGCACCGAAGCCACGATGAGCGCCGCCCGGCTGGCGCGCGCGGCGACGGGGCGCAAGCGGATCGTCAAAACCGAAGGGGGCTACCACGGCCACGCCGACCAGTTTCTCGTTTCCGCCGGATCGGGGTTCGCCACGCTCGCCATCGCGGGCAGCCCGGGTGTCCCCGACGAAGTCGCCGCGCTGACGACAGTCATCCCCTACAACAGCGCGGCCGCCCTGGAAGAGGCCTTCTCGAGGTTCCCCGGAGAGATCGCGGCCGTGATTCTCGAACCGCTCGCGGCAAACATGGGAGTCGTGCGGCCGAAGGAAGGTTATCTGGCGGCGATCCGGGATCTGACCCGCCGCCACGGGGCGCTTCTGATCTTCGACGAAGTCATCAGCGGCTTTCGCCTCGCTCCCGGCGGCGCCCAGGAGCTCTACGGCGTTTCGCCGGATCTCACGACGCTTGGAAAAATCGCCGGCGGGGGATTGCCCGTGGGAGTCTACGGAGGTCCCCGCGCTCTGATGGAGAAGGTCGCGCCGTCCGGTCCGGTCTATCAAGCCGGAACCCTCTCCGGAAATCCGCTCGCCATGGAGGCGGGCATCGCGATGCTCCAGGAAATCGCCCGAAGTCGGCCGCATGCTCACCTGGAGAAGCTGGGTGCCGAGCTGGAGTCACGCGTGAGGGAGGCGATCGGGAAGGCAGGCGTCACCGATCGAGTCTGCTACGAACGCGCCGGGTCTCTCTCGACGCTCTTCTTCGGTCCCGGCCCGATGACGGACTTCACCTCGGTGAAGCGCTCCGACACGAAGCGCTACGCGGCCTTCTTTCACGCGATGCTGGAGCGCGGCATCTTTCTTCCGCCGGCTCAGTTCGAAGCCTGGTTCCTCTCCACCGCCCACGGCGAGAAAGAGATCCGCAAGACGGCGCGAGCGGTGGAAGAAAGCTTGCGCGTGGCGTTCAGCCCTTGAGGATCTCCAGACTTCCCTCGATCGCCGCTTCCCCGCCCAGCAACAACACCTGATCTCCGGGCCGTAACTCGAAATCGCCGCTCGGCGCGACCTCGGGCTCGCCCTGCCGCACCGCGGCCAGGACAATCGCGCCTCCGCGCTTTCGCAGCGCCAGCTCCTTCAGAGTCCGACCGGCCGCCGCCCAGTCCGGCCCGATCGAGAGCAGCTCCAGGCGCGCCCCGCCGAGCGCTCTCTCGACGCCGTCGGCGGCGGTATCCGGGGCTCGGAACCGGCGAAACGCATCCTCCCGCGCGCCGCGAATCTCCGCGGTCTCCGACTCGACCCACGGCAGCGGAAATCCCAGCCGCCTCAGGGTCCGGCCCGCGATTTCGAGAGAAGTTTCGAACTCCTCGGCGACGACTTCGTCGGCTCCGAGCGCCGAGAGCTCGGCCACCTCGGAGAGGTAGCGCGTGCGGGCCAGGAGGAAGATCGAAGACGAGAGTGTCCGACAGAGCCGCAGCGTGCGGCGGGTGGCCGGCGGGTCGGAGAGGACGACGATCGCCGCGCGCGCGGCCGCGACTCCCGCGTTGCGCAGAACGGCCGCGCTGGTGCTGTCTCCGTACTCGATCGGGACTCCGCGGCCGCGCCCGCGGCGCACGCGTTCGGGGTTCAGGTCGAGGACGCGAAAGGGGACCTTCGCGCGGGCGAGCACGCGAGCAAGCGTCTCTCCCATGTGACCAAAGCCGATGATCAGGATATGGCCCGAGCGAGGCAGCGCCTGGCCTCCCGCGTCGGCGGCCGAGGATCGAATCGTTCCCGGAAACGGCAGGCTGGCGGCGCGCTCCCCGGCGGCGTGTGCGAGACGGAAGAGAAAGGGCGTCGCGGCCATCGAGATGATCGTGGCGGCCAGCGTTACCTGGTAGACGTCGGGAGGGACGAGCCCGGCGACACGTCCCTGCTCCAGGAGCACGAACGCAAACTCGCCGATCTGCGCGAGCGAGATCCCGACAATCACGGCGACCCGCGGTCCCCAGCCGAGAATCAGAACTGGGAGTGCCGCGGCGAACGCCTTGCCCACGAGCACGAGTCCGAGGGCGGCGGCAACGATGGCCGGACGCCGGACGAGGATTCGTGTATCGAAGAGCATGCCGACCGAGACGAAGAAGAGCGCGTTGAAGGCATCCCGAAACGGGGCGACGTCCGCCATTGCCTGATGGCCAAAGTCCGACTCGGAGACGACGAGCCCCGCCAGAAACGCTCCGACGGCGAGCGACAGCCCCGCCCAGGACGTTGCCAGAGCGGTTCCGAGGACGACAAAGAGCACAGCGAGAAGGAAGAGCTCGGGCCGGCGCGTCGCGACGACGATCCCGAGAAAGCGCGGCACCAGAAACCGGGCTGCGAGAAAAATCAGCAGGCCGGCGAGCGCGGTCTTTCCGAGGGCGAGCAACGCGCCGAGCGCTCCGCGGGAGGCACCGCTGGCGAGCGGCGCGATCAGGAGCATCATCGGAACGACCATGAGGTCTTCAAAGACGTTGATCCCGATGAGAAAGCGGCCGTGTGGAGAGTCGAGCTCGTGCCGTTCGAGCAGAAGCTGCAGGATGACGACCGTCGAGCAGGTCACGACCAGAAAACCGAAGAAGAGGCTCTGACGCAGCGGATAACCCCGCGAAACGGCGAGACCCGTGGCGAGCACCGTCACGACGGTGAACTGAATCGGTCCGGCCACCCAGACGGCGGATCCCAGACGGCGCAGGCTCGAGAGCGAGACCTCGAGGCCGACCGCGAAAAGCAGGAGCACGACGCCGACTTGCGCCAGCGCCTCGACGGCGGTTACGTCTTCCACCAGGCCGAGGCCGAAGGGGCCGAGCAGGACGCCCGCCAGCAGGAAGCCGATCAGGGACGGGAGCCGGAGGCGGTGAAGCGCGTAGGCCGCGACGACCGCGGCCAGGAAAACGAGGACCAGGGGCGCCAGAAAGCCCGGCGTGTGCACGCGCCTCACTTTACGCCACCGTATCTGCCCGAGCGTCGGCGGGCCGCCGCTGGCGGCGGGAACGCGAGAGTGCGGTAGCCTGTTACGAAAACAAGGAGCCCGACCGATGACGAGCCAGACCTCCGCCGCACAGAAGCAATGGTTCGGGCACCCGCGCGGCCTCTCGACGCTCTTCTTCACCGAGATGTGGGAGCGCTTCAGCTATTACGGCATGCGGGCGCTCCTCATCCTCTTCCTGGTCGGCAGCGTCCAGACCGGCGGGTTTGGCCTGACGGACAAGACGGCGGCGGCGATCTACGGGTTGTACACGGGATTCGTCTATTTGATGGCTCTGCCGGGAGGCTGGGTCGCCGACCGGATTCTCGGCCAGCGCAATGCCGTCTTCCTCGGGGGCTGCCTCATCGCCGCCGGTCACTTTTCCATGGCGATGCCTACGGTGCCCACCTTCTACGGCGGCCTCGTACTGATCGTTCTCGGGACCGGCCTCTTGAAGCCGAACGTGAGCTCCATGGTGGGGGACCTGTATCCCGCGGGGAGCTCGCGCCGGGACGCCGGTTTCTCGGTCTTCTATTCCGGAATCAACATCGGAGCGCTCGTCGGGCCGCTCGTCTGCGGGTACCTCGGCGAGCGTGTGAACTGGCATCTCGGGTTTTCCGCGGCTGGCATCGGCATGATCCTCGGTCTGATCCAGTACCGGTGGGGAGGTCGCTATCTCGGGAAGGCTGGTCTGCGCGCTTCCGGCGGCGATGGCCGAGCCGCGCCGATCGACCGTGCGGCGCTGCGGCGTCTGGCGACGGGCTCCATCGTCGTCGTCGCCGTCGTCCTCGGCGCTCTCGCGCTGCGCGCGGCGGGCGTTCTCCGGCTCGACCTTTACGGAGTTGCCCAGGGCACCGGCTACTTCATGCTCGGTCTCGCGATTCTGTACTTTGCGTCGCTGCTTCTCTTTGCCAGGCTCACCGCGGCGGAGAAAAAGCGGATCGTGGTGATCTTCATCTTCTTCATGGCGGCCGTTCTGTTCTGGGCCGGCTTCGAGCAGGCGGGCTCCTCTCTGAATCTGTTCACGGATCGGATGACGAATCGCACCCTTCTCGGGTTCAACATTCCCACGTCATTCTTTCAGTCGGTGAACTCGGCGTTTCTGATCGTTTTCGCACCGCTCTTTGGATGGCTCTGGCTGGTGCTCGGGAAACGGCAACCCTCGACGGCCGCGAAGATGGGTTATGGGCTCGTGTTCCTCGCTCTCGGCTTCCTCGTCCTGGCGTGGGGCGCCAGCCTCGCCGTGGGCACTGTCAAGGTCGGGATGCAGTGGATCATCATCACGTATTTCCTCCACACCGCGGGGGAGCTGTGTCTTTCCCCGGTCGGTCTATCCAGCGTGACCAAGCTCGCGCCGCGGAGTCTCGGCGGACAGCTCATGGGCACCTGGTTCATGGGCACGGCGCTTGGAAACCTGATCGCGGGCCTCGCTGCCGGAGGCTTCGAGGGAATGAGCGTTCCGGAGCTTTTCGCGGCCGTCGCGAAAGTCACGGGGGTCGCGGGCGTCGTTCTTTTGATTTTCGCGCGGCCGATCCGGCGACTCGTCGGAGGCGCCGAAGACTCTTCCGACGACGCCGCGGAGGCGGAAGCGGCAGTCGGCGGACGCGAGGACGCCCTGCCGGTTTAATCGCGGCGCTGCTCCGGCCGACGGCCTCGGCTCAAAACTTCGCCACCAGCGCGGCCGACGTGACCGTGTCCGTCTTCTTTTTTCCGGGAACCGGCTCGTTCAACATTTGGATGACGTAAGAAATCTTGACTGAGAGAACAGTGGTCATGCTCGCCGACAGAGACGTCGCGCTGCCAAAGCGCCAGTCCTTCGCATCCTTGAAGCTTTCCGTGAAGGAGGCCTCCTCGGAAAACTCGGCCGTCTTGGAGAATTTCCACTTGTAGAGAAGTCCCAGCCGACCGCTCGCGAAGGACCGGTTGTCGCCGTTGGTGCGATCCTCGCTGGTGTAACCCAACCCCGCTTCGGATTTCAGCGTGTGCCGTTCTCCCGGAAGGAGGAGATACGCCAGCCCCGCTTCACCGCCGAGACGGCGATCGATGCCCGCAAACGTGTTTTCGAAATAGGCTCCCTGCGCGTACGCTTCGAGGCGCGCGGTCAGCTTGCGTGCGCCGCGCAACAGGCCGGCCAAGGATCGGGCGTTGACGACTCCGTCGGACTCGGAGCGGATGAATTCGAGCTTGGCCTTGCCCGACCAGGGACCGGGCTGGTACTCGACTTCGCCTGCGGCTCCCAGCGTCTTGGTGTCGCTGTTGCCGGAGGTTGCGACATACGAGACTTCCGCCTTTCCCGACCAGAGCGGCGGAGGCTTGGGGGGCTCGTCGGCAGGTAAGACAGTTGGCAAAAGGCATCCGATGACGCACGCGAGGACTTGGGTGGGAGGGCATTGACGGCTCCTGGTCATTGGGCGCCGACAATGCAAACGGCGGGCCCGAAACGCTACTGACCGGCGGCGGGCTCGAGGAGGCTTCGCGCCAGAGGCCGGACCAGCGCCCCCAGGACGCTTCCGGCCGGGTGACCTTGCCCGATGCGCCGCAGACGAACGACCTGCTCCACGCAGAGATAGCCCCCAACCAGCAGCCATGCGAAATCCCAGAAGTCATCGTGCCCCTGCGCGATCATCCCGAGCGAGATGACGACGTTCGTGATCGCCAGAATCGCCACCAGGATCGCGCTTCTGCGACCCCATCGAAGCGGATCGAAGGAATGCCGCCCCTCGATCCACTCCTGTTCCTCCGGCGAGAGAAGCGCGAGAAACGGCTCGAGCATCTTGTAGATGTCCGCCGCGGCCCACCTGGGCGCGGCAGGCCGCACAGCGATCGGCGGGCTTGCGCCCGTGACCAGACGCCACGCTTCATAGGCGAGAACCCCCGGCAGGGAACCCATCGGCTCGCCCGCGAAGAGGAGACTCCAGAGGCGCACCGCCGACTCCAGAGCGAAGTAGACCGCGATCGGAATCGGAAGCGCGAGCCAGGAGGGGAGCAGCGCACCGGCTCCCATGATCGCGAGCCGGGCATCGAGGATCCGCAGGACGCCGAGGAGGAAGAGCGGAAACGCCGAGAAGAAGGTCATCCAGCGCGCCGGCGCGCCGAAGTTTCCTTCCATCCGGAGCTGGACCGATCCGGGCAGGAGGCCGGCCAGAGGCGCCAGGAGGATCGACGCACGGCGCTTCCAGATTCCTGTCAGCCTCTCCATTTGCTCTCGTCCGCGCGCTTCCTCGGCAACCGCGTCGTAGGCGGCGACGACGCGGATCGCGTGCCGCCCTTCCCACGGCGCGAGCCTGTACCGGATCCCTCCTCGCAGGCCAGGCGCCGCCTCCACCACCTCGAAGATCTCCTCCTCCCAGCGGACGGCCGTTCCCGGATGCTCGGCGGAGGTCTGCGTCCCGGTCTTTCTGCCGACCCATCCCTTCGGCATCGGGCACTCGAGGAGGAAAGAGCCATCCTTCTGCGGCAGGACCGTGTCGTGTCCGTGAGCTTTCACTGCGACATTGTCATCCCGAGGGGAGCGCCGGATCTACTCCGGCTACCTCGCTGCGGAAATGCACTCGTTCTTCCGTTGCGGCCGGCCGCCCGGACGCCACACATTGGCGTGAACTCTGCTGTGGCTCGGATGATGGCTGTCATGCAAACCGCCGCGCCGCTCATTCCTCGGCGCCCGACGCTCGCTTCGCTGCGCCGGGCCGCCGCGGGCTGCCGCGCCTGTCCTCTCTGGAAGCGCGGGACTCAGACGGTCTTTGGGGAAGGGCCGGTCGGCGCCAGTCTCTTTTTGGTGGGTGAGCAGCCGGGCGACAGGGAAGACGTCGAGGGGCACCCTTTCGTGGGCCCCGCCGGAAGATTGCTCGACGCCTGCCTGGAGGAAGCCGGAATCGACCGGCGGGAAGTCTACGTGACCAATGTCGTGAAGCACTTCAAGTGGGAGCCGCGGGGCAAGAAACGGATCCACCAGAAGCCGAACTCGATCGAGATCGCGGCGTGCCGGCCCTGGCTCGAATCCGAGCTCGCGGTCGTCAAACCCAGAGCGCTGCTCTGCCTCGGCGCCACGGCCGCGCAGGCCCTGTGGGGGCCGTCCTTCCGGGTCACGAAAAGCCGCGGCCGGCTCCTGCCGTCCCCTTACGCCTCCGTCGCCGCGGCGACGGTCCATCCCTCATCCATCCTCCGGGCGCCCGATTCCAGGACTCGAAAGCTCGAGACGGCTCGATTTGTGAAGGACTTGCAGCGAGTCGCTAAGGCTCTGGAGGCCGCGTCGGCCTGACTCCCGCGTGCCCGATGGACCAGGCGTCCCGCCGCTTTTTGCTCCGCCAGCCGCAAATTCACTCGGATTTCTGATCGGGAAACCTTATTATTGACGGAATTGAAGCTTCTTTTCTTGATTGATTTCGGTAACAGGTGTTCCTGTATCGCGCTCCTGTTGTAATCTATCTGTTACGAAACAAAGACATTCCGGGAGGTCGAAATGCGCCGCAGTCTTCGGACTCTTCTCGTGACCGCCGCCGGTGTCCTTTTCCTGGCCGTTTGCGCAAGCGCGGTCAGCCCGGAGATGTCCAAGGCGGACCCGGCGCTGATGCGTGCGCTGCAAAGCGGCCGATCCACGTTTGGAGTGATCGTGGGCCTGCGGGACGGCACGGTTTCCCCTCGCGCTTTGCTGGCGCATCCCGATCCCGCGGGAGAAGACGCGCGGCGCGCCCGAAGAATCGCCGCGCAGCAGAAGCTCGTCTCGTCGCTCGCCAGGGAGCAGTTTTCAGCTTCGGACCAATACGAGAGCTTCTCGATGGTTGCCGGCGTCGCCTCGGCGGACGGCGTGCGCACACTGGCCGCTCGCTCCGATGTCGACTGGATCGTTCTCGACAGCATGCGTTACCTGGCCGCGAGCTCGGCCCCGCAGCAACTGATCCATAGCGACTCAGCCAACGCCCTCGGATTCCGAGGCAATGGCGCGACAGTCGCCATTCTCGACACGGGCGTCGACACTCAGGTCCTTGGGGGAGGAGGCTTTCCCAACGGCAAGGTCGTCGGCGGCTTCAATCCGACCGAGCCCGGCTCGCCTCCCCTTGACTGCGAGGGGCACGGGACCTCTGTCGCTTCGATTGTCGCGGGCTCGACAGGCGTGGCGCCCGACGCGAAGATCGTGGCCGTCAAGGTGTTTCCCGCCTGCGAGGGATTCACTTTCGACTCGATCATTCTCTCCGGACTCGACTTCGTGATCACGAACCGGTCGAAGTTCGGCATTACGGCCGCGAACATGAGCCTGGGCGCCTCGCCGACCGGCGATAACTCCTCTGTCGGCTTCTGCGACACTTTCTCACCGCAGTTCGCCACGCCGATCGACGCGGCGACGGCAGCCGGAATCGTCGTCACCGTAGCGGCGGGGAACTCCGCCCTGTCCAATCAGATCTCTTCGCCCGGCTGCGTCACGTCCGCGGTCTCGGTTGGAGCGGTGTATCCGCTGGGCGCGTCGGCTTTCGATTGGGGCCTCTGCTCCGACACCGCGATCGTCCCGGGCAGTCCGACCTGCTTTTCCAACAGCAATACCAATCTGACGCTCCTGGCTCCGGGCGCCTTCTGGAGTGTCCCGACCGCCGGAGGAGAGATCATCAGTTTCAGCGGGACGTCCGCCGCGGCCCCCGCCGTCGCGGGCGTGGTCGCGCTCGTCCGCGCGGCGCGTCCGACTCTGTCTGCCTCGACGACGGTCAGCCTTCTCCGAGCGACGGGCCGGCCGATCCTGGACAAACGCAACAACGTGGTGACACCGCTGGTCGATGCGTTGGCGGCCGTGCAGTTTGCGCCGGGGACCTTCGGAAACCTCGATGCCCTTCCGATCGCGATCCCTGACGGAACCGGCTCGGCCACGGCGACGGTAACGGTTTCCGGCTTCACGGGCTTTCTCTCGACCGTCCAGGCCTTCGTCGAGATCGACCATTCGGCGCCGCAACAGCTCCGACTGACTCTGACGGGACCGGACGGCACGTCCGTGATCCTCCATGACCAGAGCGGTGCCGCCGAGCAACCCATCAACACGATCTTCGGATCGACCGGCGCTCCGCTCTTCTCGCTCAACGCGTTCAATGGAAAGCAGGCCAACGGAACCTGGACTCTCAAGGTGGAGGACCTCGTGCCGGGAGTGTCCGGCCGCATCCTCCATTTCTCGGTCACTCCGGTTGCCGGCCTCCCGCTCCAGCCGCGAGAGGCGATTCCGTTGAACATCAACGGCCAGATCCTGCCGATCGTCGCGCGCACTCAGGGGACCCATTTCTTCCAGACGGACCTCCGGTTGTTGAATCCGAATCCCGTCGCCAAGGAGTTCGACCTCTATTTCGTCGGCACCGACGTGCACGACGGAAGCTTCGTCGGCACCGGCCAGACGGGGGCGAACGCTTTCAAGAGCGCGCAGATCATCGGCCCGGGCCAGATCCTCAACCTGACCGACGTCGTCCGATCCGAGTTTGGTCTGACCGACTCTTTCGGCCAGATCACGGTGGATTCCGAGGACCTCTCGAGCTTCATCTTGGCCAGCCGGACGTATACGAACGGCCCCACAGGCACCTACGGTTTCGCCGCACCGGGCTTCGCGACGTCCACAGCCTTGATGGCCGGCGTCGGAACGGCCACGGCCAACGGACTCGGGAAGGGCCCGGGCTCCCACACCAACGTCGGCTTCACCGAGTCGGCCGGATTCCCCGTGACCGTCCGCATCGACATCCGCGACGGCAACGGAACCTTGCTCGGCACGACCTCGCGCACGACTCAGCCGTACACGACCCTGAGCATCACCGACATCCTGCTCGATCGGGCCATTCCGTCTCAGACGAACATCCGGGCGGATTTTACGGTTGTCAGCCCGCAGGGCCGTGCGATTCCATGGGCGACGACAGTCGACGATGTCACGGGCGACTCCGCGTTCCACGCGGGCATCCTGCCGGTGCTCACCGGGGACGACATCATCGTCACCCAGACCGCGCACATTCTCGGTACCAACGGGAACCTCTTCCGTACGATGCTCAACATCACCAATACCGACGTCAACCCGACAACCGTCGTGGTCTCGCTCTTGCCGATCACTCTCGGTTCGCAGAGCCTGCCGTTGCCCATCACCTACGGACTGGCGCCCGGTCAGACACTCGAGTTTCCCGACGTGCTGGCCACGGAATTCAACCTCGAGTTCCCGGCCGTCACGGCTCTTCGCGTTCACCCGCTTGCCCCGGCCAGCCTGGTCGTCTCGGCCCGGACGACCGTCACGAAGCTCAACAGCGTCTTCGGCTTCACAGTCGACGGCATCCGCGCCTCCCGCGCAATCGGCGTGGGAAGCCCGACTCTGACCACGATCTTCCTCGACCAGAGCAGCGCCTCGGGCGGCTCTCACACGAACTTCGGCTTCACCGAGGTCAGCGGGGCATTCGCAACGGTGCAGGTGACCGCAGTCAGCGGCGATAACGGAACGGTGCTGGGGGGCGCGAGCTACCTCGTCAACCCCAACTCGACTTTCCAGACGACCCTGGGCAATCTGCTGGGATCATCCGGGGTCACGGCGACGAACTTCTATTTGCAGTTCTCGGTGATTGGCGGTTCCGGCGCCGTCATCCCCTACGCTTCGACCGTGGACAACACGTCCGGAGACGTCACCTACATTCCCGCGCAGTAAGACCCGGCCTCGTCCATCCGGCCGCGGCTCCGCAAGGGGTCGCGGCCTTTTGCTTTTAGCGAATAACCCGCCGATCGGAGCGCGCCGACGCCGAACGGCGAGGAGGAAGCGCATGGGATCGGATCGGATCGAGTCAGTGCTCCTGGATCTTCAAGCGATGCCGCGT
>JBKPDV010000252.1:0-11006 GCA_046728075.1 Acidobacteriota bacterium | reverse complement strand
CTCCGCTGCTCCCCATCGGAAATCATCAGCTCGGCGAGCTCCCGGAGCCGCTCCGCGACCTTCTCCAACGACAGAGGCTGACTTGCCGTCTCGATGTACCGGAATGTCGCCAGCCGCGAGCCCAGTTCGTAGGCGATGAGCGGGAGAGCCCCGAGGCAGACTCCTCCGGCGATCGCGCGGAGCTGAGACCTGGGAGGAAGAGCGCGTCGCCCAAAAGCAAACAGGGCTGCCGCGATCAGCGACGCGAGGAACCAGAGGACGTTCGCGCGAGCCCAAACGCCAAATCCGGCGGCGATCCCGAGCAGAAGCGCGGACCGATTCGACTGGCGGCGAAGATGGTTCTCGAGCGCCAGACAGAGGAGTCCCATCGAGGCCATCCAAACGGAGGCGCCTCCATTGTCGAAAACGGTGAGATCCAGATAGGACGGGTGGACGCTTAGAGCGACCCCGATCATCAGCCCGGCGAGGGGATCGATCCGCTTCCCGATCAGCGTGACGAGACCCGCGATCCCCACGGCTCCCAGCAGAACGCCGGACAACCGCGCCACAGGGGCCGTGATACCGAAGATCGCAAAGAGAGGCAGGGCCGCGAACGCTTTCACCGTTCCAACGTAGGGAATGATCATGAGCGGCCAGCGCCGGCCGTGGGTGGAGAGCCAGCTCGTGGTGTCGTAGCGAAAGGGCGGCGGTCCGCTGCCGCGAAGAACGAAGACGGCAGACTCGACGTAGATGGCTTCGTCCATTTCGTAACCGACGTGAGACGTGATCAGTCGGCTTGCAAAGCCGACGTAGAGCGCCAGTGGAAAGACCAACGAGAGCGCGAAAAAGGACAACGGACTTCGCCATTTCATTCTGGAAGAATTGTCGCCCGGCGGGCGGGCCGGCTCAACGCCCCCGTCGGAACGGACGGCCGCTGACGATTCGGGGTTCCCGGCGGCGCGGAGCGCGCGCGGAGGCCTCCCAAAAGGCGTGATATACTTCCGTTGTTCTCGGTTCGCTCGCCTTTGCCAGACCTGTTCTGACGAATCCCGATCGAAAAAGCCACGAGAATGCGAAGTGCCGCGCCGGCGGTCCTGCGCCCCATTTTTTGACCGGCACGAAGGATGGATCTGATGAAGCTCTACGTAGGTAACCTGCCGTACAACATCTCCGACGACCAGCTCAGCGACCTATTCGCCAAGTTCGGCACTCCGGACTCCGCGAAGGTCATCACGGACCGCGACAGCGGCCGGTCCAAAGGGTTCGGTTTCGTCGAGTTCAGCAACGCGGATCAGGCCAAGCAGGCCCTGTCGTTGAACGGTACCGAGTTCGGCGGGCGGTCACTGACCGTCAACGAGGCGCGGCCGAAGAACGACGACCGCAGCGGCGGCGGCGGCGGCGGACGCTCCCGCTACTGACCGCTCTCTCGCTCAGTATTCTCGAGGCGGGGTTTTCCCCGCCTCTTTTTTTGTCTTCGTCCGGCCGGCAGCGACGCGCTACGCTCCCGCTCTCGCTCGCCTGTCGGGTATCTCGCGACGGCGCAGCCCGCTCCGACGTTCCGAGATCCGCCGTTCGGAGAGCCGCCGAAGATCTCTCGTCTCTTCCCGCCGATCCCCGAGAATCCGTCTGCCGCGTCCTCGGCGCCGGTGGCCGAGCCGGCGTTCGGCCGAGTCTTTTTCCTGATCGGACATGCTCGCCCTCCGTTTCAGGAAGCCTAGCAGGCTGCTGAAAAAGGGTGTGAGGCGGCGTTGCGAGCGCCGCGGGGTCGGATGCAAGGCGCCGCGACGAAGGCGATGCTGGATGCATCGGGGAGGAGCGGCAACGCCGCAGACGGCCCTGCGCGGCTTTCGGCTGCGGCGGTCGCGTTGCGACCGGCAGCCGAGAGAGTTAAATGAGGCCCCCGGGGGGGGCCAGTCCAACGTTTTAACTCTCGCGGCCGCCGTTGGCGGAGCCAACGCCCGCGGCCGCAAGCCACGCCCGCATCCATTTTTCAGCAGCCTGCTAGTGCGAATCTCGCTTGGGGGGAGCCGGAGAGCGCGGGCCCGGGGAGTTGCCGTTGTGGGTCGCGACGGACTCGACGAAGCGTTGGTAACTCTGGCTGTTGCGAATCGATACTCCAAAACCGGTCGGGAACAGGTGCCGGACAAGCGTCGGAGCTTCGAAGGTTCGGACGACGTCACCCTGGAGCAGCAGCTGGCGGCCGTCGGGAAAACGGAGAGTGACGAGCAGCTTCTGTCCCTCTTCCGGCATTCGGCTCGTGCGGACGAACAGTCCCCCTACCGAGACGTCCTTCGTCACGCCCGTAATCTTGGATTCGGCGGGGCTGAAGTCGGCCACCACCTCCTGGCGGTAACGCGGATACGTTCGTTTCTCGGCCATCTCGAGTCAAACCTCCCCAATGGCAGCGACCCGGCGGAGGGTCGCCCCTCTGTCAAGCAATTCTTCTACCGATCTCGCAAGATACTGATGGGACGCCTCCAAGCGCAGCCGGGCCATCCCGGTCAGACCTGGGAAGTGTTACGTCTCGTAACGCGCCGATTGCGGCGAACTGCGATCGATCGGGCCGGCGTCGGTCGGCAAGAAACGGGCTCTCCAGCCGCTCACGCCTCGGCGGGCGGGATCTCTTCGGGTCGTTTCCCCCGATCTGTCGGATCGCGGCGAGCGTGTCTGCGCGGATCGAAAGGCACGGCCGCGTAGCAAATCGGGCACTTCAAACGCCCATCTGCCGGAATCGGCGCGTAGCGAACCGTCTGACAGGCAGAACATTTCCAGCGCGCAAAGCGGCGTTCCTCGCCGGCGACGTCCATTCCGGGTGAAATCCTACTCCGACCACGGCAGGCGCGCATTGGAGAACGGGCGGAGGACTTGGAAACGCACCCCCGGCCCCCTGCTCGTGAAGTTCCTCGGACGTAGAATCGGCCGAGGGACGAAGGGCCACGCGAATGAAAACGCTGCAGATCGCACAGGTGAATATCGCACGCATGCGCGGCGCGCTCGAGGGTCCGGTCATGGCGGGATTCGTAGCGCGCCTGGCGGAGATCAACGCCCTGGCGGACGGAAGCCCCGGTTTTGTCTGGCGGCTCCAGACGCCGGAAGGCAATGCCACCTACCTTCGGCCTTACGACGACGACCGGATTCTCTTCAATCTCTCCGTCTGGAAGACAGTGGAGGATCTCCGCAGCTATGTCTATCGCACCGCCCACGCCGAGGTACTTCGGCAGCGGGACGATTGGTTCGAAAAGTTCGGGGCGCCGGTGGTCGCTCTCTGGTGGGTTCCCCCGGGCCACCGGCCTTCGATCGACGAAGCCAAGAAGCGGCTCGCGCATCTCCAGGAGATGGGTCCGACGGCCTTTGCGTTCACGTTTCGAAACCCTTTCCCGCCGGACGAGGAATACGTTCGATCGATCGACTGGTCGTCGTTCGAACCGTGTCCCGCCGCCTGATCAACGAAAGGCTTTTGTTCCTCGCGGGCGCGGCGGAAGAGAGGCGGCCTACCAACTACTAACTACCGACTACCGACTACCGACTACCGACGATCAACTACCAGACCTCGCAGCGCTGATCGGGAGGCCGCACCATCGGCGCCCCGGGCTTGCAGGAGAACGCCTTCTGGAATTCCGGCAGGTTGGAGACCGGTCCGATGACGCGAAACTTCCCGATCGGGTGCGGATCGCCTTGAACCATCGTGCGCGCGAACTCGGGCCGGACGGCGTCGCCGCGAAACTGCCCCCACGCAATGAAGAACTGCTGGTCCGGCGTGAAGCCGTCCACGGCAGGCAGCGGCGGCTTGCCCTTCTGTGAAATCTGAAAGGCGCGATAGGCGATTTTCGCTCCCGCGAGATCTCCGATCGACTCCCCCAACACGAGCTTGCCATTGTGGTGGAGGCCCGGCTCGACGAAGTAGTTGTCGAACTGTCTGACCACGCAGGCGGTCTTTTCCTGGAATCTTTTCAAGTCCTCCTCGGTCCACCAGTTGTTCAAACGCCCCTGCGCGTCGAATTGGGCCCCCTGGTCGTCGAAGCCATGGCTGATCTCATGCCCGATCACCACGCCGATCGCGCCGTAGTTCACCGCGTCGTTGGCGGACATGCTGAACGCGGGCGGCTGCAGGATGCCGGCGGGGAAGACGATCTCGTTCAACAAAGGGTTGTAGTAGGCGTCGGAGGTCGGCGGCGTCATGCCCCAGCGCCCCCGGTCGAGGGGCTTGCCGATCGTCGCCAGATTGTCGTCGACGTTGAACTTGCGGCCGGCGACAACGTCGTTCCAGTAGGAGGTGCGGCTGATCGCGACGCGGCTGTAGTCCTTCCACTTGTCGGGATACCCGATCTTCGGATTGAACGTCGAGAGCTTCTCGAGGGCACGCTTCTTGGTCTCCGCGCTCATCCACTCCAGGCCTTCGATCGTCTCGCCCATCGCGAGCCTCAGGTTCTTGACGAGCTCCTGCATCCGGGCCTTCGCCTCCGGCGGGAAATACTTCTCGACGTACTTCCGGCCGAGCGCCTCGCCGAGCTGGCGGTCGGTCGATTCGACGCAGCGCTTCCATCGCGGCTTCATCTCTTTGGCGCCGCTCAAGTAGGCGCCGTTGAAGGCGAAGTCCTCGGAAATGAACGCGTCGGACAACGACGGCGCCGCGGAGTTGAGCAGGTGCCATTTGAGGTAAGTCTTCCAGTCGGCGATCGGTGTCGAAGCGAGCTGGCGGTCGAATTCGGTCATGAATTTCGGCTCCGCGACGTTCGGATCGCCGATTCGTACACCGACTCGCCGCGAGTAGCCGGTCCAGTCGAAGTGGGGCGTGAGCTTCTGGAGCTCGGCGAAGGACATCTTGTGATCGGTCGCCTTCGGGTCCCGCAGCGCCACGTTGTCCAGTGACGCCTCGGCCAGGTGCGTTTCCATTCGCAGGATCGTGTCGGCCGCGGACTTCGCGCGCGCCGGGTCGTCGCCCGCCAGCTGGAATGTCGCGGCAACGTGGGCGGAATACTTTTCCCGCGCTTCCACGAATCGAGGCTCGGGCTTGACGTAGTAGTCCCGGTCCGGCATTCCGAGGCCGCTCGCGTAGAGCTTTGCGATCACGTCCGTCGGGGTATGGTTGTCGGATTCTCCGGCGAGCGCGAAAGGCACGGGAATCGCGATCGCGTGGAACCGGGCGACCACTCGCTGAACGTCCGCGGTGTTCTGGATGCCGTCGATCTCCGCCAGAAGCGGGCTCAGAGGCTTGACGCCGAGCCGGTTGGCCTGTGCTTCGTCCATGCAGGCTCCGTAGAAGTCGCCGATGAGCTGCTCGACGCTCCCTTTCGTCCGCCCGGAGGCCGCGGAAGTCTGATCGAGGATCTCCCGGAGGCGGTCTTTCGTCGATTCGCCGGCCGCCCACCGCCGGCTCCACCGCGGCATGGAGGCCGGGATCGGATTGTTCGCCCGCCAGCTTCCGTTCGCGTAGGCGAAGAAGTCGACGCAGGGATCGACGCCGCGATCGATGTCCGAGGGTTCGACACCGCGCTGCGGCGTGTCGGGCGAGGCGGCGACCGCCAGGAATGCGGACAGACACAAGAGTGCCTTTGCGTTGCGCATAGAGTTCTCCCGAGGCAACCTTACGAAAAAACGGAGCCGGAGTTTTCGGGACAATCGGCTCCTGCTCTCTCACGGCCGACCCTTTCGTCGGACCTGCCGGGGTTTTAGGTCTCGCCCGAGTCCGTGGACGTCTCGGCGACTTCCGTGTCGACCGCGCGCACGAGCGCATCGACAGAAGTGTCCTCGAGACCCTTCGGGCCGAAGCTTCGTCTGGCGAACTCGACCCAATCGCCATCGACCTTCACCTGGAGTGTCAACAACCGCGCCTTTTCCAGCCAACGAACCGTCACGGACATGTTGGGCGAGTCGTAGACGGCCACCCGATCGCCGGAGGGCTCGGTCGGCCGCTCCTCCTTCGTGACGACGTAACCTCTTCGCCGGAGAGCCGTGCCGATACGTTCGTAGGCGGCGTCCACACTCAACATTTCGAACCTCGCTTCGGTTGGCGCCTATTCTATGGCGGTCCCGGGCTGCGGTCGTCGGAAGCCAGAACCAGGACCTGCCCTTTTTCCCCGAGACCGGCTTCCTCTCTCTGTGCCCGCGCCGCCGCGAGCGCCTTCGGACCCCGGTCTCGCCACCAGACCCGCGCGTCCGCGAGCTTCCACGGAAGAACGGCGCATTCCTCAAGCATCGCGTCGAGCGCCTCCGCCGAGGCCGGCCGCTCTTCCCGGCGGAAGGCGAGACACCGGCGGAGAGTCTCCTCCAGCGGGGTCGGCACGGGATTCGGGGCGGCGCCCGCGAGAGGGGGCGGCGGACCCAGACGTTCGCTGCGGAAAACCTCGATCGCGGTGCGCCCCGGAAATGGCGAATTGCCGGTCAGCAGAAAGTATCCGACGGCGCCGAGCGCGAAGAGATCGGCGCGCGTATCGATCTTCGACGGATCACTCATTCCCTCGGGAGCCATGTAAAGGGGTGTCCCGAGGATCGAGCCGTCCAGCGAAAGTCCCGCGTCGGCCTGGACCTGTGGCATTCCCCCTTCCGGTAGCGGCTCCGCCGCGCCGATGTCCTTGACGAGGCCGAAGTCGAGAATCTTCAGGAAGTCGGGAATGCCTCCCTGGACGCAGATCATCAAGTTGGCCGGTTTGATGTCCCGGTGAATGAGACCCGCGGCGTGCGCCTCCGCCAGGGCGCCGCACGCCTGCCGCAGCAGGTGCACGACGCGCGCCGGAGGCAGCGGCCCGTCGAAGCTCACAAGCTGCAGCAGATTGATGCCGTGCAAGAGCTCCATCGCGTAATAAAAAACGCCGTCGGCGGTGCGGCCGTAGTCGTAGATCGCGATCGTGCTCGGGTGCGTCAAGCCCGCCGTCAATTGGACCTCTCGCTCGAAGCGCGCGAGCGCGCGCTCCCCTCCCGTGCCCGGCGCGAGCAACTTGACCGCCGTCGGCCGCCGCAGCAGGGCATGGCGCGCTTCCCAGACGACGCCCATCGCGCCATGACCCAGGCGCGCGACGAGGCGGTACGGTCCGACTTTTTCTGCCTGGCGGCGCAGGCGAGAGATCGTCCGCAGGGAGGTCACCCCGACGAACCCGAGCAGGGCGACCAGAACGCCGGCCGCGGCAACCCCGATCGGTCCGCGGCGCGTGGGGACCAGCGACCCCGGAAGAGCGAAGACATCGAGTGTCCACCAGCGATCTACGAAATGCACCGGGAACTTCAGCTCGAAGCCGGCCCGGTGGACAAGCGTACTCGCGGCTGGCGGACGTTCCGCGAGCGCCGGCGCTCCCGAAGCTTCAGCGTCGGACAGAGCAAACGCGAGACCCGATGCGTTCGCTACCGACACGGCGGAGTCCACGAGCGGCGCCACGCGAAAGATCGCCATGACGAAGCCGGAGAGCGAGTCGCGTCGCGCCGGCTCCGACGCGGAATTGGCTCCGCGGTAAATCGGTGCGTACAGAGCGATCGCCAGCGAAGCGTTCGGCTGACCCATGTCCTCCACGAGGCCGAACGGGGGCGAGGCGGTGATGACACCCGAGTCGCGCGCCTTCTCCGCGATCGACCATCGGCCCGGCTCGGCCGCAATGTCGAAGCCGAGCGCGAGCGCGCTCGGTGGTTCCATGTAGTGGATGGGTACGTAGGAAGGACGGCGGGCGGCCTCCCGCGGCTTTCCGTCGGGACCCGGCTCCCAGAAGCGGTAGTCGGTCAGGCCCGTGGCGCGCGCCTCCGCTTCGTAATGAGAGCGCTCGGATTCACGGACCAGCGGAAGCCATTCGAAAGCGTAGACAGTCCGGTGGCGCTGCAACATCGGATTCGCCAGGAGACGGAATTGCTGGCGACTCAGGCCTCCCGAAGCCTCGAGAAAGCTCGAGAGCGCGAGGAGATCCTCCAACGGTTGGGCCAGTCTCTCCGCGATCGCCGCGTGGAGGCGTTGCGCACTTTCCGCGAAGCCGACACGCGCCGCCGCCTGAGCGCGGGCGTGGAGATACGCGCCCAAACCGAGCGAGAGCGCAGCGAGAACGCCCGCGAGGAACACATCGGTACGGCGGATCGAGGCGCGCCATGAGGAATAGGCGGACCGAACGCGACGCACCGTGAAGCGGCCGGTCACCGGACCGGATCGGCGCCCGCCGTCTTCCCCGCCGCTGCTCACGGGCAGATTATCTTGCGGGGCGCCCCTTTCAGCTGAAGGTAAAAGCGCTGCTCGCCGACGGGCCTCTGCCGCGCCTGCGCTCCGAGGTCGTCGGGATCGGTCGTTTGAGAAGAAAAGAGCCGCGGGCTCGACCGGGTTGGCCGTGGACCTGCGGCTCCGAATTCAGAGCCGATTCTTACTGATGATCGCGGTCGTGGTCCCGGAACTGGTCCTTGTAACGATCGCGGTCACGTTCCCTCTCGAGCTCCTTCTCGTGTTCGCGCTCGTGCCGCTGCCACTCTTTCCGCTTGCGCACGTCGTCGCCGACCGCAATCGTCTGGTTGGACCAGTGGCCCGGCTCGTAGATCGTGCCCCTGTCGGTGTGGACATAACGAGGGGCGATCCAGTACGCATCCGGTGCCGCGCGCAGCTCCCAGCGCCCCGGAATCCACCGCCAGCGCGCGCCGTCCCAGTCCCAGAAGCCGGTGACCCATACATAGTTCGGTCCGGGACGCGGGCCGGCCTGCTCGTGGCGGACGGCGGGCGGTCTTCCCGTCGAGAACCGCACCTCGAGCCCCGGAAGAGGGACGGGAACGGGTACCGGAATCTGCGCAAGCCCGGGTCCTGCCGTGACGCCGACGAGCGCTGCGAGAACCGCCCTCTGAAATGCCTTCAAACTCATAGAACCTCCCTCTGTCGCCGGTTTGCAACCAGAGCTCATTGAGCAAGGGGTGTGCCACGCACGTCGCTTCCGCTTCCTCGGGACCTGCGCCTGCGGGCGCACCGGACTGTTTCCGGGTCGGCGAACGAAGCCCGCAACTTTCCTTGTAACAATATATAGATTGTGACTGCGCGATAAGGCGCTGGCCCTTGATCCCGAAGTCCGCTAGAGGCGCCCCATGACAGAAGGCTTCGGAGCGAGTCGCCTCCCGCCGACTGGCGCGCAGGACAATCCATCGGCTCGCTTGGGTTCCGTTCCAGATCGGCTTGCCACGGAGTGACTCGGCTGATAGGGTTGGGAAAAACCCTCAGCAGAAGGAGATCGGTCAATGAGATTCAGAATTGTCCTGGCGCTCTCTCTGTCGGTCGTGCTGGCCGCGGCGGCCCTGGCGCAAAACACGGAAGCGGGAAAAGCGAAGGCGGCCGCCCTGGCGCCCGTCGTCTGGCCGGCGGGTGATCTGAAATGGACGGACGTGGAAGGCGCGCCTCCCGGTGTCAAGGGCGTGAGTCTGTTCGGCGACTGGACGAAGGGCCCGTTCGGCGCCGTACAGAAGTTTCCGGCGGGTTTTTCGGCGCCTCTTCACACGCACTCGGCCGATCTGCGTATCGTCGTCGTGTCGGGGACTCTCATTCACGGCCCTGAAGGCAAGCCGGAGGTCCGTATGACGGCCGGCTCCTACCTCTTTCTTCCCTCGACCTACCGCCATACCACCGGCTGTGACAAGGCCTCGGAATGTGTCTTCTTCATCGAAGGCAACCGCAAGTTCGACGTGAAGATGGTCGAAGCGCCGAAAGCGAAAGCGCCGGCCAAGAAGTAACCGGGCGGGCAAGCCGGCGCGAGTCGTGCGAGCAGTGGTCCGGGGCGGGCGCTCGGCGCCGCCCCGCTCTGCCTCGCGCTTGAGAGATTACTTCGGAACGAGCTCGCTCTTCAGCTTGCGAAGCTGCTCGGCGCCGTTGGTATTGGCGGGGTTCAAGGCGAGCGATTTCTCGTAGGCGGCGATGGCGCGCTGCTTCTGGCCGTCTGCGGCGTACGCTTCGGCGAGGCTGTCGTGGACGTTCCAGGAGGCCGGAAAGTCCTCCGCGTTCATCTCGAATACAGCGATCGCCTCCGGAAGTCTCTTCTTCCCCAGCAGCCAGTAGCCGACTCCGTTGACCTGCTCCTGTGTCCACACAGAGCCCGATCCTTCGCGTTTCCGATCGCGGTAGCTCGCGATCGCTCCAGTGCCGCGAGCCAGAATGTCCCGGAACCATGTACGCACGGGCGAGTCGTACCTTTCGTAGTCGAGCCAGGCGAACGACGGATGCCGGCCGCCGACTGCCGCCTCGACGATCTCGGGGATGATGCCGTGTCCTCCGAGTCCATTCGTGAAGACGACGACGCCGATCCTCTGGCGCGGGTATCCGACGACGTAACAGTGGAAACCGCTGCTGTTGTCCCCCCAGTGCCAGAGGGAGACACCGTCGTCGGTTTGTTCGAGACCCCAACCCAGACCCCACCCGATCTCGCGGGAGATCCGTCCGCTCGGCTTTTTGGTAATGCAGTTCTGGCAGCCTTCATCGACGTGGACCTGCGGACGAAGGATCTCGGCGGCCGTGTTCTTCCGGAGGCCGGTCCCATCCAGGACGGCGATCAGGAAGCGTGCATAGTCGAGTGCGGTCGTCTGAAGGCTCGCTGCCGAGGAGGCCAGCGGCGGCTTTTGAATACGTCGGGGATTGCCGGCAGCGTCGTGGCCCGTCGCCTTGCGCCCCTCGAAGCGCTCCTCCCAGACGTAGCTGCTGTTCGTCATCCGGAGCGGTTCGAAGACGAGGCGTTTCATCAACGATTCCAGGGTCTCGCCCGTGGATCGCTTGACCGCCCTCTGAAGATCGACAAAGCCCTCGCCGGAGTAGCTGAATCTTTCTGCGGGTGCAAAGTGGATCTTGAGCCGCTGCCCGTCGGGCCGCCAGTTCGGGAACCCCGTCGTGTGCGAGAGAACGTGCCGCACCGTGATCGAGCGAAGCCGCGGGTCATCGACGTAGTCCCCCGGCAGGTACTTCGAGACAGAGGTGTCCAGGTCGAGTTTTCCCGCGTCCATGAGCTTCGCGACCGCGTAGGCAAAGACTGGCTTGGAGAGAGAGGCCGCCTCGAAGATCGTGTCGTCATCGACCCGAGCGCCCGTGCTCACGTCCTTTACTC